>DASTZI010000117.1:0-12157 GCA_035764385.1 Vicinamibacterales bacterium
CGATGGCATTCCCTACGCCGATCTGCGGCAACTCGAGATCGTGCTCAGTCCGCACGGATTCATCAAGGCGGCGTTGGCCGCCACCGACCTGAAGGCCATTCGGCAACCGATCGTCGGCCCGTCGGACTTCGGGCTCTCGGCGTTTGGCCAGTGGGTGACGATTGTTTCCTTCAGCTACGGAAAGTCTCGAGTCAACGGCACGATCAACGATCAGAATCTCATCGAACTGACCGGCTCGTGGATTGCGAACCCCGTCTACGGCGACATGACCTATGAAATGCGCTACACGCAATACAAGGATTACAACGGCGTGATGTTCCCCGGGTTGATCCACGTCCATCAGGGCGATCCCAGGATCAACCCTGGAGAAAATTATTTTCAGGTCTACACGAAAGACGTGAAGCCCAATCTGGTTGTGAACAAGCTTCCAGTTCCCGAAACGGTGCGGACGGCAAAACTCGATCCGGTGAAGGTGCAAACACAGAAGCTTGCGGACCATGTCTGGCTGGTGGGCGGCGGCCCCATGAACAGCGTGCTCGTCGAGTTCAAGGACTTCGTGGCCGTCGTCGAAGCGCCGCAGAGCGAAGCGCGGTCGCTCGCGGTCATCGATGAAGTTCATAAACTCGCCCCGGGCAAAATGATTCGGTACGTGGTCAATACCAATCACCACATGGCGTATGCCGGCGGCCTCCGCACGTATTTCTCGCAGGGCACCACGGTCGTCACCCACGAGATGAACAAGGACTATTACGTCGACATCCTGTTCAGCCCGTTTCCGAGAACGTTGGATCCGGATCAGATGACCATCTTCAACCCGATGTACATGATCAGTCGCCGGCCTCCGCCGATTCAGACGGTGGGCGGCACGACGATGATGGGCGGGACCGTTGTCAGCGATGACGAGCGCCAGATGCAGATCTGGCATGTGCAGGACATGGCGTACGAAGTGGGAGAGACGTACCTCAAAATCCCCGGTCCATCGCTGGCCAGAGGCAATCACTCTGCCGACATGTTGATGGTCTATCTCCCGAAAGAGAAGATCCTGATCAACGCGGATCTCTATGTGCCGCCAGACCCAAGTACAAAACAATCTGCGCCAACTGCTGGCATGCGAACCTTGAATCTCAACATGAAGAAGCTGAAGCTCGATGTTGCACAGCATGTCTCCATCGTGGGGCAGCGGGTCGGGTCAAACGACGAGTTCGTCAAGATCGTCGGCAACGCTCAATAGAAGATTTCCTTGGCGCCGTGTGTCTTCTTCCGAGCAACCTGGCTGTTGACTACTGTCGGTGCAGCTTCTTCTTGATGTCCGGCCAGAATTCCTTGAGCTCGTTCGAGACGCCGTCCCACATCGCTTGCATGCCCCAGCGCGTCAGCGTGTCCGTCACGGTGCGTTGAGTCTCGGGATAGTAGAGGTTGCCGGCGCTCGCGACGATCAGTGTGCCGGCGACTTCGGAGACGTTGAACTCCGGGCGTCCTGTAATCCGTGATTTCGTGACGACGCTCGCCTTTGCGGCGTAGCCAAATCGGGAAAGGATGCCGGTCCTAAGCCCCTGGTAGTACCGTGGATCCTGTTTCAACAGCGCCGGCAGCAGTCCCGTTCCCACCATGCTGCAGATCGTGTTGTCAGTAAGTGCCGCGCTGTACCGCTTGGTGTAGCCCTTGAGCCCTCCGCCCCACTCCGGCGGATCGTTCCGCGCGTGCGCAACGGCGGCGACGAACCCGTAGAGCGGATACACCATGGGATCGATCACCGAGTCGAGTGCCGCAATCTTGATGGCTGCCTTGCCGGAGATCGGCGTGAACGTGTCGTTGCCCGTGACGGTCGTGTAGTTCGGCAGCACACCGAAGATCCGATCTTTGTCGTCCCCGGTCGTCGGCGCGTCCGGCGCCTTCTCGGGCTCCGGTGCCGTAGTCGTCCCCGGCGGCGGGTCGGGCGTCGGAGTCGACGGCGTTGTCTGCGCGGGGTCCTGTGTCGTGGATGGCGAAGCAGCCAACGGTGTCGTCTGCGGCCGCTGTTGAGTGGCCGGCGTCTGCGATGCAAATGCCGGTGTGGCCAGACCGAGCAGCACGACGGCGAGCACGCTGGCGCATAAAAGGAATCGACGATATGTCTGATGACGGAAACGCAAAATCATGATGAGGATGATCTTCTGGACCGGCCAGCTTTACAACTGGCTAGAGCCGCCCGAAGCTCGCTCACGGTTCAGGCGAGCGAAGGATGGTACTGGTACGGGGTTATGACAAAGGGTCCACTGAGAGCATCACGACTCGTGGCGGGCGCGCGGCGCGCCAACGGCCTGTTCTTCGAGCTGAGGGGGACCGCGTATGGCGTGTCCAACGTGAAGCTGATCGCCGGATATAACTTCTGACGAGACCGCCGGTGGGGGACCGCACCGCCTGTCAGCGCGCCGTCACGCGGTCGATGAAATCGAGGATCTCGCGCGAGATGCTCGTGTCTGCCGTGCCGACCGACAGCAACTGCGATACGTGGTTGTGTCCGAGGCTTTGCCGGAAGCGCGGCCGCATGCCGTGCTTCTGCACCAGCTCGGAGAAGAGCGCCGCCTGCGCCCGGATGTATCGTGCGTCGTCGTACTCCGCCGTCGTGAAGAGCACAGGAATGTCGGTGCGCGTCACGTTCCCGGGTACGACCATCCGCGGCCACCGCGACTTGTCCTCGCCAAAGTAGGCGAGCTCGCCTTTCGTCGGCGACGAAAAATCGAACGTATACGGTCCTGACAGCAGGATGGCACCGGCTGCGCGGGCGGTACCGGGCGGCAGCAGCTCCGGCCTGAAGATGTAGGTCGCCACATGCAGCGAGCCGGTTGAGATTCCGGCGACGAAGATGCGCTCCGGGTCGGCGTTGTATTCGCGCGCGTGATCGCGCAGCCACGTCACGGCGGCGCCCACGTCGCGCGCCCCCTCCGGCCATTTGATGTCCGGCGCGAGCCGGTACCCCGCAGCGACACCGACGAATCCGAGGCTCGCGAAGTACTCGGCGAACGTGGCGGTGTTCTCGCGCGTGCCGCCCACGAGGCCGCCGCCATGGAACACGACCACGATCGGCACCGGACGTTCCGCGCGGCGAACCGTCGCGGTGTAGATGTCGAGGCGCTGGCGCTCGTTGGGCCCGTACGCGACGCCTTTACTCGCCTTGAACTCGGACGGCTCGTACACCCGCGGCTGCGATGCATACAGCTTGTATGTCTCAGGGATGTTGCCGTCCGTCGAGCCGAGCGCCGCGATCTGCTTCGCCAGTTCGGCGGGCATGCCGCTGCGTGAGAGTTCGGCGAGGCTGAGGCCGCGCTCATCGGGCCGCGACCATCGGAACGACTGGCTGACGGCGCGCGCGTCGGTGCAGCGCTCCAGCCCGATAGCGCGTTCGTGATAGACGGGAGAGAGCCAGAAGTCCGTACCCACCGGTTCGCCTTTGTCGCCGGCGACCGCAATGCACAACTCCGGTTTGGACGCCGGGCTGAGACGTGCCCACGTCATCGTCCAGCGCTGTTCGGGTGCAGAAGAGCACGGTCGGACCAGCAGCTTGGCACCCGGCTCGAGCGCGGTGGCCGCGAGGCAGCGATCGTACCTGGGGGCGCGGATAGCGCCGTCCGCCGTCCGCTCCCACCGCTGATCGTCGAGCGGCTCGCCGTACTTGCACGTGTGCGCCTGCAGCGGCCCGTCGAGCTGCACCCTCGCCGGCGGACCCGCGATGTCGATGCAGTAGCCGCGCGGCTCGTCCGGCGAGTCGATCGTCCGCAGGAGCCCGGCGTCGGCATAGCTCGCGGCCGGGTTGATGGCGACGAGCACGAGCTGAAGAATCGCGGACGTCATGAGAGCGCGCATCACCAACCTCCTGTCGTTTCGTGCGGCGTACTCTACTGCTTACTTCGGCGGATTTCTTACTTAGACTGATTTTTCCAGCGGTGAAAATTGGTACCGGTACGGGGTTATGTGAAAGGCGGCGACGCCGAGAACGTGGAATTTGTGGGCATCGCCGCCTAATTCGTGTCTGGCGTCCGCTTGAAAAGCCGCACTCTAGAACCAGTGCTCGCGCATCGCCTGGAGCAGTGCGGGACTCAATGGAACTCCGGGGATATTGTCCGGCAAGACTGAATCGATGCCGCACCGTGGACAAAGCGCGGTCGTTCCGACCGTCTGCGGCACTCCTTGCTTCAGTTCGTCGCACCACTCCTCCACTTCCTTGGCGTCGAAGATCGCCCCGCATTAGAAGCGGCCGCAGGTCGCCGCTCGCTCGATCATGTGTCGGTGCCCAGCGGAGTAGTGGTGGACCTCCTTCAGCAAAGCCAAGTCGAACATCGGCATGAGTCTGACGACGTCGGATAGGTATGGCAAGCTGGCGTCGGGAGCGTCCGCGCGCAAGCCTGCCGACCGCTACCTCTTCCGCCGTGTTGTCGGTCGTGACGCCCGGCGGGAGATCCGAAGCTCGGCGACGTGCTCGCGAAATGATCGGACCAGCGTTACTGCGTTCATCAGGGCATCGATCCGGCCTACTCCCATTTGCGGGGATGACGTATGCGGTCCAACCTTCGATGAACACCGGACAGAACCAATCGTTGTTCTTATCCTCCGGAACCTGTCGTGGTCTCCCAACCTGGATTCTCGCCGTATCTGTTTGCTCCCTTTGGGCCATTGAACGTCCACGTGTCGGACGCGATTGGCTCAGTCACTGATCGCTGCCGCTTGAAGTGGGCGGTGAAAACGAGACGTTCCATGGGCTGTCGCGTCAATCGGGTTTTGATAAGACAAAAGCCCACCGCTTTAGCGACTTTACGGTCTGCCAGTATTGATCTCGCAGTCAATCGGTGCGGTAACGAGGGCACCAGATTCGCTGGAGGGCCGCGACCGGGAGCTCCAAGACAACCTCCGGCAGCTATCCGTAGGCGGCACCGTCTGCTGCTCAACGCCTCGCGACTCGAAATATTCACGGCCGTCCATTACGCGGAGAGGGGGTTTTGAAATGAAGACCATACGACATTCAGCCCTGCGATTCTTGGCCGTGCTCATTACCAGCGCTCTCGCCCAAACTGCGCTCGACGCTGGTCAGTCACCGACCGCTGTTTCTGCCAGGCCGTGCCGGGTTGTCAACGACACGCAAGGTCGGCACTTCCCTCCAGACAGCGGCCAGGCGCTTGAGGACGCTATCGCGGCAGCCAATCCTGACGACGAGCTACATATCAGCGGCATCTGCCGGGGCACCTATGAGCTGACCCAAAACATCCGATTGATTGGTGTTCCTACGAGGCAGTTTCCGACCCCGACTTTGGATGGAGAGGAGGCGGGGACGACCCTCCGGATTTCCAGCCGCGCGACAGCCACGCTTACTGGCCTCACAATTACAGGCGGAAATTCAGCGGGGCCGGAGGTAGACCCAATAGCATTCCTCGGCGGAGGGATTGACAATAACGGCAACCTGACTCTGATCTCGTGCGTCGTGATCGGCAATAGCGCACCCCACCCTCGTGAGGGCGGCGGAATTTTAAATCGTGGATCCCTTGTTCTCCGCGAAGGGTCCATCGTGAGCGGAAACGTGGCGGGCGATGAAGGTGGTGGGATCAGTAACAGTGGCGTCGCTGTAATTGCGTCATCGATGGTGGTCGGGAACATCGCCGGCTTCAGCGGAGCGATCGCCGGCTTCGGCGGAGCGATCTCAAATGGCCACATGCTTACGATAGACGCTTCCACGATAACGGGGAATGTCGCCGAGTTCGGCGCTGGCGCGATCCGCAATACTGGCACGCTGATTGTGCGGAACACCTCCACCGTGAGTTACAACCGGGCGCCTAGCGCCGGCGGCATCTTAAACCATTCCATCCTGACCGTGGACTCCTCGACAGTGAACGGGAATACCGCGAGTGACTCCGGTGGCGGAATCGCGAACATTGGCGGCATTGCTACCGTGAATGCATCGACGGTGAGCGGGAATGAGGGCAAAATGGGCGGGGGAATCTACAACGACAACAACGGCGCCACCACCCTCAACTTGTCCTTGGTGACCACAAATAGGGCCGTCATCGCTGGGGGAGGAATTTACAACGCCTCAGGTATCGTGACTTTGAACTCATCCGACGTGACGGAGAACATCCCCGACAACTGCGTCGGTGTGCCTGGTTGCTGAGCGCGTCTATTCATTCGTAACGCACTGTCAAGTCGTGGACATCTATGTTGCCGAGCACGCCCACACGCGAGACCCATTCGCGAGTTCCATCTCGGCACCTACAATCCGATTTTCCGATGATTGATTGGGCGTTCCGTGACCGGCTGGACGTACGTTTCGTCTGGTTCATCGTCAGAGACGAATTTCCAAACCAGGTGCGTCACCAAATCGGTTGGTCGCAATGAATCGACCGAGCTGAGGAGGACATCGGCGGCGTGAAACTCACTGTGGCTATGACCGGTTTTCAGGCAACCCGGCGCGATTGTAGTTGACTGATCTGCCCGCAGAAACCGCCCCGCTCATTGGGCATTGCGCATCGGGCATTGCGCATTGAGCTTTGGAATGGTACCGGTACGGGGATTCGAACCCCGGTCCCGTGGCTGAGAACCACGTGTCCTGACCCCTAGACGATACCGGCACACTGCTCCGCCGCGGATTGGGCAGAGCCTGCCTCGCCGAGGCCTCCGGCGAAGGCGGGGTAACCTGAAAATGTTAACACGCGCGCCCATGCGGACTTGTCAGCTCCGCCGCCGTCATTCATCATGAGCAGGTGCGTGGCTTTGCGAAGTTCCTTGCGTTCCTTCTCCTTCTGATCGTCATCGGCGGCGGCGTGGCGTGGTTCTGGGCCGGACGGCAGCCCGGACCCGCCGTCCAGTTCCGTCAGCCGGATAAATACGTCGGCCAGACGAGCGAGCTCGACCTGATGGTGCAGTCGCCGCAGGGCCAGCTCTCGCGCCTGGATGTCACGATCGAGCAAAGCGGCAAATCGATCCCCGTCTTTACGCTCAGCCAGCCGACGCAGGCGACGACGCGGCAGGATTCGGCGGATCGGTTTTACGTGATGCGACCGATCGGCAAACGCGCCATTCCGGAGCTGCAAGCCGGTCCGGCGCGGATTGTCGTGCACGCCGCGCGTCCCGTCCTGCGAGGCATGCGGCAGGCGGAATCCGAGACGACGCGCGATGTGCAGGTCAGGCTCGAACCGCCGCGAGTGGCCGTGGTGTCGACGTTCCATTACGTCAATCTCGGTGGTGCCGAATTCGTCGTCTATCGAGCGACGCCGGCCGACGTCGAGTCGGGCGTGCGTGTCGGCGATCGTGTCTATCCCGGGTTTCCCGGCACTGCGGTCGGCATCAAGAGCGATCCCGCGATCCGCGTCGCGTTCTTCGCGCTCGCGTACGACCAGGACCTGAAAACGCCCATCAGCGTGTTCGCGCGGGATCCTGCGGGCAACCTCGCGGTCACGGCACTCGATCACATGCCGTTCACCAAGCCGTTTTCACACAGCACCATCCCTGTCGACAGCTGGGTCGACCGCGTGGTTCCACCGATTGTCGAGAACACGCCGGATTTGAAGCTGTCGACAGCGCCGGCTGACATCGTCGCGACGTTCGTCCACATCAACGGCGATCTGCGCCGGCAGAATGCCCAGACCATCGCGGAACTCGCCAAGAAAACAGCGCCCGAGATGATGTGGAGCGAGCCGTTCGAGCCGCTCGTCAACGCCGCGGTCGAAGCGAAATTTGCGGACTTCCGCACCTACACCTACAAGGGGAAAGAGATCGATCGGCAGGTGCATCTCGGTTTCGATCTCGCCGTCACGCAGCAGGTGCCGATCAAGGCTGCGCAGCGCGGGGTCGTCGTCCACGCCGCGTATCTGGGCATTTACGGCAACTGCGTCATCATCGACCATGGCCTCGGGGTACAGACGCTGTACGGCCATCTGTCTTCGATCGGCGTGAAGGTCGGCGACAAAGTCGACAAGGGTCAGGTCATCGGGCGCAGCGGCATGACCGGCCTCGCCGCTGGCGACCACCTGCATTTCACCGTGCTCGTCAACGGGACGGCGGTCAACCCGGTCGAGTGGTGGGATACCAAATGGATGCAGGACCGCGTGTTCCGCAAGATCATGGAAGCCGGCGGCAGCGTGACATAATGAGCAGTTCGGGAGACGCTGAATGAGACGACCGTTCCACCTTCTTTTCTGCACCGTGTTGTGCGCAACCTCGGCGGCGCTCGCCGCGTGTGGCGGAGGCAATCAGACCCAGCAGACCGCCACGCCGACGCAGAGCGCCGCGCCGGCCAGCCCGGGGGGAGCCGCGCCGGCGGCGCCAGTCGACGCCGCGACGGCCGCAACGATCACGGGCAAAGTCACCTTCGCCGGGACGCCGCCGCCCGCGCAACCGGTGAAGCTGAGCTCCGATCCCTATTGCCAGAAAGCCAACCCTGATCTCAAGACCGAAACCGAAGTCGTCGGCAGCGACGGATCGGTCGGAAACGTGTTCGTGTACGTGAAAGATGGCCTCGGCAACCGGACGTTTCCGGCACCGTCTGAGCCGGTCGTGCTCGATCAGAAGGGTTGCCACTACACGCCACACGTCCTCGGCATTCAGATTGGGCAGCCGCTTCAGATCGTCAACAGCGACGACACCCTGCACAACGTGCACGGCCTTGCGAAAACGAACAAGGAATTCAATCAGGGGCAGCCGATTCAGGGGATGAAGATGACGCACACCTTCAGCACGAAGGAAGTGATGATCCCCTTCAAGTGCGACGTGCACGGCTGGATGAACGCGTGGATCGGCGTGCTGGATCACCCCTATTACGCGGTGACGTCCACCGACGGAACCTTCTCGCTGAAGGGGCTGCCGGCGGGAACCTACACGATCGAGGCGTGGCACGAGAAGCTCGGCACGCAAACGCAGACCGTCACCGTTGGCGAAAAGGAAACCAAGGACCTCGCATTCAGCTTCAAGGCGTAGGGGGGTGCTTCCGATTTTTGCCACGTTGGTTGCGGCATCCACCGCTGTCCTGATTTTCGCCGGCGGGCTCGTCACGAGCACCGGCTCCGGTCTGTCCGTCCCTGACTGGCCAAACACCTACGGCTGGTTAATGTGGACGTTCCCATTGAGCAAGATGGTCGGCGGTATCTTCTACGAACATCTGCATCGGCTCGTCGCCAGCACGGTCGGCTTTCTGATCGTCGTGCTCGCGATCTGGCTGTGGAAAGCCGAGCCGCGGCCGTGGGTCCGGCGGCTCGGATATCTCGCGCTTGCGGCAGTGATCACGCAGGGAATCCTCGGCGGCATCACAGTCCTGTGGTACCTGCCCGATGCGATCTCGATTGCCCACGCGAGCCTCGCGCAGATCGTCTTCTGTCTGACGACGACAATTGCGCTCGTCACGTCGTCTGGCTGGAAGCGTGGATACATCGACTCCCGCCTGCCGGCTCCCGGCTCCCGGCGTGACGGCACCCTCGAGGCGATCGCGAGCATGACAACGATTGCGATTTACGTACAAATCGTCCTCGGCGCGACGATGAGGCACACGGGAGCCGGGTTGGCGATTCCCGACTTCCCGCTTTCCTTTGGTCATGTGATTCCGACGCACTGGGACCCGAAGATAGCGGTCCACTTCGCGCATCGTGGCGGCGCGATGGCTGTCGCGCTGTTGATTGCCGCGACGAGCGGCCACGTCCTGTATCACCATCGGGGGCGTCGCGAGCTCGTTCGACCCGCCATCCTGCTGCTGGTGCTCGTCGCTCTGCAGATTACGCTTGGCGCGCTGACGGTCCTCAGCCAGAAGCAGTTCATCATCAACTCGCTTCACGTCGTCAACGGCGCGCTGGTGCTGGTGACGTCGCTGGTGCTGACGCTCCGTGCCCATCGGTCCCAGTTCGAGCACGAGGAGCTCGGATCGGTCTCGAACAATGCGGCGCGGACCCTTCGGGTCCGCGAGGCGGGAGCATGAAGAGCTCCGCCGCAGTTGTCGCACCAGTTGCCGTCCCAGCGGACGCGAAGCGCGCCCAGCGCACGGCGGACTTCGTCACGCTGACAAAGCCGCGCCTCAACTTTCTCGTCCTGATTACCACGCTCGGCGGCATGTACATCGCCGCCCCTGATGGCGTTGCGCTGCCGGTGCTCTTTCACGCTCTCGTCGGCACCGCGCTGGTCGCGGGCGGCGCGTCGGCGTTGAACCAGGTGTGGGAGCGCGACACGGACGGACTGATGCGCAGAACCCGACGGCGGCCGATTCCGGGAGGCCGGTTGCGGGCCGTGGACGGGGCGTGGTTCGGTACGCTCCTGTCGGCAGCGGGTCTGATCGAGCTCACGTGGAAAGTCAATCCGCTGGCATCAGCCGTCGCCGCGGCAACACTCGTCAGCTACGTGTTCGTGTACACGCCGCTCAAGACGCGCACGTCGCTGTCCACGCTCATCGGCGCCGTTCCAGGCGCCCTTCCTCCGGTGATCGGCTGGGCGGCAGCGACCGGTACGATCTCGATCGGTGCGATCGTGTTGTTCGGGATCGTGTTTCTCTGGCAGATGCCACACTTCCTTGCGATCGCGTGGCTCTATCGTGACGACTACCGGCAGGCGCGCATCCCGCTGTTGCCAGTCCTCGAACCTGATGGCCGACGCACGGGACAGCAGGCGCTGCTCTATGCCGCGGCGTTGTGGCCGGTCAGCCTGTTGCCGGCAGCGATCGGTCTTGCCGACGTTCCGTACAGCGTCCTGGCAACGCTGCTCGGCGCGGGGCTCATCGCGCTGTCGGCGATGTTCGCGCGCGAGCGGACGATCCTCAGCGCGAGACGCCTGTTCCTCTATTCGATCATTTACCTGCCGCTGCTGTGGACCGCTCTGGTTCTCGATCGAATATGGATTTAAGTAACTAAGTTGAAAGTGTGATTTCGATTTCCGATTTGCCAGCGTTGAACGCGACGCTCAACGCGGTATCGGCTGTCTTCCTCAGCGCTGGTTACATTTTGATCCGTCGCGGACGCCGGGCGATGCACAAGAAATGTATGCTCGCGGCGCTCGCGGCTTCGACCGCCTTCCTCACTTCGTACGTCGTCTATCACGCAAATACCGGTTCTCGCCCCTTTCCGGGACACGGACCGATCAGGATTGTGTACTTCACGATTCTGGTTTCACACGTTTTGCTCGCAGCGACGATTCTGCCGCTTGCACTGACAACAACGGCCCGCGGATTGCGTGCACAGTACGGTCGTCACGTGAAAGTGGCGCGGTGGACCCTGCCAATCTGGCTGTACGTTTCCGTCACCGGCGTCGTGATTTACGTGATGTTGTATCGCCTGTATTGACGTCACCGATGCCAAAACGGACATCGCCACGTGCGTTCTGGCTTTTGATCGCACTGGCGATCGCGGGGCCACCCATCGTCTCGTTCGCGCTGCAATCGTCGCCCGACCTGCTGCAGGGCGTCGTCCACCGCATTCCCGAGCCTCAGCCTGTGGTCATCCGCCCGCGCCTGTTTGTCGCGTATGGCGCGCTCATCGCGGCGTCCACGCTGGCGATCCTGTATCTCTATCGCGGCCGCGGGTTCGTCGTCTACTGGATCATCAGCTGGACGATGCTGGCGGCGTCATACACGCTGAACGCGCGCGGGTACGAAGATGTACTTCTCGGCAGCGTGATGATCGGTCTGTCGCAGCTGCTGGCGGTCTGGTCGTCGGCGCTGATCCTCCTCAGCGTTCCTCCGTTTGCGAAACGGGATCGAGAGCGCTGGAGCATTCCCGTACAGGCTGGCGCCGCGACGGCCGTCTGGTTCCTCGTCTCGCCGTTCGTCGTGCCGCTGTCGGCGGTGCTCTACACCGGCGGAGCGACGTCGGCGCTGCTGAAGGCATTCGCGTCGGCGCGATTCGCGCGCGTGGCCAGGCGGACGCCGATCGTCGGCGCGTTCATGCTCAGCGCTGCGCTGGCCGTGATGAGTGTGCTCGACGCGACTGGCGCGGTCATGGCGTACCGACCCGACTGGAACAGCTCGTACGCGAACATCCTCCTGGCATTCACGATCGTGTTGGGGATCGTGATCGCACTCGGCATGCATCTGCTGGTTTTCGAAGACATGACCGACGAAATCCGGCGCACCAACCTGGCGCTTGCCGCCGCCAACGAGGAAGTCAAGCGGCTGGCCATTACCGATCCACTCACCGGCTGCTACAACCGGCGGTTCTTCGATGAG
>DASTZI010000118.1:0-8102 GCA_035764385.1 Vicinamibacterales bacterium
AAACCGACCCAGACCGCGACGGAGAAGTTGTAACCGAGCAGCCAGAGCAGATACACGCCGCCCGTTAACGCGAAGGGCACCGTCAGCAGGACGTGCGCCGCGTCGAGGGCCGAGTGATATGTCATGTAGAGCAACAGGAAGATGACGATCAAGGCTATCGGCACAACGATCATCAGCCGCTGGCGCGCGCGGACTTGATTCTCGTAGCGGCCGCTCCAGCCGATGAAGTACCCGGGCGGCAGCTGCACGCGCGACGAAACAGCCGCTTTGGCCTCGTCGACGAAACCACCAAGGTCGCGCCCCTGCACGTTCATCAGCACGGTCGCAAGCAGAAGACCGTTTTCCGACGAGATCATCGCCGGCCCACGCGTCTGCTCGATGTCGGCGACCTGCGCCAGCGGAAGCTGCTGACCCGCCGGCGTCGCGACGAGCACCCGACCGAGCGCCTGCGGATCGCCACGGTACTGGCTGGCGTAGCGGACGCGCACGGGGAAACGGCGCCGTCCTTCCAGCGTCAGAGTTAGGTTGCGCTCGCCGATAGCTGTCTGAATCACTTCCTGAACGGCTGCCACCGTAAGCCCGTAGCGTGCCGCGCGTTCGCGATCCACCCGGACGTTCAGATATTGCGAACTGGTGAGCGGCTCTGGATAGACATTCGCCGCACCGGGCACCGTGCGGAGGACATCGGCGACTGCGCGTGCGGTCTGTTCCAATCCGGCGAGATCCGAACCGTAGATCTTGACGCCGACCTCCGACCGGATGCCTGTGGACAGCATGTCGATCCGATTGATGATCGGCATCGTCCAGATGTTGGTCACACCCGGGAGTTCGACGACTCGACCCATCTCCACGCGCAATCGATCGAGCGTCATTCCGGGACGCCACTCCTCGCGTGGCTTCAGGTGGACGATGGTCTCGGTCATGTTCAACGGCGACGGGTCAGTGGACGTGTCGGCGCGACCCACCTTCGCGACCGCATAGGCCACCTCGGGCACGCGCATCAGCGCACTGGTCTGGCGTTTGGCGATGTCGGTGTTCTCGTCGAGCGAGACGCTCGGATCGGTCACGGGCATGAAGAGCAAATCGCCTTCGTTCAGCGGCGGCATGAACTCGCTGCCGATCTTCGTTCCGACGAAGACTGCCCCCGCCAGCACTGCCGTCGCGGCAAAGAGCGTAATGACGCGATGGTGCAGTGCCCACTCGAGCGACGGACGGTAGATGGCCCGCAAAATACGCATCACGGGATTGGCAGCTTCGTCGTGCAGCTTTCCCTTGAGCAGCAGCGTGCAGAGAACAGGGACGAGTGTGACCGCGATGATCGTGGCGGCGAGGACCGCAAAGGTCTTCGTGAAGGCGAGCGGGTGAAACAGCTTGCCTTCCTGTCCCGTCAACGCGAACACTGGAATGAAGGCAAGGACGATGATTGCCATCGAGAAGAACACCGGCCGCCCGACAAGCTGTGCCGAATCGCGGACCGCCGCGCGAACGGCGGCCCGATCGCGAGTATCGATGCCGCGCCGCTCGACGTAACGGAAGGCGTTTTCGGTGACCACGATTCCCGCGTCGACCAGCACGCCGATGGCGATGGCGATCCCGGCCAGGCTCATGATGTTCGACGAGATGCCGGCGTAATACATCGCCAGGAACGAGAGCAGCACGGCCAGCGGCAAGGGCAGCGTGACGATCAGGATCGAGCGGAAGTGCATCAGGAAAATGATGTGAGCCAGCGTGACGAGCGCCACTTCCTCGACGAGAGCGCGCCGCAGCGTATCGACTGATTGCGAAATGAGCGTCGAGCGATCGTAGAAGGGCACGATTCGGACGCCCGGCGGCAGCCCTGGCGCGATCTGGTTGATTCGGTCCTTGACCGCGTCAATGACCTGCTGGGCGTTGGCGCCGCTGCGCATTACGACCACGCCGCCAACTGCTTCGCTGTTTGCCGTGACGAGCGATGCAACACGGAAGGCATCACCGACGTGCACTTCGCCGACCTGCCTCACATAAACGGGCACACCGCCGGGCGCGGCGATGACGATGTTCTCGAGGTCACTCGTCGACTCGATCAGTCCCACGCCGCGCACGATAGACCAGGTGCCGTTGGCTTCCAGCACGTTGCCGCCGACGTTCTCGTTGCTGCTGCGGACGGCCTCGACGA
The DNA here is from genome assembly GCA_035764385.1 of Vicinamibacterales bacterium. Taxonomy (GTDB): domain Bacteria; phylum Acidobacteriota; class Vicinamibacteria; order Vicinamibacterales; family UBA2999; genus Gp6-AA40. The sequence continues at coordinate 2,156 of DASTZI010000118.1, forward strand.
CGTTGCCGAGCGACAGGTTGTAGGCGCGGAGGCGTGTCGGATCGATATCGATCTGGTATTGCTGGACATGCCCACCGACCGACGCGACTTCGGCAACGCCAGGAACGGCGTTGAGCTGATAGCGGATGAACCAGTCCTGCAGCGTCCGGAGATCGCGGAGCGAATGGTTGTTGCTCTCTACCGTGTACCAGAAGACGTGACCCACGCCGGTCGCATCGGGTCCAAGCGTCGGCAGCGCCCCTTCGGGCATCCGCGTTGCTACGAGGCTCAAACGTTCCAGCACGCGGCTCCGGGCAAAGTACTGGTCAACTTCGTCTTCGAAGACGACGTAAATCATCGAAAAGCCGAACGCGGACTGCGAACGGACCACTCGGACACCTGCGAGGCCGCGCAGGTTGACGGTCAGCGGGTAGCTGACCTGGTCTTCGACTTCCTGGGCGCTGTGGCCAGGCCAGTCCGTGAAGACGATGACCTGGTTGTCGGAAAGGTCGGGAATCGCGTCGATGGGGGTGGCCGTGGCTGCCCACCAGCCCCAGACGCCCAGCGCCACGGCCAGGCCGATGACCAGCACGCGATGCCTGAGCGACAGGTCGACAATGCGATTCACCATGGAACCAATGGGATGGACGATTTTCGCAGAAATTGGTGGTATCGTGACGGGTCCCACGGGTCCATGAAGCGCCTACTCACCTACGTATTGATCGGAGCGGCACTGGCCGCCGCTATTCCCGCATCGGCTCACCATTCAGTCCAGACCGTCTTCGATCTCAACAGGCCGGTTACGGTGACTGGGTCAGTGACCGCCGTCGAGTGGGTGAATCCCCACTCGTACATCAGCATCGATGTTAAAGGCGGCAAAGACGTCGTCCAACACTGGGTGTTCGAGCTTCCGGGCTCGGGCGGGGTCCGGCAGCTCCGTGCCGGTCTGGCCGATCGTGGCGGCCTGAAGGCCGGCGACATCGTCACCATCGAAGGAATCGCGGCAAAGGACGGAACGACCAACGGGTTTGCCTACAGGCTGCGCGTCGCCGATGGCTCCAAGTTCGACCTCTCAAACAAGCAGCCGCCCGCGCGATGACGTGAATCGCGCACCAGTCGCGGTCGCCGAGACGCGGCGTCTCGCGACCGTCCTCGACATGGACCGCTACCAGTGGATGGTCCTGTTCGCGGCATGGCTCGGTTGGGGCTTCGACATCTTCGACAGCCTGCTTTTCAATTACGTCGCGCCAACGTGCGTGCCGGTTCTCCTTGGCATCCCGTTCGGCACGCCCGAAGCGTCCGCGGCGACGCTGCGGTGGACCGGCATCCTGACGTCCCTCCTGCTGGTCGGCTGGGCGACCGGCGGCATCATCTTCGGCCGCATCGCCGACCGCCTTGGCCGGACGCGCACGCTGCTCTTGACGATGGGCATGTATTCCCTTGGGACGGCCGCATGTGCGCTGGCGCCGAACATGTGGTCGCTCGTGCTGTTTCGTGTCGTCGCATCACTCGGCATTGGCGGCGAATGGGTGTGCGGTGCCGCGATGGTTGCTGAAATCGTCCCGGAGAAACGGCGCGTGGATGCCGGCGCGCTGTTGTATTCCGCGGCGCCGATGGGGCTGTTTCTCGCGACGTTCCTCGTCTACCAGATCCAGGGCGTGTACTTCCGCACGGTGCCGGAGGTCGCGTGGCGATATGTCTTCCTCTCCGGCCTGATTCCAGCAATCGCGGCGCTGGCGGTTCGTCTGATGATCAAAGAGCCCGAGCGCTGGAAGCACGCAGTCGAGCGCGAGCGGCCGGCTACGGTTTCGGAGTTGTTCACGCCCGCGTATCGCGCACTGACGTTCAGCGGCGCGTCGATGGCCATGATCAACCTGCTGGTCTGGTGGAGCGTCAACGCGTTCATTCCAGTCGTCGCGTCCGGCCTGGCGAACCGCGTGTCAGCCGGCGTTTCCGCGGTGAGCGCCACCGTGCTCGCGGAGCAGTGGAAGGCGCTTGCAACCAATGTCTTCGGCATCGGCACGATGATCGGCGTGCTGCTAACGATTCCTGCCGCCAAATATCTCGGCCGCCGCAACATGTACATCGTTTATTTCCTCGGCGGCGCCATCTCGATCCTGGCGGCCTTCGGTCTTCCGCTGTCGCCGCAGACGCGCCTTTACATGTACTTTCCGATAGGCATCACGGTCTGGGGCATCACCGCGTCATTTGCCTTCTACCTGCCGGAACTGTTTCCGACGCGTCTGCGCGGCACCGGATCGGGTTTCTGCTTCAACCTCGGGCGCTACGTTGCCGCCGTCGGTCCGTTTGTCGTCGGCGGCATCGCGGCGCGCGGCACCAACGCGCTCGATTCCGCAATGGAGGCGCTCTTCTATTGCGGATTGATTCCGCTGGCTGGCCTGCTCCTGATGCCATGGGTCGTGGAAACGAAGGGCCGGGCGCTTCCAGATTAGGCGGGGCGTACACTCATTGGATGTCGAATCGTCTCGCGGACGAGCACTCGCCTTACCTTTTGCAACATAAAGACAATCCGGTCGACTGGTACCCTTGGGGCGCAGAAGCGTTCGAGCGCGCGAGCCGTGAGGACAAACCGATCTTTCTCTCCATCGGCTACTCGACCTGCCACTGGTGCCATGTGATGGAGCATGAGAGCTTCGAAAGCAGACAGGTGGCGGAGGTGCTGAACCGCCACTTCGTGCCCATCAAAGTTGATCGCGAGGAGCGGCCGGACGTCGACCGTGTGTATATGACGTTCGTGCAGGCAACGACGGGATCGGGCGGGTGGCCGATGAGCGTCTGGCTGACGCCGTCGCTGCAGCCGTTTTATGGCGGTACGTACTTTCCACCCGCATCGAAGTGGGGCAGGCCTGGTTTCATCGACATTCTGAAAGAGATCGCGCGCGCCTGGGAGGAGGATCGGGCACGTATCGAGACGTCGGCCGAATCAATCACCGAGCGCTTGCGGGAACTGGGACGCGACAGCGGCGGCCGGCCGGTGCCTGAACCGGGAGTGCTCGACGAGGGGGTCAGGCAATTCGCGACGGCGTTCGACGTGCGGCGCGGCGGCTTCGGCGATGCGCCCAAGTTTCCGCGGCCCAGCGAACTGCTCTTTTTGTTGCGAGAACATGCGCGCACTGGCAGCAGCGACGCGCGAGACATGGTGCTCGTCACGCTGCGGGCGATGGCGCTCGGGGGGATGCGTGACCACGTGGGAGGGGGCTTCCATCGCTATTCCGTCGACGGGAGCTGGCGCGTGCCGCACTTCGAGAAGATGCTCTACGACCAGGCGCAGCTCGTGCTCGCGTACCTCGAGGCCGCACAGGCATCCGGGGATCCATTTTTCACAGAGGTGGCCGAGGACACGCTGGCTTACGTCCAGCGCGAATTGACGGACGAGGCGGGCGGCTTCTATTCAGCGGAAGACGCCGACAGCATTCCGCCTGAGGACGTCGACGGACATCAAGAGGGTAGAGGCGGACCTTCAGGTCCGCCGCACAAGATGGAGGGCGCCTTCTATATCTGGCGCGACGAGGAGATCAGGGAACTGCTCGGCGAGGATGCGGACGTGTTCCGGATCCGCTATGGCATTCTGCCCGACGGCAACGCTCCGTTCGATCCACAGAATGAGTTCGTCCACAAGAATCTCCTCTACACGGCCCGTGGCATAGACGAAGTGATGTCGGCCACCGCGAAGTCGCGCGCGGAGGTGGAGGCAGCGCTCGCGCGGGCGCGCGCGAAACTGCAGGAGCGCCGTTCGACGCGTCCGCGCCCGCATCTGGACGACAAAGTCCTGACGGCGTGGAACGGCCTGATGATTGCGGCCTTTGCCCGCGCCGCTCGCGTCGTAGCGACCGCCGCCGTCGAGGCGGACCTCAAGGTCCGCCTCTACAGGGACGCGGCTCGTCGTGCAGCGCTGTTCATCTGGAAACGGCTCTGGATCCCGGAGACGCGGACGTTGCTACGGCGCTACCGGAAGGGTGACGCGGCGGTGGAAGGCTACGCCGAGGACTACGCCTACTTGATCTTCGGGTTGCTGGAGCTGTTTCAGGCCGATGGCGATCCGCGCTGGCTCGAGTGGGCGCTGATGCTGCAGCGCCGGCAGGACGAACTGTTCGCCGATCCGGTTGAAGGAGGGTGGTTCAGCACGACGGGACGCGACGAATCGGTGCTGCTCCGGCTGAAGGAGGACTACGACGGCGCTGAGCCGTCGGCCACGTCCGTCACGGTCCTCAACTTGCTGACGCTCTCGCATCTGACCGGTGACGCAGGGTTCGAGCAGTCGGTCGAGCGCGCATTTGGCGTGTTTGCGTCTCGCATCGAGCAAGGCGCGCGAACCGTGCCGATGATGATGGCTGCACTCTCCGCACATCATGCCGGGATGTCACAGGTCGTCGTCACCGGCGATCCCGCGGCTTCGGCAACCAGGGCGCTCAACGAAGTCGTTGCGCGCCGCTATCTGCCGTTTGCCATCACGATTCCGCTCGTCAGCGAACACGCTGCCTCTCTTGCGCGGTTGCTGCCCTGGACGGAGGCAATGGCCCGGCGCGTCGAGACCTCCGCCGCCTACGTCTGCCGGAATTTCGCATGTCTCACGCCGGCAACATCCGCCGAGGAATTGATCGGGCAATTACGGTAGGCGGACCTTGAGGTCCGCCTAGAATGGCCGGCAGATGAGCGAATACGACGACGAACTGAAGGAGGGGGCGGACGACCCTGAGGAGGATTACGTCAAGAAACAGTTCGGCCTGCTGCTGTACCGCCTGCAGAAGCTGACGCCACGATCGCGCGCGCGGCTGCAGAGCGATTTCACCCAGAAGATGATCGACTCGACGCTGGCTGTCGAAACGCCGAAAGGACCGCTGTTTTTTGTGCTGCTCGGCAAGACGTCCGGCGGTCGCGCGATGACCGTACTCACCAAACAGCCTGCGACCATTGAGTGGATCGATTCGTTCCAGCCCGGCAGCGTCTTCTGGGACATTGGCGCCAGCGTCGGCGTGTTTTCTGTCTACGCAGCGCTGGCGACCGACACCAGGGTCGTCGCGTTCGAGCCTGCCGCGGTGAACTACTATTTGCTTTCCGCCAACTGCGAGGCGAACAAGTTGCAGGACAGGGTCGATTGCCTGCTTATCGGCGTCGGCAAGCAGCGCTCGATTGCCAGACTCGAGGTCTCGCAATTTCGTCCCGCCCGCTCCTTCAGTTTCCGCGGCAAACGTGACCAACCGTACGAAGGCCGCCAGGCGGCCGTGGTGCTGTCGATTGACGAACTGGTTGAGGAGTACGGCGTGCCGTGCCCGAATTACATCAAGATCGACGCGCCTGGCGCATCGGAAGACATCATTGCCGGCGCAACGCGGACGTTCCGTCGGCCCGAGGTCCGGCAGATTCACCTCGAGGTGCGCGACAGCTCGAAAGGCGGCCAGCGGATACTCGAGATGTTGAACCAGAGCGGGTTCGCGCCGGTCAGCAAAGACACCCACGGCGGTTCGGCAGACGTGACGTTTGCTCGACGGGCGTGATATACCGGACGGGAATGGAATTTCCTGTAGACATCTGGCTGCGCGGCGACAATCACGCGACGACGGAAACGATTGCGCCCGTGGTGCGCGAGCCGCGCGCGTGGACCGATGGTGATGTGGCGGATGTGCTCATCGGAATGCTCAGGGCAATCGATCGCGCGAGTCGTCCGGACGCATCCGCGGAGCGGCCCATCGCCCTGCGAGGTTTCAGCTGGATCGTCAACCCATTTGAATCTGGCGGCGTGGTGATTGCGATCGAGATGACGCTCGGCGCGGTCATCGCTGGCCCGTTCGACGTCGCTGAAAGCGTGCTGACCGGGCTGATTCAGAAGGCGATCGAAAAATCGAAAAGTGGAGAAGTGGAAAGCTGGAAAAGTAAGTCAGAAACGGAAAAGTGGAAAAGTAGCTCTCGAGTGCATGGAGCTGCGTTTGAAACAGCCCACGGTCGGCGG
>DASTZI010000119.1:0-15938 GCA_035764385.1 Vicinamibacterales bacterium
CCGATGTCGCTCTCGCACGCGCGCCGTGGCGCGGTGCCGCCCGGCGACTATGTGGTCGCGATCGGATCCGCCAGCCTCGCGCGGCCCGGTCGCGACGTCACGCTCGTCGTATGGGGATCGACACTGCCGCTCGCGTTGCAGGCCGCAGCGACGCTTTCACGTGAAGGAGTGGACGTCGAGGTGATTGATCTCCGTTCGCTCGCACCGTGGGATGCACCGACTGTCGTCGACTCCGTGCGGCGGACTCGTCGGCTGGTCATCGCGCACGAAACATGGGTGACGGGCAGTTTTGGGGCTGAGGTCGCCGCGACGGTGGCCGGTCAGACGCCACGTATCGAACTCTTGGCCCCCATCAGCCGGGTCGGTGCGGCACCCATTCCGATCCCGAGCGGCCCGCTTCGCGCGCGTGCGCTGCCGACGACGGCACAGCTCGTCGCCGCCGTGCGCGCCACGCTTGAGGGCTCACGTACGTGAGCGTGAATCGATACGACATCCCGCTGCCGAGGATCGAAGGGGCGCAGAGCGAGATCGTGGTGGCCGCATGGCTGAAGCAGCCTGGCGACTCCGTAACGGTAGGAGAGATCGTGGCTGAGGTGTCGACCGACAAGGTGAACGTCGAGATCGCTTCGCCTGTGACCGGCGTACTCGAAACGATCCTCGTGGGTGAGGGTGCGACCGTCGTCGAGGGAACGCCGATCGCATGTGTCGTCGTACCGCGCTCCTAGGGGGTCGATTCGTTTCGCTCGTTATACGGTGCGCACGACTACTGCTCGAGCGACGCTCCCACACGCGCACGGCTGCCGCCCTTCACGCGCACCGTTCCCACCCACGGCTTGAATCCATCGAGCTCGACGCGTACTTCGTGCATCCCTTCGGACACGTTCGCAATCGACATTGGAGCCCGACCGACGACGGTTCCATCGAGCAGTACCTGTGCGTCTCGAGGACGCGACATGATTTCGATCGAACCGCCGAGCGCCGGGGTCGGCGCGGCCGTCGGTTGTGGTCGTGGGGTGGTTGAGGGCCGCGGTGTCGACGAGGGACTCGACGCGCGCCGAGTCGATCGTGGAGCTGACGCTGCGGGCGTCGCGGTCGCATCGGCGACCTCCGTCGCTTTGACGACGCTCGGTCCGCGTGCCGGTACCGTCGAAGGCTCTGGGGCCGGCTTTGAAGGTTCGACGGACGCTACCGGAGGAACCGTCGGCGCCGCGGCCGTGCGCGCCGGCGCGGGCGCAGACGCGGGGACGGGTGCAGACGCGGGGGCGGCGATGCGATGCCCTGGTGTGCCCGATGGCCCGATGATGCGGTCGGCGAACACATATCCGCCGGCGAAGCCGGCGATCACTCCGATGACGACCGCGATCATCGTCATCGGCCGGGCGCTGACCGGCTGAGACGGGGGTTGGTCGGCAGCAGTCGAGGTGATCGACAGGTGCCCATCGTACGCCGTGGGTATCCGTAGGAAGGCTGGTTCCCGCTCGGTCATCGGCGTGACGGATTCCTCGGATGCAGTGATGGATTCCTCGGATGCAAACGCCAGAAACGGATCACGTGTCTGATCGGTCGGCGGTGAATCCATGACGTATCGCCCCTTTCCGTACCCGTACTGTACAGAGCAACGAAAAATTACCTTCAGCCAGGCGCTTCGGTCGGGAGGCAACCGTGTGCCAGTTCGAGCACTCGTGAGATCCGTAATAACGGACGAGCGGGCTTCCCGCAGACCAGCAACAATGAGGCCGACTCGGACTGTCGGAAATTATGCGTCTTGAGCCCTGAGGCTGGCGGCCTGGGCGGAATAGTAAGCCGCGATTGCGTCAACGAGGGCGGGGATTGTGTAAGTCCTCGGCTGAATCGTGACAGGCACGCCGAGCTGCCGGGCCGCGTCAGCTGTGACGGGACCGATGGTCGCGACCACGGTGTGCTTCAACAGATCCGACACCTGATCGGCGCCATGAATCTTGGCGAAATTGCGGATCGCCGATGGGCTTGTGAAGGTGGCCACGTCAATCTTCCCGTTGAGCAGCATCCCGTAGACGTCGGGATCCGTTTCGCGCTGCGCGTCTTCGAGAATCGTGCGGTAGGCGATGACTTCGGTGACGACGGCGCCTGCCTCACGCAGCTGTTCGGCAATCACTTCACGTCCAATGTCGGAGCGCGGCAGCAGCACCCGCACGCCGGTCATCGGCCCCTGCGCCATCAGCGCCGCGGCGACGGCGTCACCGCGGAACTCGCGAGGGATCAGGTCCACCTTGATCCCGTAGGCGGCGAGTTTCTCGGCGGTCGCGGTGCCTGACGTGCAGAGGCGCGGTCCTTTCAGCGCGCGCACGTCGCGCTCGCCGTCGAGCAGCGCCGTCATGAACGCGTCGACGGCATTCGCGCTCGTAAAGATAATCCAGTCGAACTGTTCGGGACTGGCGGCCGCGCGCAGCAGTGGATCGGGATCCTCGGGCGGCGCCATGCGAATCATTGGCGCTTCGATCGATTCCGCGCCGTACGCCGTCAGGAGGTCGACGAGCTCCGCGGCCTGCTCTCTCGGCCGCGTGACCAGCACACGTTTCCCGAAGAGCGGGCGCGAGTCGAACCACCGCAGGTGTTCGCGAAGTCCGGTGACGCGCCCGGTGACGAGGATTGCGGCCTCTTTGCGGCGCGGATGTTCACGCATCGCTGTCAGCAGCTCCGCGATCGTGCCGGGGATCGTCTCCTGGGCTGGAAGCGTGCCGCTGTAGATGATCGCTGCCTGAGAGTCGAGTGGCCACCCGTTGGCGGCGAGTGATTCGAGCAGCCGCAGCAGCTGCTGCGGCCCGGCATAGCAGACGATGGTTCCTTCAAGACGCGCGAGACTGGCCCAATCGATATCGGGCGGTGTCCGGCTCTCGTCTTCGTACCCGCGGACGAGCGTGATGGTATCGCCGCCTCCTGGATACGTGACAGGGACGCCGGCATACGCGGGAACAGCGAGCCCCGCAGCCAGGCCGGGCACCACCTCGAAGGGGACGCCGTGCTCGTGAAGGAAGAGCGCCTCTTCGCCGCCACGGTCGAACACGAACGGATCGCCCCACTTCAACCTGGCCACAACTTTCCCTTCGCGCGCCTTTTCGAGCAGCAGATAACTGATCGCGTCCTGTGCCGTCGAAGACTGCGGGGCCGCCGTGCCGACGTCAATGAGCTCGGCGCCCTGCCGTGCGTACTTCAACAGCCGGACGGGCACCAGATGGTCGTAGACAACGACATCGGCGCCGCGAAGATGATGAAGGCCTCGAACCGTGATCAGACCAGGATCACCAGGGCCCGCACCGATCAGATAGACGGCAGGACGCCTCACGGTTGGATGCCCTCGACCGCCGCGTGCGCCTGTTGCACTTCGGCAAGGATCTCGGCGGCACCGCGCGAGAGCAGGTCTTCAGCAACCGCGGTGCCCACACCTGCCGCCTCGTGTACGGCACCGCGCGATTCCGCACGGACTGCTCGCGTACCGTCGAGTGACAGCACGATCGCGGTGAGCGTCAACGATCCGCCGGCTACCGTCGCATGCGCGCCGATCGGCATCTGGCACCCGCCGCCAAGCTTGACGACGGCCGCCCGTTCCGCATCGAGCGCGCCTCGCGCGTGTGCGTCATCGATCGCTGCGACCGCCGCTGCGACGCGATCATCATTCGCACGGATTTCCACCGCGATGATTCCCTGGCCCGGCGCCGGCACGCACGCTGCGATGGGCAGCGACGCGGAAATCCGCGCCTGCTGCTGAAGCCGAATCAGACCCGCCGAGGCGAGCACGAGCGCGTCGTATTCGCCTGCGTCGAGCTTTCGCAGGCGCGTGCCGAGGTTGCCGCGAATGGGGAGAAAGCTCGCGCCGGCAAAGACACGCGCGAGCTGTGCCGTGCGACGGACGCTGCTCGTGCCGATGCGCGGCGCGCTTCCGAGTCGCGAGACGAGTTCTTCGACTGACAAGGCGGAAGGTCCGGCTGAAGCCGGACCCCACTGGGCGGTGGGGGCCGCCTTCAGCCGGACCTGTCCGCCCTCGGCCGGCAGGACCACCGCGTCGCGAGCATCCTCGCGCGGCAGCACGCCGGCGATGCGGAGACCCTCGGGAAGCACCACCGGCATGTCCTTGCTGCTGTGGACGGCGAGATCGATGTCACCGTCGAGCAAGGCGTCCTCGATTTCCTTGACGAAGAGCCGCTTGCCCCCGATCTGCGCCAGCGACGCGTCCGCAAGCTTGTCACCCGAGGTGCGGATGACCACGGTTTCGCACGCCAGGCCGGTCTTCGCACGCAGTTGCGCGGCGACCGCATCAGCCTGGAACAGCGCGAGCTCGCTGCCGCGCGTCCCAATGCGAAGAGTCATGAGCGCTTGGACGGCTCGGACGCGTCTTGGTCCTGAAGGCGGAACAGTCTGTTGACGGCTTCGGTATAGGCGGCCTGGGTTTCTTCGTCGGGCAGCGCCTTGAGCTGTTCGGTCGGTTCGAGGAGCAGCTTCTCCACGATGAGACGCGTGACCTCGTCGACGCGGGCGCGCGTCTCCGGCGTCAGCGGGCCGAGTTTGCCTTCGAGTCGTTGCAGCTCGGAGCGGCGTATCGACTCGAACCGCTGCCGGAGCGCCACCACGGTCGGCACCGCGCTGCGCGAACGCTGCCACGTCATGAACTTGGTGACTTCGTCGTTGACGATCGATTCGGCGCGCTCGACTTCGGCCGCGCGCCGCGACAGGTTTTCCTCCACGATGATCTGCAAGTCGTCGATGTTGTAGAGAAACACCTGTTCGATCTCGCCGACGGCCGGATCGACGTCGCGGGGAACGGCAATGTCGATGATGAAAAGCGGCGTACCGCGCCGGTGCCCCTGCGCCGCCTCCAGCTGGGCGCGCGTGATGATCGGGCGCTGCGATCCGGTGGCCGTGATCACGATGTCGGCCGCGCCAAGGGCGTTGGTCATCGAGTCCCATGGAACGGCAAGGCCGCCGACCACCGCCGCCAGTTCCTCGGCGTGCGCGTGCGTGCGGCTGGTGATGACAATCTCGCCGACGCCCTGCGTGCGGAGATGCTGCGCGGTCAACGAGCTGATTTCCCCCGCCCCGACGACCAGCACCCGATGCCCACCGAGGCGTCCAAAGATCTTTCGCGCCAGCGCAACGGCGGCGTAGCTGACCGACACAGCGCCTTCGCCGAGGGCGGTTTCCGTCCGCACCCGCTTGCCGACGCCGAACGACCACCGGAACACGTTGCTGAGCACGGGGCCGACGCAGCGGGTGGACGCGGAGGTCTGATAGGCGTCTTTGACCTGGCCGAGTATCTGCGGTTCGCCGACGACGAGCGAATCGAGTCCGGCGGCGACGCGGAACAGGTGCGCGACCGCGGCGCTGTTCTCGAGCGCGAACAGATGCGGCTGAAAGGTCGGGGCCGACACGTGGTGGTACTCGCTGATGAACGACACCAGCTCTTCACGCGCACACGCGGGATCGGTCGTCGCGACGTACAGCTCGGAACGGTTGCATGTCGACAGCACCACCGCTTCGCTCATCGACGGCTTTGTGGCGATGGCGCCGGCCGCGGCGGTGAGATCGCGACTGGAGAAATCGAGCCGCTCGCGCAGATCGACGGGCGCCGTGCGGTGGCTTACGCCCAGCAGAAAGAGGTGCATCAGTAGAACGTGTGGCTCGTCGTCACGAAGTAGTTGATGGCGAGGAAATTCACCATCGCGAACGCGAAGCCGAGCGATGACAACCACGCGGCACGTCTGCCGGTCCAGCCCCAGGTCCTTCTCGCGAAGATCGCGAATGAGTACACGCCCCACGTCAGCAGCGCCACAAAAATCTTGGGATCGTCGATCGACATGGCGCGCAGGTTCGGGTCGTCTGGCGCGATCGTGCGCGCCTGGGCCGTCCAGACCGCGCCGACGATGACGCCAAAGGTCAGGAACACCAACCCGACCGTCACCGCGCGCGAGTTCATGATGTCCAGGATCTGCAACGAGGGCAGGCGCGTGTAGAAGTAGCCCAGATGCTTCTTCTTGATCTCCTTGAACTGGAGCATGTAGGTCACGCCCAGGACGCCTGCCAGGGCGAAGCTCGCATAGGCGAACAGCAGCGACGACACATGCACCCAGAACCACGGGCTGTCGAGCACAGGATCCGCCCGCTCCACACCCGGATGCAGCACGGGAATCAGCTGCAGCCCGATGATGACCGGAAGGATGAAGACGCCCATCGATCGCTCGTCAGTGGTCAGTTCGAGATACAGATACGACAGAGTGAGTAGCCAGACAAACGACGACACCGCCCGCGAGAAGTTCGCGAACGGCAGATGGCGGACTTCCATCGTCTGCATGCCGATGACGAAGGTGTGGACGAGCGCTCCGAACAGAAGAAGTGTTGTGGCGGCGCGGCCGACTGTTGAATCCCGCCGCGCGAAATGAATCGCGTACGCGACCCCGGCGGCCGCGTAGAGGAGCAGCGGGAGCGTGTTCAACGCGTTGTCGGGGCGTAGTAGCCCCGCTTGGTCCGCGGCGTGACGTTCTGCCGGTTCACCTGCACGACGATGCGCCGGTACGCGCCGTCGCGCTTGGCGTTCTTCGACGAATACCCGAGCGTGTACTGGCTGGCGAGCTCGTCAGCGATCTCGGCATAGACGCCGTTCAAGTCGTCGATCTTCGAAGGGAAGAACGAACGTCCGCCGGTTTCCTGCGCAAGCTGGCGCATCACGAACTCGGCCTCGTGGAAGCCCTTGCTCTGTGTGTCGGCGCCGCGAAGAGCAATGGTGAAGATCGCGGTCTCACTTCGTTTGGCGAGTTCGAGGACTTCGTCAAACGAGATCAGGCTCGACGTATCTTCTCCGTCGGAGAAGAGGACGAGCGCCTGCCGCCGGACATCCTCGTCACCACCCGCTTTGATCTTGGCGAGCTCCTTGAGCGAGATGTAGATGGCGTTGTACAGCGACGTCGAACCGCCCGCGGTGGTCTGCTGAATGGCGGACTGCAATTCGGTCTGGTTCGACGTGAAGGCCTGGCGGATTTCGACGCGGCTGTCGAAATCGATGACCTGCGCAAGGTCGTTCGTCTTCAGACGCTTGACGAAGTTCACTGCCGCCATCTGGAGCGTCGGCAGCTTGTCTTCCATGCTGGCGCTGCTGTCGAGCAGCAAAGACAGGGCGATCGGCTGCTGCTTCCTGTTGAAGAACGACAGGTCCTGCTTGACGCCGTCCTCGAAGACGGTGAAGTCCTTCTCTTCGAGATCGGTGACGTAATGGCTCGATGCGTCCACCGCCGTGATGTTCAGCGAGACGACATCGACGCCGGCGCGGAAGGTCCCTTGCGCCGAGGGGCTCGTGGACACCGCCGCAACCAGTGCGGCCGCAAGAAGAAGGGTTCGTCTCACTTGGATGTTCCCGTCCCGCGCTCCGGCGCGCCCCGCATCGTGATGCCCGGCCGCCGTGCGCTGACTTCAAACTTTGTGGGCGGAATAAGCGACTCTGGATGACCGTACACGACCTTGTATTGCGACAACAGTTCACGAGCGAGTCGATCGAACGCCTGCTGCACCGCCATCGGCGTCAGCAGGTTCACCCGCTGACCGCCGCTGGTCTTCGTGCCTTCAGCCAGCATCCGGCCGCGGTTGCGAAGCTCTTCATCGTCGGTCGAATTGAAATTGCCGACGGTGACGGCGTGAATGGCGACACTGGCGCGCCGCACTTCCTGGATGACCTGATCGTACTGGCGGTTGGCGAAATCGCCTCCGTCGGTGACGACGGGAATGATCACGGCGCGCGGCGTTTCACGTCGCTGCAGCCCTTTCGACACTTCGAAGATCCCATCGAGCAGCGTCGACCCGGCGCGCGTCCGCGGCCACAGCAGGCCGATTCCCTTTTCGAGCAGCGTCGGGTTCGAGGTGTAGTTGGCCAGGATGGTCGGACGATCGGCCAGGCCGATGAGCGCGATCTGATTGCCGTCGGACATCCTCGCGACGAAGGGGCGAAGCGCCTCCCGCACCCGGGGGATCAGTTGTTCGGAGGCCGCGCTGTCGTCGACGAGTATCGCGATGTCGATTGGCTCGATCGCCCGCGACACGCGCAGCACTTCCCGCGGCGCGCCGTCCTCGCGAACGATGAAGTCGTTGGGGCCCAACCCTTCAATGGGCTCGCCCTTCTCATCGACGGCGCTGACATACAACGTGCGCTCACGGGGACCCTGCGCACTGAACGTCGCGCCAAGCAGACAGACGACGGCCGCGATTGCCAGCGTCAGTGGACGCGCCAAACGGCGTTGACGTGAGGACAGCATCGCTACAAAGATTTCAGAATCAGTTGTCGGGCAACCGTGACTCTGTTTCGAATTGTAGGACCCGCAGACTGACGAGATCAAGGCAACGTTGCTGGGTGAAGTTGTTGTACGGATTGAACTTTTCAGATTGCGTGAAGCTTTTCACAAGGTGGGCTATACTGAAGGGCGGTCGATGCACTGACGGCCCATTCTGTGCAACGACCAACGGGCGAGTGCGGCGAAATGGCCAAGAAAAACCGCAGTTTCTCGTTCTCTCGTTCCGCGAAGTCCCTGCAGGACAATGCCAGTAACGCCGGCGCGGCCGCCGGGGCCAGTTACACCCTGGTCGGCGGCATCATCCTGCTTGGCGGTCTCGGTTACCTGTTGGACAAGTGGCAGGGAACGGGGCCTTGGGGGTTGGTAATCGGTCTGGCGCTGGGCATCATCGTCGGCTTCTACGAGCTAGTGAAGACTACGACGACGCCTAGACGATGACACCGGTCGCGTGGATGGCGGGAGCCAGCATCGTGTCGTGGCTCATCGTCTCGCACGTCGCGGGTCCCGACGCCAATCCCGAGGTTCTGTACGGAATGCTGGCACCGCTGGTGGTGGCGGTCGTCAGCTGGATTGTGATCGAGCGGACTTACCGGTCGAACCCTGAGCGCGTGATGCACGTGATGGTAGGGGGGTTCGCCGTGAAGGCCCTTTTTTTGGGAGCGTACGTCGCCGGCATGCTGCGCCTCATCGGACTACGGCCCGTGCCGTTTGTCGTCAGCTTCACGAGCTATTTCATCGCGCTGTATGTCACCGAAGCGGTGTTTCTGCGGCGCCTGTTGAAGTTCTAACGTCGAATGTTGCATCTGCAGCCGCCGGCCGAGGCCGCGCAAGCGACCGAAGCGGCCAAAGAAGGCTTCAACGCCGGCGAACTCATCATCGAGCACGTTTCCAACACGAGCGTCGATGATCCGCTGATCCATCTCCCGCGCGTGTTCGGCATCGACATGTCGGTGACCAAACATGTCTTCATGGAGTGGGTCGTCGCGGCGATTCTGTTCTTCGGGATCACGTGGATGGTGCGGCGTTACCTCGCGCAGGAACGGATGATTCCTGGACGTGCCGCGAGCCTTCTCGAAATCACGCTCGAGTTCGTGCGTGATGCCATTGCGGCGCCGAACCTGGGGGAGAAGTGGGTGCGGGCGTGGACGCCGATGCTCCTCACGCTGTTCCTGTTCATCTTCACCTGCAACTTGATGGGGGTCATCCCGCTGTTCGACGTGCTCGAACTGCTGAATTCGACCGTGATTCACGCGGGGCCCGATTCGTGGTTCACGCATCTGCTGCACGGTGGCGTCACGGCGACAGGCAACTACAACGTGACGGCGGCATTGGCCACGATTGCGTTCTTCGCGATTATCGTCGCCGGGACGCAGGCACACGGGTTCGTCAAGCACTGGAAGAACCTGGTGCCCGGCGGTCTGCCGTGGCCCATCTACATCATGTTGATTCCGATCGAAATTCTCGGCATGTTCGTGCGGCCGTTCGCGCTCACGATGCGACTTGCCGCGAACATGGCGGGCGGCCATATCGCGATCCTCGCGCTGCTGTCGCTGATTTTTGTGTTCACCTCGCTGTTCGAGCGCACCATTGCCGGCATCGGAATCGGCATGGTGCTATCGCTGCCGATTGGTGTGGGCCTGACGGCGCTCGAGTTGATCGTGATTCTCGTGCAGGCCTACGTATTCACGCTGTTGACGGCCGTGTTCATCGGCATGGCCATCCACGCTCATCACTGAGCTTCTGACGCGGAGGAGAGACGAATGGACATCGCACTGGCGTATATGGGGGCCGGCATCGGATTCGGCCTGACGGTCATCGGCGCGGGAATCGGCATCGGCCGGCTCACGGCCGCGATCGCCGAAGGCGTCGCCCGCCAGCCGAGCGCAAGCGGCCAGATTACCGGTGCGGCGTACCTGCCGCTGTTTCTGCTCGAAGGCGTTGCCATTCTGGCCGAAGTATTCGGCCTGCTGATCGTTCTCCTCAAGTAGAGGCGGACCTTCAGGTCCGCCTACGCGCAGTGAAAGGGAGCATCGTATGAATCCACTGGTCCAGCCCGATCCGGGGCTTTACATCTGGACCATCCTCGTCTTCCTGGTCCTGGTGGTGCTGCTCGGGAAGTTCGCGTGGAAGCCGCTGCTCGAGGCGCTCGACAACCGCCAGCAGTCGATCCGCACGGCGCTTGACGATGCGCGGAAGGCGAAGCAGGAGCTCGAAGGCATTCATGCGGAATCGGCGAAACTGCTGGCGCAGGCGCGCAGCGAGGCCGCCGAGATCGTCTCCCGCAGCCGATCCGACGCGGATCGCTTTCGCGAGGAGATGAAAGACAAGGCACGCGGCGAGGCGACGAACCTGCTGCGCAACGCCGAGCGGCAGATCGAGCTCGAAACGACGCGCGCGCTGCAGCAGATCCGCCAGGAGGCTGTGGATCTCTCCGTCGGCATCGCCTCGAAGATCCTGCAGCGAAACGTGTCCCGGGAAGACAACGAACGGCTCATCGAAGAAACGTTCAAACAGCTCGAAGCGACGCGGAGCGCACGCTAGTCGCGTGCGAAAATCCCAAATCCCAGATCCCAAGCTCCAAGCCCCAAGTACGTGTTTCTTGGGATTTGGGTTTTGGGATTTGGGGTTTGGGATTTAACGTGCGCCGCCAGCATCTCCTCACCTTCGTCTCAGCCCTCGCTGGAGCGGCGCTCTTCGCGTATGCCGTCCGCCGTGCGGGCGTCGCGGAGATCATCGACGGCATCCGCCGTGTCGGGTGGGGCCTTGTTCTGATCCTCGGTCTCGCCGGGCTCCGGTTTCTCATCCGTGCGGAATGCTGGCGCCTCTGCCTGCCGCCGACGGTCGCATTCCCGCTGCCGCGCGCGCTCGCCGCGTTTCTGGCCGGCGATGCTGTCGGCAGCGTCACACCGCTGGGATTGCTGGCGAGCGAACCGACGAAGGTCCTGCTCACCAGGCATCACCTCGCGCCGCGCGAAGCGATCGCTTCTCTCGCCGTCGAGAATTTCGTCTACGCCGCGTCCGTGCTCGCGATGGTTGGCATCGGGCTGATCGTGCTGATGACGAACGTGCCGCTGCCGCGCAGTTGGATCGTTGGCAGCGTTGCGGCGCTCCTGGCAATGCTGGTCGGAGCGGCGATCGCTGGTCGCGCGATGCGCGGCACCTGGGATCCGGCGCGAGGGTCGCGTCCGCGGTGGCGTGCGCGCCTCGCGATGGTTCGCGATGAAGCGGTTCGCTTCTCAGGCGGACATCCGGGGCGGCTCTCGCGTGTGTTTGTGCTCGACCTGCTGTTTCACGCCCTCGCCGTCGTCGAGGTGTTCGTCACGCTGCAATGGCTGCTCGGCAACCGCAGCCCGACCTTCGTGCAGGCGATCGTGTTCGAGGCGTTGAACCGGGTCGTGACGGCGGTCTTCAAGTTTGTTCCCTTCCGTGTGGGGATTGACGAGGCATCGGCGGGAGCGCTGGCGCCGATGCTGTCCGTGAATCCGGCTGCGGGCGTCGCGCTCGCGGTGGTGCGGAAGGTGAGGAACTTGTTCTGGGCTGCGATTGGCCTGGCGTTAATTGCGCTGTCGGGAACTTCCGAGAAGGGCAAGCGACGGATCGCCGCGGAACCGACGCCGCGCGTCTGACCTGAGCGCCTCGGCGCGTCCCCGTTCGCCGACGATCACCCACAACCTCGCCGCCATCGAATAGCCTTCCGGCGTCGGGGCGGCCTCGACCAGATCGCCAATCACCTGCTCGACGGCCTGCTGATGATTCGAGGCGCGATAGAGCATCGCGAGACTCGCGTACGTGCCGATGTTATGCGGGTAGGTGCGCAGCTCCTCCTGGAACTCCGCTTCGGCTTCCATATATCGATCGAGGCGCGCGTACGTGTTCCCGAGGTTCAGGTGCAAATCAGCCATCGTGCCCGCGGGCTGCAAGGTGGCGACCGCCTCCTTGAACGCCGCGAGCGCCTCGTCGTACCTGCCGTCGTTGTAGGCAATCGATCCGGCCACAAACTGCGGCATCGGCAGGTGCGGATCCGCCGTATGCGCCGCTGCGGCATGCATGTGTGCGGCATCGACATCGTTCCGGGCCAGCGATACGCGCGCGGCGATGTCGTGCGCCGCCGCCTTCATGCGCGCATCCATTCCGGCGTCGGCGAGCGCGACCGCCTGATCTGCCTGCATCGCGGCGTCTTCCAGACGACGCGCGCGCAGCAGCGTCGACGCGAGCGCAATCGGGATTTCCGGATCGTCCTGACGTCTGATGGCCACCGCCGTGAACGTCTTCACTGCCTCGTCAATGCGTCCGGTGCGCGCCAGCAGGACGGCGAGCTGGTACTGAACGCTCGCAAGCTCAGGATGTCGGGTCGCGATGGCGCGCAACGAATCGATGGCGGCTGAATATCGGCGCTCGCCGACGAGAGCCGCCGCGTGCTGATGCGAGGCAGTGATTTCTGTCTGCACGAGAGGCGGCAAGGGTGCGAGAGGTGCGATGGGTGCAATTGGTGCGACGGGTGCGAGAGGTGCGATGGGTGCGAGAGGTGCGATGGGTGCAACTGGTGCGAGGGGTGCGATGGGTGCTGGGCGAAGACCCTGCAGGAAACCGAACGCGGCGAGGCGATCTTCGTCCGCTTGCGCCGGCGGCATCGGCGGATCGATGACGCGGCCCTGCAGCAGCTTGTCCAGTGCCGCACTCATTTGTTCCAGGCGCGGGGAATCGGGTTTCGGCGCGTCGGCAACGAGCGGCTGCACCTGATCGACAATGCCGCGCACGAAGCGATACGACGCGTTCGAGAGCGCAAACAGGGGCTGGCCGTCGAACCGCAGTTGCGGCGCGAGCAGCTCCGCGTATATCGGCTGGTCGGGCACAAAGCCGCTGGTCTTGTCGAGAATCGTCCGCAGCGACCGTCCGCGCAGTCCCGACGGCATCGGCGCTCGCACGAGATCGAGGAGTGTCGGCAGCACATCGACGTGCTGCACCGGCTGCGGCGCACGTCGGCCGGCACCTGCCTCGCCGGGCTGCTTGACAATCAATGGGACTCGCAACGACGAATCGTCGAGCGTGATGCCATTGCTCGGATCGCCGTGGTCCGCGGTGAGCACGATCGTCGAATCGTTGTAGCGCTTCGTGTGTTTCAGCTCGTCGACTAGACGGCCGACGACCAGGTCGGCGGAGGGCGCATCGACCTGCAGAAACAGGAAGTAACGCTGGTTCGACTGCGACTTGATCCAACGGTCGGCCGCGTCGAACGTCGCGGCGCCGGGACGCTGCGGCAGCGCGCCCTCATCGACCGGTTGGTCCGGGATGTCGGCGTCGTAATACGAAAACCCTTGAGCGAGGCCCGTCGTTCGACGCAGCAAGAACGACGACACGGCCGCGCCGGTGCTGAAGCCGCGGTTGCGCAGCAGCCCGGCCATGGTTCGCGTCTGGTCCTTCAGCGCATATCCGCCTTCATCGCGAACGCCGTTGTCGAACGGAAGCTGACCGGTCACGAGCGCCGCGTACGCGGGCAGCGTCAGCGGTGAATGCGTGTACGCACGTTCGAAGACAATGCCGCGTGCGGCGAGCAGGTCGATGTTGGGCGTCGCACCCGCCGGACCACCATACGCCGGCAGCCGATCGGCCCGGAGCCCGTCGACCGTGATTAGGACGATCGGGCCCTGGTGGGGAGCGGATTCGCGCGCAAAGCGCCACCCCGTGAACGCGGCGCCGGCCACGGCGAGGATGAACAGCGTGATGATGACAATCGCCTGCCAGCGCTTCCGCGCGGCAGGGGCGTGCATGGTCACTTACTTTCTGATTTCTTGAAGATGTGCGGCCGCCTCGGCCGCTGCCGATGTTTTCGGATTCACGGAAATCACATCCTGGAATGACTTGGCCGCCGCCTCTGCGTTCCCTGCCGCCATTTGCGTGACACCCAACTCGACCCGCGCGCGCAGATTCGTGTCGTCGTTCTTCAGGAAATCTGTATACGCGGCAATGGCGCGCGTCAGCAGCGCCTGTTTGGCGGTCGCGTCCTTTTCCTGCGCGGCTTTCTCCCGGTATACCGTTGCAATCGCGAGGCCGACGGTCGTCAATCGCGCGTTCTTCGATTGAATCGCCTGATACGCCGAAATCGCATCGTCAAACCGGCCGGCGGTCCGAAGCGCTTCGGCAGCGACGAGTTCTTCGGTGATCGTCTTGGACAACGCACCCGGCATGGGCCCGGGATCGCGCTGCAGCGTCAGCGCGAGCACCGGCATGTTGCTCGAGCTCACGTCGGCCGTCCCTTGCAGCGGAAGGAAGCTGGGCGCTTCGGTGACGATCACCCAGCGGCCGCTGCGGACCCCAATCATGGCGAAGCGTCCCTTGTCATCGGTCGTCGAGGTAATACGCGCGTTCACCGCCTCGTTGGTGGCGCGCACGGTGGCCCCTTTGATCGGTTTGCCGTCGGGATCTTTGATCGTGCCGGTAATTCTGCCGGCAGTTTGTCCCGCCGCCGTGACCGCCATCGCCAGCGTCAGCACCGCGAAGAGAAGGGTTCGCCGCATGGGCGGATCTTACAGCAGAACGAGTGAAGGCCCGGTGGTCAGGCGGGCCGGCGCTCGGCCAGTTTGTCCCGGTACATCTCCGCGTCGGCAACGCGGATGGCGTGGGACAACGTTTCTGCGCTCTCGTCGACGGCGCACACCCCGACGCTCAGGCCGATATCGGCCGGCAGGTTAGCTGCGTCGCGCTCCTGCGCGAACACCGCTTTCAACTCCTCCGCCTTCATCGCCGCCTCCTCGGCCGTGCACGTCAGAAGCAGGAGGAATTCGTCGCCTCCCCAGCGAATCACGTAGTCCGACTGACGGACCTGCCGTTGCAACAACTCACCGAGCGTGCGGAGGACCTGATCGCCTGTGTCGTGACCGAATCGGTCATTGAGATCCTTGAAACGATTGAGGTCGACAAACACGACGCTGAGCGGCTTGCCGTAGCGGCGATGCCGTTCCAACTCACGGCGGCCGATATCGTCGAAGAACCACCGGTTGTAGCAGCCCGTCAGCGGGTCGGTGATGGCCAGCCGCTTGACCTCCTTGTTGGCGGCGGCCAGCGCAAGGTTGGTACGCCGGATCTCGTCGGTCATGTCCTCGAAGACGAGCAGGTGCATGCCGAGCGCGATCAGGATGCTGAGGACGATGGTGAACGCCAGCAGCGAGTTCGCGTACGCGCTGCTCCAGTCCTGTCGGTACGCCATCACCGCGCCGATGGCGTCGAACACGCTCATCACGCCCAGCGCAGCGCTGAGCAGGAACGCGCCGACGATCGGCGTCCGCCTCGCCACGCGCGCGAACCGCGCCGACGCGAATGCCCTCAGCAGCGCCGACATCGCTCCGCCGGTGTAGAGCACTGCTGGCAGCGGCACGACGAACGGTGAGACGAGGAACCACACGGCAGTCGCGGCGCCGGCCTGGACGGGGATGCTCCACCGCTCTCGATTCCGTTTCGCGAACGGAGGCACGCTGAGGAGAATCAGCGCCGACGACCAGACTGCGAGCAACTGCGACAGACCGATCATCACGCTGCCGAGAAGTACATCTTCGTACCCGCGCGCGTTCAGCGTGTATGACGCCGCCAGCATCGTCCAGCTGATGATCCAGTAGACGACGAACCCGCGGCCGCGAT
>DASTZI010000120.1:0-4707 GCA_035764385.1 Vicinamibacterales bacterium
GGGTGACCGGTCCGCATCTTCACTGGGCTGTTCGGATGAACGGCGCACGCGTGGATCCGCTGTCCGTTCTTGCGGCCGTTGGTCAGGACGCGGTCGATGCCCAGCCGCCAGCAGCTCGGTGACGAGCCACTAGCCTGAAAAGCCCCGGCACGTTCCGGGCATCACGTTGTGGAGTATTCAGGCGCAGTTGCAACCTTGACGGGCGCCGTTTCACGCATCGCGATCATTGCGGCGATCCCGACACCGATTGCTGCCATCATGTACCATGCCGGAGCCAGCGGGTTGCCTGTCGCGACGATCAGCCACGTGACGATGAACTGAGCGGTTCCGCCGAACGTGGAAATCGCCAGCGCATAAGTGATGGCCACCGCTCCCGAACGCACACTCACGGGCAGCGCCTCGGTCAATGACACCAGAACGGGTGCGCTGCCGAACGTGTTCATGACCGCGAGGACGGCTGTCATTCCCAACAACGTGGCCGGCGTGGGAAACCGCGTGATCAGGGCGAAGGCAGGAACGACGAGCACGAAGAGTAGGACCCACGGGATCATCATCGCCGGCTTTCGACCGTAGCGATCTGACAACCAGCCTCCGACCGGCGCCAGACAGAAGTCAGTCAGTCCGACAATGACCGTTGTTCCAAATGCGATGTCAGCGCGCATATGAAGAGTCACGGTCGCGAAGGTCGTCATGTAATCCATCACGTATGTGGCAATCGTTCCGCTCGCGAGCATCACGGCTCCGAGGGCCGCAATCCGCAGATGCGGACGGACGCCGGTCGATGGTGGTCCGCCCCCGGATTTCGAATGGCCTTCATACGTTTCCGGGAGGCTCCGGCGGATCAGCAGACCGAACGGCACGATGAGCGTTCCAACGAGGAACGCCACACGCCATCCCCACACGTCGAGCGCCGCTGGATCGAGGACACGCGCGAGCAGCACCCCGATCAGGCCCGCAGTCATCACCGCGAAGCCTTGCGTCGAATATTGCAGCGACGCGTACACGCCACGTCTCCCGACTGGCGCGGACTCCATCAAGTATGCGGTCGTCGGTCCGACTTCTCCGCCGAGCGCGAATCCCTGCAGGAGTCGAAACGCGATCACGAGGATTGGCGCGATGATTCCGATTGACGCGTAGCTGGGCGTCAGCGCCAGCCCTGTCATTGCGATTCCCATGCAGGAGAACGAAAGCAGCATGGCCGGCTTTCGTCCGACGCGATCGCCCATCTTCCCGATCACCAGGCCGCCGACCGGACGCATGAGAAAACCGGCGCCGAACGTCGCCAGCGACAACAGCAAACTGGACGAGGGATTCCGCGCGGGAAAGAACGCGTGCCCGATCTGGACCGCGAAGAACGCGTAGGTCAGGAAATCATAGAACTCGAGCGCATTGCCGACGACAACGGCTGCGATCTGACGCGCCGGGATGCGTGACACGGAGGCGCATCATACATGAGCAACGCGCCGAAACTCAGCTGGATCGCCGCTCGCAACAGTTCGCGAGCGACTTGACGAAAAATCGAGCGCACGTGCTGTGTCGCCAAGACGATCGAGCGACACACGCTGGCGTTTGAATTGCCGTTGCTCCCTTGCGGTTCCGGTGTTCAGGAACAGGAAGCGGATGGAGGTGGCGATGTCGCAGACACGTGCGGGTGACGGCGTGAAGAACATAGTCCTGGTTCACGGCGGGTTCGTGGACGGCTCGGGCTGGAAGGACGTCTATCGCGTCCTGAAGCGTGACGGCTACTCGGTGGCGATCGTCCAGAATCCCACGATCTCATTTGTGGGCGACGTGGCGGCCGCGAGGCGAGTCGTTGCCGCCCAGCACGGTCCCGTGATCCTCGTCGGGCATTCCTACGGCGGCGCTGTCATCACCGAGGCAGGCAACGACCCGAAGGTAGCGGGACTTGCATACATCGCAGCATTCGCTCCGGATAAGGGCGAATCGGTGGCGACCTTGATCGAGAATCCGCCGACTGGCGCCGCCGTTCCCCCGATCCTGCCGCCACAAGACGGTTACCTCTATCTCGACAAGTCCAGGTTCGCGGCGTCATTCGCCGGGGATGTCGATGGCGACGCCGCTTCGTTCATGGCGGATTCGCAGGTGCCATGGGGCGTAGAGGCGCTCAACGGTGTCGTGACGCAACCCGCGTGGAAGACAAAACCAAGTTGGTATCTCGTCACCAGCGAAGACCGGATGATTCCACCCGATGCTCAGCGGTCAATGGCGAGGCGGGCTGGGTCAACCGTCGTCGAAGTCAAGGGCAGCCACGCGGTGTATGTGTCGCAGCCGCAGCCAGTCGCGGCGATGATTGAGCACGCGGCCAACGGCGTCATGTCCGTATCCAAGTAGATCGCCATCACGGCCGCGTACGGCCTCGCGAATTTCCTCGAGGCGGCTCGGGCCCCTCGTTGGGATCGGGCGTCTCCGGCGCCGGGCGGACGGCATCGGGGACGTGCTGCAGGTTGATTCGCACGCGCGTCCACGTCGACGATCGGCCGCGCATCGCGTCCACGAGCACATCCGCGGGCTGCAGATGCGCCGCCGTGTCCGGATGACGCGCCTTCCATCGCTCCAATCCGGCGAGCGCATCGTCTTTTCGCCACGCTCGTGCAATCTCGATCAGCGGATGTATCGGGACTCGCCGTCGGTCGGACGCGGGAACCGTCCGCGATGACGGTGTCCCGCGGCGCGCGCGCGAAGGCTGCACTCGCGGAGGCTCCCCTGCCTGCTTTCGATACTGCGGTGGCCACGGCGCGTCGCCAAGGCCCTCGCGCTCGTGCCGCGCGACAAGTTCGAGCAGCGATTCGAGCGAACATGGGCGCCCGTCGATTCCCGCGTGTGGATCGCCGATAGCGGCAAGACGCGCCGGCACCGTTGCCATCGTGAAGTCGGCAGGATTGCAGACGTCGATTTCGTCCCAGGTCACGGGCGCCGAGACACGCGCGTCGGGCTGCGGCCGCACCGAGTACGCCGACGCGACGGTGCGATCCTTGGCGTTCTGGTTGAAATCAATGAAGACGCCGTGGCGCTCCTCTTTCCACCATTTGCTGGTGGCGAGGGCGGGCGCTCGGCGCGCCACTTCGCGCGCCAACGCCAGGGCCGCGCGGCGTACCTCGAGAAATGTCCATCGCGGCTCGATGCGGACGATGACATGTATGCCGCGCGAGCCCGACGTCTTTGGCCAGCCGACGAGGCCAACGTCGTCCAGCGTTGCACGGACGATGCGCGCAACATCCTGAAGCTGGCGCCAGTCGACGCCCGGCACGGGATCGAGATCGACCCGCAGTTCGTCGGGATGATCGAGATCGTCAGCACGGACGGGATGCGGATGAAGTTCGAGACACGCAAGGTTGGCCATCCAGGCAAGCGCGGCGGCGTCGCGAGGCACGAGTTCTTCTGCCGTCCGTCCCGACGGGAACGTTAGCGAAACGACCTCTAGCCAGTCGGGGCGTGACCCGGGCGCCCGCTTCTGAAAGAAGAATTCCCCGTCGATGCCGTTGGGGTACCGGACGAGAACATTAGGCCTCCCGCCCGCGCCGCGCAACGCACCTTCCGCCACTGCAATGTAGTACCGAACCAAGTCGAGCTTCGTGTACCCCGCCCGGGGGAACAGCACCTTGTGGGGATTGGAAACCGACACCTCGCGGCCCGCAACGGCGATGAGCTCGCGTTCAACGGCATGCACGCAGCGAACGCCTCGTGATGAAAATCTTGGTCATCTTGATGCTGTCCCGGTGTAGTCTACCGGACGAGTTCTCGACCTGTTCGAACCAGCCGCTAAGGAGAATGTGCATGTTGCAGACAAGCGTGAGGACGACGGGCGCCGTCTTGGCACTACTCATCGCGCTCGTCACGGTTCCTCTCCTGGCTCACCACTCGTTCGCCACCGAATACGACCGGACCAAACCGGTATCAGTTACCGGCGTGGTCAAGAAGGTCGAGTGGCGGAATCCACACATCTGGTTCTACGTCGACGTCACGGATGCGCGCGGCAAAGTCGTCACCTGGGGTTTTTCAGGGGGTCCTCCGGCTTTTCTGATGCGGCAGGGTATCCGGCAGGATGTGCTGAAGATCGGTGACATGGTGAAAGTCGACGGCTTCAGGGCGCGAGACGGATCGAACAACGCCTCGGGTGGTCGCGTGACGTTTGCGGACGGCCGCAGCGTCTTCACCGCATCTGCTGAGGACGCCCGGCCCGACTGAGGAGTGAGCCATGCGTATCGCAACCTTCCTGGTTCTCTCCGCGGCGGCGCTCGCGAGCTGTTCGACTCCGCGCGAGGCGCCGCAGCAGAACGCGAACGCGCAGGCCATCCCGCGCACTGCAGATGGCAAGCCTGACTTCACGGGCGTGTGGGCAGGCCCCGGGTTCAAACACACCGGCAAAGACACCGATAGCGCCACGGTGAGGCTCTACACGGACGCGAAGATGGCCCCGATGAAACCGGAGGGCAAGTCGCTCTTCTACAAGCCGCACACGGGCAACGTTCGAATCGATGATCCCACTGCCGTGTGTCTGCCGAACGGTCTGACACGCCAGATTCCCTCGCCGTACGCCCAGCAGTTCATCCAGACGGCGGATCAACTCGTCATCCTGTACGAGTACATGCATTTCTTCCGCGTGATTCCGATCGGCGCGCCGAACCGGCCCCATGCGGCGGATGTCCAGCCCACGTATATGGGCGATTCAATCGCATGGTGGGACGG
>DASTZI010000121.1:0-4974 GCA_035764385.1 Vicinamibacterales bacterium
ATTGGCCGATGAATTGCGCGGTCCCCTGCATGGATTTTCGCGGCGGGACACTCCTCCAGCACAACACCTTCGTCCGCTACTTGTTCGCCATTGCGCTGGTGGCAACCACGTTCACCCTCAGGTTATGGCTGATCCCTTTGACGGGAACAGGCGCTTCATTCGTGCTGTTCTTTGCGGCGGTCCTGGTCACCAGCCTGTTCGGAGGCGTCGGCCCTGGGATTTGTGCCGTCGTGCTTAGTATGTCGCTCGGGGCCTACACATCCGTGATGGGCGCAGGTTATTCCATCGCTCAAGCATCCTTCCAGTCGTTCTTGTTCGCCGTTGATGGGACAGTCGTCGTCTATCTGACATTTCTCACGAAAGAGACGGCGCGGTCACGCCAAAACGTCAACCGGCAGCTGCGCGAGTCTGAGGAGAAGTATCGCACCCTGTTTGAGTCGATCGATGAGGGTTTCTGCGTGATCGAGGTTGTGTTCGACGATGCGGACCGCCCACTTGACTACCGGTTTCTGGAAGTCAATCGGGTCTTTGAGAAGCAGACCGGCATCCCAAACGCCGTTGGACGCCGCATGCGCGAGATCGCACCAGCGCATGAGGAGCACTGGTTCCAGATTTACGGGCAGATTGCTTTGACCGGCGAATCGCGGAGATTTGAGAATCCCGCCCTTGCCCTCGGCCGGTTCTACGACGTCTACGCGTTCCGAGTCGGCAGGCCCGAGCAGCGGCACGTCGCAATCCTCTTCAACGACATCACGAAACGCAAGCAGGCGGAAGAAGCACTGCACGGGACCCAAGCCCTCAACGAAGCTGTCCTCCGCTCTCTGGCGGCCAACATTGCCGTGCTCGACAGGGAAGGAAACATCATCGCGGTCAACGATGCATGGAAACGTTTTGCCTATGAAAACGATGGCTCGGCTGTCGCGGATAGCGTGGGCGTCAATTACCTGCAAGTCTGCAGCGATGCGCCCGACAGTAGGAATGGAGGATGGGCGGCGCTGAATGGGATTCAGGCCGTCCTCAACGGCACGCGGCACAATTTCGAACTCGAATATCCCTGCCACTCGCCGAGTGAGAAGCGCTGGTTCCTGATGTCGGTCACACCGCTGATTGGTGAGCGCGGTGGCGCTGTCGTCACGCACACGGACATCACCAAGCGCAAACAGATCGAGGAAGCGTTACAAGAGAGTGAAGAGCGGCTTGAGTTGGCTATGGAGGCAGGCGGGATCGGGACCTTCGAGTGGGATATCCGTACCAACGCAGTCGTGTGGACGGAACAGTCGAACGCCGCATTCGCCCGACCTTCGGGACCATCTCGCGGTGTGTATGACGATTGGGCTAAGCGAGTCCGCCCGGAAGACCGGCTGGTCTGTGAGGCCAGCATTCAGGAGGTTCTCAGAAAGAAGCACGATCACTGGGAGGCGGAGTATCGAATGATGAGCGCCGATGCAGCCGAGGAAAGGTGGATCTACTCCGAGAGTCACATTTTCTACGACGCGCAAGGCGAACCGCTGCGCATGATCGGCGTCAACATCGACATCACCGAACGTAAGCGCATCGAACGGACCCTGCAGGAAGCGGAAGAGCGATTTCGGCTCACGATCGACGAAGCCCCGATTGGGATGGCATTGGAGGCGCTCGATGGCCGTTTCGTCCGTGTCAATCGTGCGCTCTGCGAGATCGTCGGCTATAGTTCCGGGGAGCTAACAGAACTCACCTTCCAGGCCATCACCCATCCCGACGATGTGGACGCGGATCTCGCACTCAGAGGTCAACTCGCTCGTGGGGAGATTCCCCGATATGAGCTCGGCAGACGTTACATCCGCAAGGACGGTACGATCGTCGATATTCAACTGAGCGCGTCGATTCTTCGTACTCGAGATGGCGCACCGCTCTATTACATCGTTCAAATCGAAGACATCACAGAACGGAAACGAGCAGAAGCAGCTCTGAGAGAGAGCGAACGGCGCCTGACCCTCGCGCTCGATTCTGCTCAAATGGGCATGTGGGATCTGGATCTCCTCAGCGATATGTCCGTGCGGTCACTCCGGCATGACCAGATATTCGGATATTCGGCCGCCATTCCCAGATGGGGAGCGGCGATCTTCATGACTCATGTTGTCCCCGAAGATCGAGACGTTGCACGACGAGCTTTCGAAGAAGCGTTCGTCTCCGGCAACTTCGATATGGAATGTCGAATACGTTGGTCGGACGAGTCCATTCACTGGATCTCGGCCAAGGGTCGCGTCTATCGGAATCCAAAGGGCGACCCCGTCAGAATGATGGGCACCGTGTTGGACGTCACCGAGCAGAAGCGCGCACAGGAGGCGCTGCAGAGAAGCGAACGCGAGTTTCGCGAGTTGGCCGAGGCCATGCCGCAGATCGTCTGGGCCACGACAGCAGATGGATTGAACATCTATCTTAATCAGCAGTGGGCGGACTACACCGGCCTCACCCTGGAAGAGAGCTCCGGAGAAGGCTGGATCAAACCTTTCTACCCCGACGACCGGCAGCGCGTGTGGGATGCCTGGCAGCGTGCGACGAAACACCGTGACATCTATTCGCTTGAAGGCCGTTTGCGGCGCGCCGATGGCGTCTACCGGTGGTGGTTGATCCGCGGAGTGCCCCTGCTGAACGCGAATGGCGAGATCAGCAAATGGTTCGGCACGTGCACCGATATCGAACAGATCAAAGTCGCGGAACAGAGGCTGAAGGAGTCAGAGGCGAAGTTTTCCGGGATCATCTCGATTTCTGAGGATGCAATCATCTCCATCGATGCCGAGCAGCGAATCATCATATTCAACAATGGAGCGGAACAGGTCTTTGGTTACTCGCAGGCGGAGGTAATCGGGACTTCGCTCGACAATCTAATACCGCAACGGTTTCGCAAGATTCATCGCCAGCACGTCGAGAGGTTTGCGTCCGGTGTTGGGGCCGCGCGTCGCGTGGGAGAGCGCCTCATCACAGTCGCTGGTTTGCGCAGCAACGGCGAAGAATTCCCCGCGGAAGCAGCGATCTCGAAGCTGCAGGTCGGCGACAAGACCCTCCTCACCGTCGCGCTGCGAGACATCACCGAACGTAAGCGCCTCGAGACTGAGCGGCAGTTGCTGACGGAATCGGGACCCGTACTGGCCGCCTCGCTCGATTACGAGCAGACGCTGGCGAACCTGGCTCGGCTAGCCGTTCAGAGTTTCGCCGACTGGTCTGCCGTTGACGTGATGGACGAGGAAGGGCGACTCAGCCGATTGAGAGTCGCGAGCGCAGACCCTGAGCAGGCGGCGCTCTGCGCGGTTCTCGAGCAGATGCCGCCCGATCGAGATCTCCCTCACCTCATGCGATCTGTGATTGAGAGCAAACGGCCCATCGTGGTCGAGCAGGTGACGCCAGAGTACATCGAGTCGCTTGGGCTGGGCCCCGAACACCAGCATGCACTCCTGGTCACTGGTGTCACATCGTTCGTCGCGGTGCCGCTCTTGATAATGGGACAGCCCCTTGGCGCGCTTTTTCTCGGCTCTTCGACCCCGTCGCGCGTTTTCCGACAGGACGATCTTCGTTTGGCCGAAGCGCTGGCGGACCGAGCGTCGGTGGCAATCGAGAATGCACGTCTCTATCGCGCCTCAGTCCATGCCACCCAGCTCCGCGATCAAGTGCTCGGCGTCGTGGCCCATGACCTGCGGAATCCGCTTTCCACGATCCTGACGCAGCTATGGGCATTAAGGCCACACGGCCCGGAACCCGAACGGCGATCTCGGAAACCGGCGGAGGTTATCGAACGCGCGGCCACGCGCATGAACCGCTTGATTCAAGACCTCCTGGATGTTGCGGTCATTGAGTCAGGGCAGCTGACGATCAAAGGATCGCGACTGTCTGCACGTGAGCTGATCGTTGGGGCGACGGATACGCAGAGACCACTCGCCTCTGCCTCGTCGCTCGAGCTTCGAATCGACTTCGACAATGACCTTCCCGACATCTGGGGCGATCGGGACCGGCTCCTACAAGTGTTCGAGAACCTGATCGGTAACGCGATTAAGTTCACGAACACTGGCGGCTGTATCACGGTAGGTGCGACCGCGCGGGATCACGAGGTCATCTTCCGTGTCGCGGACACGGGCTCTGGCATCGCGCCCGAGAATCTGTCACACGTCTTCGACCGATTCTGGCAAGCGACCCGCACGAACCGTCAAGGCGCCGGGCTCGGCCTTCCCATCACCAAGGGCATCGTCGAGGCTCATGGCGGTCGAATCTGGGTCGAGAGCACGCCGTATCGCGGCACGACGTTCTCCTTTGCGATTCCCGAGGCAACCCCGGAGCAGGGTCGACCGTCGGGGCCCAGCGGGTCCCTTCTCGACGGTTACCGAGCCGCTTAAGCACGGCCCCGTGACCTGATGAGAGCGCCAATTGCCAGAACTCGCCGGCGTCATCCGAAGAGCAATCGCAGCGCTGCGATCTGAACTATTGTGTTTAAATGAGCCTCGGCTGGTGGCGGCGGCGATCCGGTTCGTGGGGTTCGTAGTGGTCGCGGTGTTCGGGAAAGTGCAGGGCGTCATGTTCGCGGCGGATTGCCGCATTGATGCGCTCGCGCAGGTTCCGCGTTTCCGCAATTTGGTCATCCAAGTTTCTGAGTGTGTCTGCAAACGGCGACGTTAGCGTATACACAACCGCCCACGCGGACATAGAGGTGCAATCGGTAGTCCGTTCCGTCACTAAATCGGCGCGCGCCAAAGCCACACGAGCTTGAGAGTCGGACCTCGGCAAGTGCTTCGAAGTCGCGACGCTTCAACGCCCATCCCAGCGCCCGTGGCACTAGCGAGTGGGAGTCGCCGAGCCGTAGAAACGGTCGATATCGGCCCGCATTCCTGGCGGCACGCCGTCTTTCTTCCTGAGACGAGCGACCAGTTCCGCATAGGTCTCGTCGGCGAGCTTGTACTCCCCGCGCCGTGTCGGCTCACCGGTATCGAAATCGGTGTTGCGCAGATC
>DASTZI010000122.1:0-3179 GCA_035764385.1 Vicinamibacterales bacterium
AGCGAGTTGATGTGGACTTCGACGACGTTGCTCACACTGTCGAAGTGAATGTTCCAGACGTGCTCGATGATGAGCGACTTGGTCACCGGGCGATCGCTGTTGCGGACCAGGAACTCGAGCAGCGCGTATTCCTTCGGCTTGAGATCGATGGTCTTTCCGGCGCGGCGGACGGCGCGGCGGACGGTGTCCATCTCGAGATCCGCGACGCGCAGCACGTTTTCGCGCGCGGCGCCGCGGCGCATCACGGCGCGCAGCCGCGCCGACAGCTCGGCCAGCGCGAACGGCTTCACCATGTAGTCGTCGGCGCCGCCGTCCAGCCCGGCGACGCGCTCCTGTACCGTGTCCTTCGCGGTGAGGATCAGGATCGGCAGCGCGCTCTTGCGCGCGCGGATGTCGCGCAGCACCTGGAAGCCCGAGCGTCCCGGGAGCATGAGGTCGAGCACGACGGCGTCGTAGTCGACCGCACGCGCCTGTTCGCCGGCGGCGTTGCCGTGATGCAGCACATCCACCGCGTAGCCCTCCTGCTCGAGCCCGGTCTGGATGAAACTGGCGACTTTTGAGTCGTCTTCGATGACGAGAATGCGCACCGCTCTAAACCTCTACCTCAACACACCATACAGGGACTGTGCGAGCACAACAAGGGTTTGTCAGCTCATTAACTAGGTTTAATCGCCGCTTCATGAGGGGCTCAGGTGGTTCCGGTGGAATACACAGGAGCGGCGAAGCGTGGCCGCGATAGAAAGGGAGATTCTCATGCGTTACACACTCACCGCGTTGATGTTGGCTGGTGCACTGGCAGTATCCGGCGGCGCGTTTGCCCAGTCTTCGTCGAAGCCGGCATCGAAGCCGGCGTCGAGCTCGTCGACCAAGCCGGCAGCGACGCACTCCGTTCAGGGAACTGTGAAGTCGGTCGATGCCTCGTCCCTGGTCATCACCAAGTCAGGGAAGAAGGGTTCGGACATGACGTTCAAGCTCGACTCGACGACCCAGAAAGAGGGCTCGATTGCGACCGGAACGCCGGTGTCGGTCCGTTACCACGTTGATGGCAGCACGAATGTCGCCACAGCAGTGAACGCGGAAGCACCGAAATCGTCCAAGCAAGCAAAGAAGTAGTTGCCCAGGAGGAAGCGGGGCTCCCGGGCCGGCGGGACCCCGCTTCGGTTGGTTGCGGTCTTGCAACAGCCGGGTGACGGACGGGCACTTCGAAAGCGCGGGCGTATGCAGAGGTTATGGACGGCGTGGGCGATTGTTCTGTGCTGTGGACCCTTCGGCGGAGCTGACCCGGGGGTAGTCCAGAAGACTGAAACGCTCCCGCTGCGCGGGCACACGCAGTCACTGCATGTCTTCGGGGTCGCCGGCGATCGGCCGGTGATCGTCTCGAGCGGCGATGGCGGATGGTTACACCTGGGTCCTCACGTCGCGCACCTGCTCGCCGCGCACGGCTATTACGTGCTCGGCTTCGACGTCAAAGCCTATCTCGAGAGTTTCACATCGGGCTCATCAACGTTGAATGCGGCGGAGGAACCCGCAGACTTCCGCGCGCTCTCCGAATTCGCGCGTGAGGGTTCTTCATCGAAGCCAATCCTCGTTGGCATCTCCGAGGGCGCCGGACTGTCGGTACTGGCGGCCTCCGATCCCCTGACGCGTAAATCGATCGGCGGTGTCGTCGCGATCGGATTGCCCGATCGTAACGAGCTGGGCTGGCGCTGGAAGGATTCAGTCATCTACCTGACGCATGGCGTGCCGAACGAACCAACGTTCAGCGCGGCTTCCTTCGTCGGTCAGGTGGCACCCGTGCCGCTTGCGCTGCTGCATTCCACTCACGACGAGTTCGTCCCCTTGAGCGACGCACAGCGAATGCTGGGACTCGCCGCCGAGCCGCGACGAATGTGGGTGGTGAACGCCGCCGATCACCGTTTCAGCGACAACCTGTCGGTCTTCGACCAGAACCTGCTCGAGGCGCTCGACTGGGTGTCTCAGCACGAGCCGCGTTAAGAGGTTCTCCGGTCATGAACGAACGCGTCGTCCGGGCAATCTCGGCCTGCATCGGGTTTGCGCTGTTCATCGTGGCGCTGCTGGTCCTGCGGCATCAGCTCAACGCCGTCACGTGGCATGCCCTGATGCGAGATGTGGCGGCCACGCCTCCGCGGCTGTTGCTCATCGCCTTCGCACTCACTGCGCTGAGCTACGTCACGCTCACCGGGTACGACTTCGTGGCGATGGCGTATGTCGGCAGGCGCCTGCTGCGCTCGCGCATCGCGTGGGTCTCGTTTCTCTCCTATGCTGTCGCGAACAACGTCGGCTTCGCCACGTTGTCCGGCGCGTCGGTTCGCTACCGCTTCTACTCGCGTTGGGGACTCACCGCCGAAGATCTGTCTCTCATCGTCCTGTTGAACTCGATCACGTTCTGGCTCGGGCTCCTGCTGCTCGGTGGCATCAGTCTGGTGGCTATGGCGCCCGTGACCGCCGCACTCGGGTTGCCGCCGTGGACGCCGGAGCTCGGCTGGGCATCCATCGTGGTGGCAGTCGCCTACATCGTGATGGTGGCTGTCCGGCGCGAACCGATTTGCATCAAGGGATTCGTTGTGCCGCCGCCGTCGATCCGCGTGGCACTGGCGCAACTCTTCGTGTCGACGGTCGATTGGTTCCTTGCTGCCGCAGTGCTCTACGTGCTGCTTCCCGCGAGCAACGCCACGTTCGTTGACGTGCTTGGCGCGTTTGTCATCGCCCAGATCCTGGGGCTCGTCAGCCACGTGCCAGGGGGTGTGGGTGTCTTCGAAGGATTGATTGTGTTCACGCTCGAACCGTTTCTCACTGCCTCGCAGCTCGTGCCTGCGCTCGTCGTGTATCGGGCTGTCTATTACCTCGCGCCGCTGGCGGTGGCGCTCGTGGGTCTCGTCATCGACGAAGCGCTCCTGCGTCGCGTGCACGCGGCGCGCCTGGCCGCGTCGATGGGACGCATCACCGAGCGGTTGACACCGCAGATGCTGGCGACGTTCACGTTCGTCGCCGGTGTGCTGCTGTTGTTCTCGGGCGCGACGCCCGCGGAAGCCAACCGGCTGCAGTGGCTCGATCGCGTGCTGCCGCTTGGCGTGATCGAAGCGTCGCATGTGACGGGCAGCGTCGCGGGAGCCGTGCTGCTGCTGTTGTCGCAGGGCCTCTCCCGTCGTCTCGATGCC
>DASTZI010000123.1:0-2306 GCA_035764385.1 Vicinamibacterales bacterium
TCAGACGTCCTTGCCTGGTACACCGAGCGATTCGAGCCGGCTGTGAAGCGCCTCGAATCCACGACCGGCGACGAGCTGCTGCGAATGGTGGACTTCTACGGGCTCCGGACGTTCCCCGCAATCGGGCTGCTGCAGTTGATCCTCAATCACACCATCCACCATCGTGGGCAGCTGTCGACGTATCTGCGACCGATGGGCGCAAAGGTGCCCTCGCTCTATGGTCCGTCGTACGATGCGGGTGGGTTTACCGGAGGAACTGTCAGCAGAGGGAAGGCATGACATCACGGAGTCCTGGGATTGTTATTGCGCTCGCGCTGTTCTCGGCGGCCGTTCTCGCGGTTGAACCCGAGTTCAGGCGAGCGCGCGCAAACGCAGTCGAACGAGACACGCAGCGATCAGGCAGGCGCCGACGCTGATCGCGGCTACATCCATGAGCCGAAAGTAGAGCCAGCGACCGAGCAAATCGAAAATGGTGAAGCTGGTGAGAAACACACCGACCACGGCGACCACGCGCCAGGCAGGCGAGAGGTCTCGCGAACGATCGACGAGGCACATATACGCCGGCACTGCGAGGACCAGTGCGCGGCACGACGAAGTCCACGAGCTCGGAGCGCTTGGAGCGGACGAACGCGTAAGCCCCGCCGATCAGTAGCAGGATGATCAGCGCCCGCGCAATCCACCGCGACAGTCGCCGACGGATAGCGGCTGACGCTGGCTCGAGAACGGTGATGACGCCACCTGGAGAGGCCATCAGTCCTCTTTCGCGCGTCGCGCAGATCAAAGCAAGCGCGCAGAAGTTGAGAATGACCCGCGTATCCGTGAATGCCACTCGGGGGTTTTCCGCAGGGAAATGCCCGTAGGTCCTGCTACAGCGCCTGGGTGGCGCGCGTCCGCAGAGCCTTGACGAGCACCTTGGAATTGCGGCCGCTGCGGTCGTACTTCTCGCGGCGATCCAACGGGAGGTCGGCAGGCGTCCCCTCGACGAACCCTGCCTTCGACTGGAAGTACGTGAACGCCTGGGTGGATAACGCAATCAGCTGCGTCAGCCCCATGGCCGTGGCCCGATCTTCGACGAATTGAATCAGCTTGTGGCCGATGCCCTGGTTTTCGTGCGGCACGCTCACATACAGGCTGGCGATCTCGCCCACGCGCTCGGTCGGATACGCATGGAGCGCCACACACGCGACGGGGTTCCCGTCGATCTCGAAGATGAAGTAGTCGCCGATGTGTTTTTCGATCGTGGCACGCGTTCGTTTGATCAGCTCTTCGGCCTCGATCGCCTGACGCGTGAGCAGTTGAATCGCTTGAATGTCCTTCTTCGTCGCCGGCCGGATGTTTTCGTACGTGTTGGCGTGAATGAGGCTGCCGAGGCCGTGATTGTCGAAGACTTCGGCGAGCAGCCCTTCTTCGAGACGGCCATCGATGATGTGCACGCGCGGCACGCCGGCCGTGCAGGCGCGCACGGCATGACGCGCCCGCGACAGCATTTCCGGAGAGAATCCCGCACCGTCGCGTTGCAAGAGGTCGGTCAACCCGCTAACGGGCGTCTGACGGATCGGCTGTCCGCGATGGACGAGTCCCGGTTGCGAGGTGACGAAGATCAACTTGACGGCCTTCAGGTGCGTCGCGACGGCCACGGCCACGCTGTCGGAGTTCAGTCGATAGGTGTTGCCGCTGCCATCGAATCCGAGTGGCGGCACGATGGGAATGACGCCCTGGTCGAGCAGCGACTGCAGGAACGCGGTGTCGATTCGTTCGACGCGGCCGGTGAACAGGTGATCGACGCCCTGGATCACGCCCGCAGGATGCGCAACAACGACATTCGGGCAGGCGGCGCGGAGGTCGTGCACCGACAGGCCCTCGAGGATCTCGTGCGTCAATCGATTGGCCGCAGTCAGCGCCAGCTGTAGCGTCGCCGCATCCGTGACACCGGTGCCTTCCAGGTCGGATGGATGCACCTGCTGGGCGTCGGCCAGAATCCGGATTTGCTCGGCGGCACCATGCACGATCACGACGCGGATATTGAGCGACCACATCAGGGCGACGTCGAGGAGCAGCGTCGCGAAATTCTCGTCACCGACGATGCCGCCGTCGATCGCGAGGACGAACGTCCGGTCGCGGAACTGAGGCACGTAGTGCAGGATGCCGCGCAGATCGGTGAGCTTCACGCAGATAGCATGCTCGAAACGGCGGCCATCGCGCTATCCGGTTCCTCCAGTCCCGCCTGAGACGGAATGGCTCGCGCGTGTCCCTCGCCGCCGGTACCAAGCCTGTGCGAGGATATCGACTCAGGTGCGTGACCCCTT
>DASTZI010000124.1:0-3078 GCA_035764385.1 Vicinamibacterales bacterium
CGTATCCACCACTTCTACCACGACAACCGGCCCGAAAGTCTCCTCATTCGCGATGGCAGCGTCCAGAGGAACGTTCGTCAGCATCGTGGGGTAGTAGATCTGTCCGTCGTACTTCGCGCCCGCGTGAACCTTCGCTCCCCTCGCAACGGCTTCCTTCACGCGATCATCGATAAGCTTCACGGCATCACGCGTGATGATGGGACCGATAATGGTTTTCGGGTTCAGGGGATCACCTGCCGGCAGGCTCTTCGTCCGAGCCACGAACTTACCGAGGAATTCTTCGTAGATCTTTCGCTGAATGATGATGCGTCGCGTGTTCAGACAAATCTGGCCCTGATGAAAGAAGGAGCCAAACGTCGCGGTGCGGACCGCGTATTCCGTGTCCACGTCGTCGAGGATAATCATCGGGTTGAAACCGCCAAGCTCCAGGACGGTGCGCTTCAAGGTACGCCCGGCGCGTTCCGCCAGCATGCGTGCAGTCTTCACGCCGCCGATCAGATTGATGACTCGCACTTCGGGGCGATCGAAGAACTCGTCCGCAATGGTGCTCGCGGCTCCTGGCGCATGAGTCACAACATTGATGACCCCTGGAGGGAACCCGGCTTCCTCCGCGACCTCGGCGAGCATGATGCCTGCCGAGACCGGGGCGAACTCGGATGGCTTGACCACCACGGTGTTCCCGGCCGCCACGGGCGAAATGACCGCCCGCCACGACAGGACGTTGGCGCCGTTCCACGGAGTGAAACTGGCGACGACACCCAGCGGCCGCCGCACGCCGATCGAGTGCGTACCGGGGAGACTGGTTTCCAGAACCTCCCCTTTGGGCAGGAACACCCAGCCTGCGACGTGCTGGAGGGTCGCAGCGACCAGGTCCTGTTGGAATGTCGCGAACGAAATGGTGGAACCGGTTTCACGCGCCAGCACTTCAGCGATCTCGCTTCGGCGGCGCCTGACGATTTCTGCAGCCTTCAGGAACAAACGGGCTTTCTCGCTCGGCGCGGTAGCGGACCATCCTGCGAATGCCTTTGATGCGGCATCCACGGCGACGCGCGCGTCCGCGCGAGAGCCTGCCGCGATACGCGCAAAGAGCCTTTCGCTGTATGGCTCGTGGATCTCGAAGAAGCGGTTGTCCTCGGCCTGTCGCCATTGGTTATCAGTGAAATAGCCGTACTGTTTGATATCGATCGTCGCAGACATTTCACTCTCCTCCGCGGGATCCCGTCGCCGCGGTTGGCGTCAGCGTGTATACTGACGGTCTCAAATACCTAGCAATCGCCGAGCCACCGCAATGGGCTGAATCTAAATAGGTTCTACGGCCAGATCGTGGCGATATTTCGCCAATGGTGAAATACTGGACAATCGAGCAGGAGCACAACGCATGGATGAATCGCTGAAAGCTCAGTTACAAGCTACGCTGGACATGATCCCGGCATTCACGTGGCTTGCGGCGCCATCGGGTGCGCTTCTTTTCGTCAATTCACGCGGTGCGGACTTCCTGGGCCTGCCGAAGGATCATCCGCTTCGGTTCGGAACCGACACCGCCGCTGCGTGGGATTCTCATATCCCCTTTCTGCATCCGGACGATCACGAAGCAATGCGGAGAATCGCGTCGGACAATCTGAGGACGGGCGGTACGGCTGAGGCGAGTTGTCGCATTCGGGACGCTCAAGGCAATTACCGCTGGTTCCTCAGTCGCACGGAGCCGCTTCGTGGGAACGACGGAACGATCCTCTGCTGGATCGGGATCAACATTGACATCGACGAACGCAAGCAGGCCGAGTTCTACCTGGCAGAGGGACAGCGGCTCGCGCATTCGGGAAGCTGGACGTTCACTTCTGCGGGCTTTGAGCACTGGTCTCCGGAGTTGTTCGCGATCCACGGTCTCGATCCTACGAAGAAAGCACCAACCCTCGAGGAATACATGGCGCTTGTGCATCCTGACGACCGAGAGTTCGTCGCGCAGGAAATTCGGACGGTGCTGGCGGAGCATCGTGGATTCGATTTTACGAAGCGGATCGTGCGTCCGGACCAATCGATCCGTCACGTCCGGTGCGTCGGCACGCCAGCGACAAACAGCGGAGTGCTCCAGAGGTTCGTCGGAACCGGGATAGACGTCACGGAGCACGAGGTCCTCACAAGTGCGCTACGCAAAAGCGAAGAGGAGCTGCGGCAGGTTCTGAACCTCGCACCACAATTCATAGCTGTCTTCGGACGCCACCGCGAGCGTCTTTTTATGAACCGCAGCGGACTTGACTACTTCGGTCTCACTCTTGATGAGTGGCGTGACAAACCCCCCGTTTGCGCTGTAGGTCATCCCGATGATGCGGAACGGGTCCAGGTTCAATGGGATCGTGCCATGTCGAGCGGCTCTGCTTTTGAAAGCGAAGTACGGTTTCGCAAGGGCGATGGAAGTTACCGCTGGTTTCTGGCCCGTTATAACCCGCTGTGCGACGAACATGGGCAGATTTCGCGTTGGTATGTTGCCGGCACTGATATCGAAGACCGCAAGCGAGCTGAAGAGAGACTGCAACAGGAAAACGTCGCGCTACGAGAAGAAGTCGACAAGGTGTCGATGTTCGAAGAGATCGTTGGCGTGTCGCCGGCGCTTGCCGCCGTCCTGTCGCGAGTATCCAAAGTCGCCGGCAGTGAGTCGACGGTTCTCATCACCGGTGAGACCGGGACGGGGAAAGAACTCGTCGCGCGAGCGATCCACCGACGATCTCGACGGGCACCACGAGCGTTCGTTGCCGTGAACTGTGCAGCGGTTCCGCGCGATTTAGTTGCCTCCGAGCTCTTTGGTCATGAGAAAGGCGCATTCACCGGGGCCGTGCAACGGAGACTCGGTCGGTTCGAGTTGGCGGACGGCGGTACGATCTTCTTGGACGAACTGGGCGAACTGTCATCCGAGACACAAGCCGCTTTGCTGCGGGTACTCCAAGAACGGGAGTTCGAGCGGGTGGGAGGACGAGATCGGATCCGGGTGGATGTTCGCGTCATTGCCGCGACGAATCGTGACTTGCCGGTTGCGGTCAGCGCCGGAACATTCCGCCAGGATCTGTTTTATCGACTCAACGTGTT
>DASTZI010000125.1:0-13821 GCA_035764385.1 Vicinamibacterales bacterium
GGGTACGTTCTGCTGGCCGCCTACAGTCACCCGAGCGGCCACACACCATGCGATCAGAAGAACCCAGGCCATTTTGCGCGCTACAGTTCGCATCTGCATTCCTCTAGTTTCATGATTCCGCCTAATAGCAGTTATCGGTGGAAACTAAGCCAGCGTCACAACGATGTCAAGGCAAAGATGCCACCCGCGCTCTTCCTGAATTCTTTAGGAGATGGCGCGCCCCGGCAGCTCGGCCCTGGAGGCCAGACTGCAACGCTCGAGGAGGGGTGATGCTTGCCGGCACCGTGACCTGGCCCACCGAAACGACCGCACGCTACCGCCGCGAAGGCTACTGGGACGGCACGAATCTGTTCGACATCGTCCGCCGCGGCGCAGCGCGCTGGCCCGGAAAGGTCGCGCTAATCGACGGCGATCGGCGCTGGATGTACGCCGACCTGCATCGCGACGCTACACGGCTCGCCGCCCGCCTGCTCGCGCTCGGCATCGCGCCGTGTGACCGCGTGGTGATGCAACTCCCGAACGCCGCGGAGTTCGTGCTCGTCTACTTCGCGCTCGCGCGGATCGGCGCGATCCCGGTGATGGCGCTGCGTTCGCATCGCCAGGCGGAACTGCGGCACTTCCTGAACGCCTCGCGAGCGACTGCGTACGTGATCGGCGATCGCACCGGCACGTTCGACTTCCGCACGATGGCCGACGCGTTGCGCGCCGAGGCATCGTCGCTGCGCCACGTCATCGTCGCGGGCGAGCCACTGCGTGGGCAACACGCGCTGGCCGACTTGCTGCGCGACGGCGACATCGACGCACCTCCGGTGACGGTCAATCCGGCCGAGGTCGGCACGATGCTGCTATCCGGCGGCACGACGTCGATGTCGAAGCTGATCCCACGCACGCACCAGGATTACGTGCTGAACGCGCGCCTGTGCGGAACGGCGGCGGGCTTCGACGAGCGCACCGTCTTCATGGCTATCCTGCCGCTCGGCCACAACTACAACCTGGCCTCGCCCGGGATCCTGGGGGCGCTCACCTTCGGCGGCGCGGTCGTCCTGTCGCCGTCGACCGACACCGACTCGGTGTTCACGACCGTACAGCGGGAGCGCGTGACAGTGATCGCTGCCGTGGTCCCGCTGATCGCCGGCTGGCTCGAGGCACACGTCGAGCAGCGCTTCGATCTCGCGTCACTGCGCGTCGTGCAGAACGGCGGCGCACGACTCGCGCCGGAGCTGCGCCAACGCCTCCGCGAGCGCTTCGGCGTCACACCGCAGGAGATCTACGGCACCGCTGAAGGGCTCATCAACATGACACGACTGGACGACGACGACGAGCGGCTGCTGCACAGCTCGGGCGCGCCGGTGTGCGACGCCGACGAGATCGCCGTCGTCGATGACGACGGGCGCGAGGTGCCGGACGGCGAGGCCGGCGAGCTGATTACCCGAGGGCCATACACGATCCGCGGCTACTACGACGCCGCGGAGAAGAACACTGAGGCCTTCACGGCCGACGGCTTCTATCGCATGGGCGACATTGTGCGCAGACACGGTCGGTACCTGTACGCCGAAGGGCGGCGCAAAGACTTCGTCAACCGCGGCGGCGAAAAGATCTCGTGCGAGGAGATCGAGGCGCTGATGCTCACGCACCCGAAAGTGAAGCTGGCGGCACTGGTCGCAATGCCCGATCCGGTGTTCGGCGAGAAGGCGTGCGCCTTCGTCGTTCCGCATCCGGGCGAGACACTGAGCTTCGCCGAACTAGTCGCCTTCCTGCGCGCGCAGCAGATCGCCGCGTTCAAGTTGCCCGAGCGACTCGAGACCGCGGCCGAGCTGCCCCTTAGCCCCGTTGGCAAAATCCTGAAGCGGGAGCTGCGCGAGAGGATCGCCGCAAAGGTGGCGCAGGACCAGCCGCGTTGAAGATCCTGATCGTTGGCGCCGGACCCGCGGGCCTGTACCTGGCCTATCTGGTGAAGCGGCACGATCCGCGGCACGACATCCGGATCATCGAGCAGAACGACGCCGATTCGACGTTCGGCTTCGGCGTCGTCTTCTCCGATCGCGCGCTCGACTTCCTGCGCCACGACGACGAGGAGACCCACGTCCTGATTGCATCGGCGATGCAGCGATGGACCGATCTTGCGCTGTTCCACCGCGGTGAGCACGTGGTCATCGACGGCGTCGGGTTCGCGGCAATCGGCCGGCTGGCGCTATTGAAGCTGCTGCGGCAGCGCGTGGCGTCGGTTGGCGTCGTCCCCGAATACCGGCGCACGGTGGCCACCGAAGCGGAGCTGTCCGGGTACGACCTGGTCGTCGGCGCCGACGGTGTCCATTCGGTTGTGCGACGCCTGTCCGAGGCGGCGTTCGGCACGCGCGTCGAGTTCCTGTCCAACTGCTTTGTCTGGTACGGCACGACGCGTGCCTTCGAGACGTTGAGCCAGACGTTCGTCGATACGCCGTTTGGGCCGATGAACGCGCATCACTACCGTTACGGGCCGGCGATGAGCACCTTCATCGCCGAATGCGACGCTGCCACCTGGCGGCGCGCCGGCTTCGAGACGATGGACGACGCGCAGACGCAGGCGGCGATCGAATCGGCCTTTGCCGACACCTTGCAAGGGCACGCCCTGGTCGCCAACAAATCGATCTGGCGTCGCTTTCCAAAGGTTCGCAACGACTCC
This sequence comes from Vicinamibacterales bacterium, assembly GCA_035764385.1. GTDB lineage: Bacteria > Acidobacteriota > Vicinamibacteria > Vicinamibacterales > UBA2999 > Gp6-AA40. The sequence goes on from DASTZI010000125.1 coordinate 2,663, forward strand.
TGGTCAGTCGGCAACCGCGTCCTCGTCGGCGACGCGCTGCATACCGCGCACTTCTCGATCGGATCGGGCACGCGCCTCGCGTTCGAGGACGCGATCGCGCTCGCACAGGCGCTGCGCGACCAAGGCGGGGACGTCCCTGCGGCATTGCAGGCGTACGAGTTCGCGCGACGCCCGATTGTCGACAAGCTGGTCGCGGCAGCGAACCGGAGCGCTGACTGGTACGAGCACTTTGGCGAGCACATGCGGCTCGACCCGTGGCAACTGGCGTGGAGTTACATCCAGCGTAGCGGACGGGTCGACGTCGATCGGCTGGCGCTGGTGTCGCCGCGCTTCGTCGCCCAGTACGAGGCTCGGATCGCCAGATTTCAAAGCCACTAGGCGTCGCGCCGTTTTGACACGCTCGATGTGTCGGGCGCCGGCGTGTTGGTGAGCACTCGCAGCAGCGTGGCAACGAGGCGTTCTTCGTACTGCGCGGCGGTCCACCCACGGACGAGCACCAGGTCTTCCCAGGTGCGAAGCGACGTGAACGCCCACAACAGATCGGCTGCAATCGTTGGCTCGAGTTCGGCCCGCAGCGAACCGTCTCGCGCGAGCTGTTCGACGATCATGCGGCACGCGCCAAGTCGCGCCACCAGTCGGTTCTGCAACGTGATCTTTGCGGCTGGATCCTCCCCGCGGACGCTGTCGAGGATACGAGCCAGCGGCCAGATCTCGGGATTCAGCGCGGCTCGCGTGGCCGCCATGCGGCGGAGCGCGTCGAGCCCGGTCGGGGCCTGCTCGAGACGACGAATCGCCTCGGGAAGTCCACGCTTGTCATCCGCGTGCTGCGCGACCGCCAGGAACAGCGCCGCGCGGTCCTTGAAATGCAGGTAGAGGGCCTGCCGCGACACGCGCGCCGCTTTCGCGACGTCGGCGAGCGGGACATCGACGCCACCGCGTTTCACAATCAGCCGCAGCGCCGCCTCGCAGATGCGCTGCCGCGTCGCCGGGTCGCCACCCTTCGGGCTTGACACGATGTCAAGTGTGGCTCTACGATGCTTCCGCGTGCTTGACATGGTGTCAAGCGTAGCACGACGCAGATCGTCGAGGCGACGGAATGACTTTCTATACGACAGCCCTGTGGTTCTACTCGGTCATGGGGTCGCTGATCTTGGGCGCCGGCGTTTACGAAAGCTTCGTCATACATCCCGCATGGAGCCGCAAACCACCCGAATCCTTTGTCGGATTCGTCGGATCACCCGTCAGTCGGATGAACATTTCGGCGTTCTGGATGGCTGCGACCCCGCTCTACGCACTGAGCGGGCTCGGCGCTCTGGCCGTCGCCCTCTGGGCAGGGAGTCGGGAAGTGCCGCTGGTCCTTTCTGCGGTGTGCGCCGTCTCTGCTGTGGCGTGGACCGTGGCCTACTTTCGCCCGACGATCCACCGCTTTCTTGACGACGGAGGCGGAAACACTCCAGCCGGACGCCTCCAGTCCGAGGCCCGGCGGTGGACTCGGCTCAATTGGATCCGCATGGCGCTCGTCGCAATCTCCTGGTGGGGAGCTCTCACTGCGCTTGCGACGCATGTATGAAACGCGTGTTCGAATCGCGGCTGTTCGATCGAACGTGGCGCGAGCTCAAAACGATGAGAGGAACCTTTCTCGACGAGAGCGAGCGGCACCGAGCAACGCGAGGCGAGAGGTGATCACTTAACTGCACTCCTCGGTTAACGAGACACGCGGTTCAATCGCTTCTACCAAAGATCGAGCGACGGCGTCGTCGCATTCCCAGCTACTAGCCCTCGGTGTGCAATCGGGTACACACCGCGCTCGCATAATCGCTTTACGATCGTCACGTCGGTCGCCCTCCCGCAACGGACCTCCGAGCCGTCACTCCAGAAGGAAGTGTCACATGAGAAGAATCGTCATCGCCGCGGCGGTGAGCCTGTGCGTGGTGTCTCTGGCGGCAATCTCGTCAGCCGACACGTTGATCATGAGAGATGGCACGCGAGTCGAGGGCACGGTGACCGGCTTTGCCGCGCGGACCATCACCTTCCGGCACGCCGACGGCGTCTCTCGTCGGTACCCCACGAGCCAGGTCGAGGCGGTGGAATTTCTCTCGGCCGACCGTGACAACCCGCGCGCTGTGAGCGACCGCAGGCTCGAGGTCCCAGCTCGCACCGAACTGGTCGTTCGAACGGTCGAAACGATCGACTCGCGAAATTCGGGCGCCGATCAGATCTTCTCGGCCATCGTCGAGCGCCAGGTGACCGACGCGTCCGGCCGCGTGATCATCCCCGCGAACTCCAGCGCCCAACTCGTGATCCGACAGCTGTCGTCGGGGGGCGCGAGGGGCAGCGCTGAGATGGCGCTGGACGTTCAGTCGATCGCCGTCAGCGGGCGGAAGTATCAGGTCAGCACGACGGACCTTGCGCAGGACAGCGACACGGGGATCGGCAAGAACAAGCGCACGGCCGAGACGGTCGGCGGCGGCGCTGCGAACGGCATGATCATCAATGCGATCGCCGGAGGTGCCAAGGGTGCGGCCATTGGCGTCCTGGTGGGGGCAGCCAGCCGCGCGGGCGTGCAGGTGCTCACGAGAGGGCGCGATGTCCAGGTCCCCGCAGAAACGGTCCTCACATTTCGGCTGGACAAGCCTGTGACGCTGCGGGCCGCCCAGTAGGGGCCATCGAGATCGTGCGGTTCCACAAGCCGAGCCGCCCACGACACGCCAAGAGAAAAAAGGAGCGTCGACAGCCATGGATATCAGACCGCTACACGATCGGCTCATTGTTCGGCGCCTCGAAGAAGGCGAGCAGCACGTCGGCGGGATCATCATCCCGGACGCGGCCAAAGAGAAGCCGCAGCGGGGCACGGTCATCGCAGCCGGCAATGGCAAGGTGAACGACGACGGCACGCGCGTTCCCCTCGATGTCAAGGTGGGCGACGTGATCCTTTTCGGCAAGTACACGAGCCCGGAAGTCAAGCTCAATGGCGAGGAGTACCTCATCATGCGCGAGGACGAAGTGCTGGCCGTCATCGGCGGCGGGACGACGACGAAGACGCAGTCGTAGGAGACAACAGATTATGGCTAAACAGATTGTGTACGGCGATTCCTCGCGGCAGGGCATTCTTCGCGGGGTCAACAGCCTGGCCGACGCGGTGAAGGTAACCCTTGGGCCGAGGGGACGAAACGTGATCCTCGACACGAAATTCGGGTCGCCGACGATCACCAAGGACGGCGTCACCGTGGCGAAGGAGATCGAGCTGAAGGATGCGCTCGAGAACATGGGCGCCCAGATGGTGAAGGAAGTCGCGAGCAAGACGTCTGATGTCGCCGGCGATGGCACCACCACGGCCACAGTGCTGGCCCAGGCCATCTATCGCGAAGGCGCGAAGAACGTCACCGCCGGCGCCAACCCGATGGCCATCAAACGCGGCATCGACAAAGCCGTCGAGGCCATCGTGGCGTCGCTCGAGGCGCAATCCAAGCCGGTGAGTGGCGCGATGATCGCCCAGGTCGGCACGATCTCGGCGAACCACGATGAGACGATCGGACGGATCATCGCCGAAGCGATGGAAAAGGTCGGCAAGGATGGCGTCATCACCGTCGAGGAAGCGAAGACGCTGGAAACATCACTCGAGACCGTTGAGGGGATGCAGTTCGATCGTGGCTACCTCTCGCCGTATTTCGTGACCGACCCCGAGCGCATGCAAGTGGTCCTCGAGAATCCGGTGATTCTCATCCACGAGAAGAAGATCAGCTCGATGAAAGACCTCCTGCCGGTGCTGGAGCTGGTGGCGCGCGCCGGCCGTCCGTTGTTGATCATCGCGGAGGACATCGACGGCGAGGCATTGGCGACACTCGTCGTCAACAAGCTTCGAGGCACGATACACGTTGTCGCGGTGAAGGCGCCCGGCTTTGGTGATCGTCGGAAAGCGATGCTCGAAGACGTCGCCATTCTCACGAACGGCCGCGCCGTGACCGAGGACCTCGGGATCAAGCTCGAGTCGATGAAGATGGACGACCTCGGCCAGGCGAAGAAGGTCACTGTCGACAAGGACACTACGACGATCATCGAGGGGGCGGGCAGTTCAGCGGCGATTGAGGGTCGTGTCAAACAACTACGCGTGCAAGTCGAGGACACGACGTCCGACTACGACCGCGAGAAGCTGCAGGAGCGACTTGCGAAACTGGTGGGCGGCGTGGCGATCATCAAGGTCGGGGCGGCCACTGAGACCGAGATGAAAGAGAAGAAGGCGCGCGTCGAGGATGCCATGCACGCGACGAAGGCCGCCGTCGAAGAAGGCATCGTGCCGGGCGGTGGCGTGGCCCTGCTGCGGGCTTCCAAGGTGCTCCAGACGCTGAAGCTCGAAGGCGACGAACAAATCGGAGTCAAGATCGTTATCCGGGCGATGGAGGAGCCGATGCGCTGGATTGCGACCAACGCCGGTCACGAGGGCTCGATTGTCGTGCAGCGCGTCAAGGATATGAAGGACGAAGAGGGCTTCAACGCGCAGACCGAACAATATGAAAATCTTGTCAAGGCGGGTGTGATCGATCCGACGAAGGTGGTCCGTTCGGCCCTGCAGAACGCGGCGTCGATCGCATCGCTGCTCCTGACGACAGAAGCCGTCATTTCGCAGATTCCCGAACAGCATCAGAACGGGGCGATGGCCGCCGGCGCAATGGGCGGTGGCATGTACTGAAGCACATCACATGGAGCCGTTCCTCAGACGTCTGGAGGTGATTGTTATGGTCAGAAGTACAGTTTTACCGCCGCTCATCGTGATGTCTACCGTTGACATCGCTGAGCGTGCCTACGCTATCTACGAGGAACGCGGCCGTGCGGACGGTCATGATCGTGAGGACTGGTTTCGAGCGGAGCGTGAGCTCGCGGCGCTCCCGACGAGCGCGCGCAGACAGCCTCGATCAAGCTCAACCAAACGATTGAGCACAAAGAATCGATCGCACACAAAGCATCGAGCGCCACGATAGACGCTCGCTACATGAACTCGTCAATACATTTGCGCCGTTGCTCCCTGGTCATGCCCAGCGATTGACGGACCAGCACACCCGACTGAAGACCGGGGTCTTACACGTCGCTGATCAGGAAAGCCCAGCGCCACCCTCGCCTTCCCAACCGGAAATTGCGTTCCCTTGCTCGTTGGTATCGTTCTTCATAGGTGTTCCTTTTCGACGGTGCAACGCGCATCTGACCTCGTTCTTGCCACGGCGCTGATATGGACGTTACCGTTGCTGCTCGGGGCTGTCACAGCGCTCGTCAGGCTTCTCCTGAACGCTATGCGAGGATCAACGTGACCGCGCTTCCGCGAGTTGGCTGCCAGACGTAGCCCGAGCGCCCTCTTAGGACCTTGAAAGAGCCAATACCGCGCTCATTCGGGCGCTATGCAATACGAGACAGCGGTACGCCGCGGGTCTCGGTACACTCGCACCGTGCAAATCGAATACACGCAGTCAATGCTGATGGGAGTGTGGATGCTGTTCATCGCTGCCCTCGGCTACGCCACCGGTATCACCTCGCTTGTCGGCTTGACCGCTCTTCTGGCCGTGGCGTTGGCACCAGCGGCAATCATGACGCGCTTCTGGGGTGCACCCGCTCGGACGATGTCGGAGACCATTCAGGACGTGCTTCGCGTAATCTGACGGCCGGTTCGGTCGTGGAGGACGAAGCTTGACAAGACACCACGACGCGAATTCCGTGAGACCGGACATATGCTGACGGTTCTCGGCGCGTTCCTCGCAGTGGCCGTCGCGGTCGTGGTTGGACGGCGAATGCCATGGAACATTCACTCCGCAGAGTTGGGGTACGTCAGCGAGCGATGGCTCGCCCAGTATCGAGGGTCACAACAGTCCTAATCCTGAATTCACCATTTCCAGAATCGTCGACCAACGTTCCAAACAGTACATTCGTGTGCATCGTAGCCTGTCAGGATGTGGTCTCGTATCAGCGGAGAAATGCGATGCCGAAATCTGAAGTTCCATATGGCGCGCGTCGGAAGCGAAGCCCGGCCAGACGCGCGGAATTTCCAAGCGCCCTTGAAGGCCAGATCGAGGAGATCTGTCGCGACCTGGCCGTGCAGGTGAAGCGGATGAGACAACTGCAGGAGCAAGCGGACGAATTGCGGACGACGCTCCGCGAGTGGGCGTGCCCGGCGTGAGCGGATTCTCTCGTGAGAACCGACTAATCGTGCAGGACGACGCCGAGGAGCGAGGGGTTGATCTTCAGGCCACCGTTGTACTCGATGAATCCGAGGTCCCTGAACTTGTTCATAAAGAAGTTGACGCGCGATCGCGTCGTCCCGATCATTTCAGCGAGCGTTTCTTGGGAGATCTTCGGTATCTTCCTCTCCTCGCGAGCCTGATCGCCGTACCGCGACAGCAGCAGAAGGGTTCGCGCCAGCCGCTTCTCGCTGGAGTTGAAGAGGTGATCGACCAGATCCGCTTCGATACGGAGGTTCCTCGCCAGCATGTACGAGATGAACCGATCCGAGAACGTCGGCTGGTCGTGCAGCAGCCGGAGCATCGCTCCTTTCTCGATGACGAGTACAGTTGTTGGCATCGTCGCGGTGGCTGTCCCAATCCGAATTGATTGACCGGTCAGAGCGCCTTCTCCGAAGAAGTCGCCGGGGCCCAGCATCGCCACGACCGCTTCTTTACCGGCGCGAGATAACACCGAGATCTTGATTCCGCCCTTCTGAACGTACATGACGGTGTCGCTCGGTTGGCCCTGCGAAAAGACGACCCTCCCTTTTGGGTACGTCGCAACGCGCCGTGCCGCACCAGCAGATTTGAGGAACGCCTGGGCGTCGAAGTCCAGGCGTGTCTGGCTCGCCTTGACGGACTGTGCCTTCGCTTTCGACATCGTGGATCGGTCGAATTATCGCACGCGGATGCGCGGCCCCAAGCGGGTCCGCGTGTGCAAGCGACTACGGCGCTTTGTGGTCTGGGCTGATCGTTGCGGCCGTCGGAGCGTGAATCGTGAGGAACCTGCGCAGTTCGCGGTTCTCCGGGAAGTCGCGCGCGAGCATCCGCGCGGTGGCAACGGCTCCGGGGATCTCCCGTTCACGCACCTGCATGTCCCAGAGCGCGAACATGGCTTCGGCCTGCACGAAGAAGTCGCTGCCGCCCGTTTCGACCACCTGACGAACGGCAACCAGTCCGCGCGTCTTATTACCGCCCCCAAGCAGCCAGCGGACACCTCTCGGGACTTTCGTCCCGACGATGTAATCGACCCAGGCTCGCGCGACGCGCGCCCGAACATTCTGCGGATTCATTCGAAGGACACGGTCGAGCGATCGGCGAGCCTCCCAATATTCATCCCACCCAGTCTTACGGCCGAGTGTACCTAATTGGAGCCATACATAGTTCAGGTCCAGCTTTCCAAGGAAGAATAACGTGTCCTCGTCCTCGGGATGATTCTGCAGCCTCGCCCGCGCCAAGGTCTGACCTTGGACCGTCTCCGCAAGGAACGCCGACATGAGTGCAGGACAGGCGGCACACAGCTTCCATGCAGTGGTCTTGTCGAGGTCCCCCTGTTCCCCGAGTGCTTTCTTGATCTGAAAGAGCAGGGTGGACGTACGCAGTTCGCACGCCACGAGGTCGTCGGGGCGTGCAGCACACAGTGCAAGGGTCACCGTAGCCGCCGAATCGTAGTCGCCGTTGTAGAAGAATCGCTGCGCCTCTTCGAGCGTTGGAGAGCGAGCGATGTCGTCGGGAGCGCGTGGCGCCAATAACGTCCTGTTCGCGTGGAGCTGGACATGCTCCAGACCCAACAGGATGATGATCAGGACGACAGAAACTCTCATGCCCCAGCGTAACGAGCGGCGCCACTGGGCACTGTTCCAAACGGCACATACGCTCGAGGATACGCACATTTGCATGCGCGCTCGTAACGGCCCTGAGTGTCCCGCACGCGACGGATGTCCAGCTGCATTCTGATCGTGCTGACGATGCCACGGCGGGGCACCTCCCGATCGGTAAAACTTCATTGGATGTGTTCATGGTTGGAATTCAGACCTGTTCAGTTTGGGGCAGCGCGCCCTGCACGCATTCGATAGCCTCTATTTGCATGTTGTTGTTTCCGCGGCCAGCGCCTCGGTTCTATGTCGGGTGTCCGCGGTGCGGATCGCCACACGCCTTCGTTACGCTTGAGCGAACTGACACGCAGTGCTCTTTCTGCCCCCAGTGCCGATATCTCTGGGACACGCTTCGATCGTCGCACGCGCACTCGGCGCCTCGTCCCGCGACTGTTTGCGACTGAGCAATCGCACTTTTTGCGAATGGCCCTACGCCGCCGAGACGCGTCCGACGTCGAATCCGTTTTCCGATGTGCTTTTGATCGACCCGCTCTATGAGAGCGTTGTCCGGCCCTTGATGATTCTGCTCGCGATGATAGTGGGCAACGAATTCCGACAACGCCTGTCGGAAATGCCGCTCGCCAAGTGGAATGATGCGATCGAGACACTCTTCTTTGATCGACTGCACGCAGCGTTCGGCGTACGCATTGGCCCTGCCGCACAGCGGTCTGCGCGACGGGGATGCCGGCCTCTGGCAAGAGCCGGGCGCACGTTCTCACTCCACTTTCGGTCGCGGTCACAAATCACGACGCGATGGTCGCGCAATGCCTCCTCGTCAGCGGCGCTCAGTGTGCGGCCCATTTGGCGCATGAAGAGGTCATTGGGACGCGGTGTTGAGCCGACAATCTGGGCGCGACGTTACGCGAGGTCGATCACAAGAGCGTGTAGTACTGGCCGCGGTGCTGGACTTTTGCACGTGTCCGATCGACACGGACCTCACGCGGAATTTAAGCGTGCGCGCGTTGAATCGCGCATGAAGAACCAGCCGCCGAACTCCAGAAGAAGTCAGGGGTTCGGCGTTGGGGCGTTGGGGAGTTCCTGATTAGTAGCGAAATTCATGTCCGATCGTCCCGCCGATTTCGTACCACACGGTGATAGGCGGCGCCTCGTTTGCCGACGCTTCACCGCGAGTGATCGCCGCCGTCTTCGACATGCCCGCCGGGCGCTGCAGGGGTCGCTGCGAACGGACGTTCGTTCAGAGCCGCACACAGCTGCATCAGCCGGGCGAGTCGCGCTGACGGACGGCGCACCGCAAGAACGCCCTGTGGCTGCCTGGATCTCGGCAGTTCTCTACGTTGCCAGCGCACGCGAACGTCCGGTTCGACACGGTTCCGCCGCCGAGTTGATTGGTTGTCGTGTTCAATACGGCACATTAAACACCTTGCGCGGGGCGTAGGCTGAGTGAACCGCTGGGCCGGGCTGACGGCTTTGTGATTCTAGCCGCCGACCGGCTCGTCGTCTTAAGTCAGGAGGCCGTCGTGTCTCACTCTACGCTCGCGTCATTCGCCGCCGCGTCAGAGACGTCGCGCGCTCGGCAGCGCGCCGTCCTCGCACTCGATCCGCTCGCGCTCAAGGCGGCGCTCGATGACGCGCTCGACGACGGCGACGCGTCCCCCTATCGGCGTCAATATCTCACCGTGCGACGCGCGGCGCTCGTGCGCGCGGGTGAAGGCGTCGTTGCGTTGGCGGCGCTGCTCGACGCGATCGAGGACGCGATCGGTGTCGACGAAGCAGCCCGCGAAGGCGGGTTCGTGCAGGGTTACGAGTGCTGTCGGCTGCTGCTCCTGGGCGAGCTCCCTCTCGACGTGGAGGTGTTGCCGAGCGGCACGATCAGCGAGGACCCCGCCGACCACGATCCGCGGCACCTCGATGCTGTGGGGTCATCGATGCGCCGAAGCTGAAACGCTAAGGAACCTAACCGCTGGACTTCGCAAAACGGCGAACGTAGGCAGACACCAATGCGCTCGTTGCTGAGAGAGCAAAGCCGTTGGACACGGCTGCAGCCAGCCGTGAACGCCGCGGCGGAATGAGGGATTTAATGGCTCACAGGAAAACAACTGCTGAGGGGGATCGAACGCGTACGCTCCGTCGACTGCGGGAGCTGATGGCTGCCCTCGACCGTCGTGTGCCGCAAATCGAGGACACGGGCGAAATCGTAATCGCACGCGATGCAGCTGCCTTGCGGAAGAAGGCCATGCAGCGAATTGCCGAACTCGAGTCCGAGAATTGAGCGCTCAACGTGATCACCCGTCCGATCTCATTCACGGCGTCACTCAGGAGTAATCCCGTTGGCGGGTTGAAAGTGAACAGCTCGTTGTTAAGCGTCGTCCTTCACGACTGACCGACGCGCGCGCCATCATCGCCCTACGCGCCTCGCTCGAAGACGACGGTCCCCGCGAGGAAATTGGGCACCGCGGTCCGCTTCGCCGACGTCCATGCGCCGTGGTACGCACCAGTGGACGTACAGGGATCGGCGACCGTCCACCAGGCGCGATCCGTGCGGGCGCGTGCGGGCAATGCGAATCCGAGGATGTCTTCGATCTCCGACAGCTTGAGGACGACGGTCGTCGCGTACCGATTCTGCAGATATTTGTACAAGGGCTGATATACGCCACACTGACGCGCCGGGTGCGTTTCGTCAGGCACCACCCGCGTCATGGACGGCTCCATCGGTTTGGCCTTCTGGAACCATGTCTTCCAGTGAATCATGGTGATACTCCTTCATGACTCTGGCCTGAGTAGGTCGGCGTGCGCTGTTCAAAAACGAACAGCGTCAATTTCAACGACCGGCCAACATGAAGGCAATGAAATATGCGCATGCGCTTCCGTCGATAGCCCTCTCGCTCGTGGTCTCGATGCCGCTTGTCCCATGACCATACCCTCTCTGCGATGGACGCTTTCCGCTGGCTGGATCGTCGCATCACTGCTGATCTTTTTCGGCCTCGATGCGTCCTCGACGCGCAGCTGGATGTACCTAGTGACGGTCGCCCTCGTGCCGCCGATCGTGCTGCTCTCGCTGTGGCCTGGCCCGCGGGCCCATACCATCGCCGACGTGATGCGCGGAACCGATGGTCGCTCGTGACGTCCGCCGACGTCGGCGCGATCGATCCGCGCAATGAGGAACACGCAGGAGAGCAGCGCCGGTGGGATCGCTGGCTGGAACGCTACGCGCGAAGCAGCCGTCGGACAAGCATCCAGGCGCACATCGTGGCGGCGATTTTGCTGGCCGGCATCGCCCTGTTGCTGCTGATGCAGTTCCTGGCGACATCGCGCGTTTCCATGCGCCACGACGTTGACCTCG
>DASTZI010000126.1:0-2344 GCA_035764385.1 Vicinamibacterales bacterium
CTCCTGGAATGCGGCTGGAGTACCACAGTTCGATGCACGGATCACGCCGCAGGCGCTCCCGTGGTGGATGCGTCACGTGTTGCGTGGTGACGTGTCGCTGATCTCGTGTGTCGATGATCTGCCCTCCGACGCATCCGCCGAGAAGGCATATCTTCGCGGGAGAGGCGTCTCGTCTGCGGCCTCGATTCCGTTAAAGGTTGGAGGCGACATTGCGGGAGCGATCACATTCGTCACGACCCACAGGCAGGTCTCATGGGACGCGGCGCTGGTCGGTCAGCTGAAGGCCATCGGAGACATCCTCTGGAACGCGTTGAAACGCCGTCAGGCGATGCAGGAGCTGCTGGTCGTCCAGGGTGTCGTGCGTGACAGCGGAGAGCGCTTCCGGCTCGCGATGAATAACATCGCGGCCGGTGTGTACACGCTCGATGAGCAGGGCCTGGTGACCTACGTGAACCCGGCCGCCGAACAGATGTTTGGATGGACGATGGCCGAGCTGATCGGCAGGAAGATGCACGACGTCGCGCACTATAAGCATGCGGACGGCACGCCGTTTCCGGCCCGCGACTGCCCGGGACTTCAGGTGCTGCGGAACGGGGTGGAACTTCGCGAACAGGCTGACGTGTTCATCCGTAAGGACGGCACGTGTTTCCCCGTCATCTACAGTGCATCACCTCTGAGGAAACACGGGACAGCCGCGGGAATCGTCGTCGGGTTCCGTGACGATACGAAGCGCCTGGAAGACGAACGAGTGATTCGAGAGAGCGAAACGCGCTTCCGTCTCATTGCGAGCACGGTGCCGGTAATCATCTGGATCGTTGACGAGAACGGGCAGACAACGTACGTCAATGAGTTGTGGACGACTTTCACGGGGCTATCACGGGAGGATGCGCTCGGCGACTCGTGGTCGATTGTCATGCACCCAGACGACCTCGAGCGGACGCGTGAGACGTTCGCGAACGCGTTCAATCGGCGGGGGCCTTTTCAAATGGAACATCGGATCAGACGCCACGACGGAGAGTTCCGATGGATATTCACACAGGGAGTCCCGCGATATAACGCAGATCAGAGATTCGAAGGCTATATTGGATCGGCCGTAGATGTGACCGATCGCAAGGTGGCCGAACAGCTGTTGTCGACGCTGAGTCAGCGCTTGATCGAAGCTCAGGAGCAGGAACGGGCCCGCGTCGCTCGCGAACTCCACGACGACATCTGTCAGCGATTGGCGCTGCTCCTCCTCAGTCTCGAGGGTGTGAGGCAACGTGTCGCACCGTCAGGGAACGAGCCAAAGCAGGAGTTGGGACACGCCATTGAAGCAACCGCTGCGCTCGCAGCCGACGTTCAGAGTCTTTCCCGTCGCTTGCACTCCCCGAAGCTGATCATGGGCCTTGCGGCTGCGGCACTCGGCTTTTGTCGCGAGGTGTCCGAGCGGAGCCGCCTGGAGGTTCGTTTCCAAGCGGAAGGTGACACCGCTCACCTGCCGGAGGAAGTTGCGTTGTGTCTGTATCGCGTCCTGCAGGAAGCGCTGCAGAATGCCGTCAAGCACAGCGGCTCGCATCGCATCGACGTGTCGCTGCACGGCGGCGCAACTGACGTTGCGCTCACCGTGCGTGATTCCGGGATTGGGTTTCAGTTGGATGAGGTCCTCAAAGGGCGGCGAGGTCTTGGTCTTGTGAGCATGAAAGAGCGGCTGAAGCTGGTCGTCGGTGAGCTGACGATCGATTCCCGCCCGCAGTACGGCACCACAATTCGCGCGTGCGTACCCCTCACGGCTGCGTCGCCTTCGGACTTCGCCAGCGCGAGCATCACGTCATTGACGTAAGTTGCTCGTGTGCCTGCGCGGATCGGGCCATGCCTCTTACTTGCTGGCGATGGTGGGATTCACCCAGCCGTTCTTCATCACGCCATGCGATGGACGGAAACTGAGATAGTCCACGTGATCGGGAATGTCGAACCAGCCATGAATGACGCCCGGCGGAACGATTAGCACGTCGCCGACCTTCAACTCGACTTTGCGTGCGCCAACCGCCACGCCGCCTCCGCAGCCGGGACCGTTCGGTCCGCCGTCGGGGTTGGCCGTGCTGCGCCGGCCGTTGACAACTTTCCCGTCAATGAACGCCGTGCCGCTACCGGAGACAATGTAATAGCCCTCGGTCTGATTGTCGTGGGTGATGGCGCCCTGAAGTGCGTCCGCTGGAGGATTGGCCATCTGTTCTCCACACGGCGTCGTTGGGGCCGCAGCCTGCGCATTGCCACGACCAGCAGCAGCCTGCGCATTGCCTCGACCGCTGGCAGCCTGAGCTCTGGCCTCACCGACCGTCATCACCTTCTGCTTCCCGCGATGAAT
>DASTZI010000127.1:0-8487 GCA_035764385.1 Vicinamibacterales bacterium
ATGCCGCACGGCGTCACGCATGTCACCTCGAAGCTCGTGGGAAGACCAAACGTCTACAACATCCTCGCGGCAGTTGCGACGGCGGCGGCGCTGGGCGTGGGCGTCGATGCGATCGAGGAAGGGCTCCACAGCCTTGCCGGCGTTCCCGGGCGGTTCGAGCTTGTGTCTTCGGCGGGCGATGACATCACGGTGGTCGTTGATTACGCGCACACCGATGACGCGCTGCGGAACCTCCTCGAGACGGCTCGGCCGCTCGCATCACGGCGCCTCATTACCGTGTTCGGCGCTGGAGGCGACCGCGATCGGACCAAGCGTCCGTTGATGGGAATGGTGGCGGCGCGAATGAGCGATGTCGTGGTGATCACGTCGGATAACCCGCGAACTGAGGATCCCCTGCGGATCATCGAAGAGGTGAAGCTCGGGGCTGAGCCCGAAATGCGTCAGGGGAACGCGGAGGTCATCGCCATGCCGGATCGCCGTCAAGCGATTCTGCATTCGATCGATCGCGCGTCGCCCGGTGACGTTGTGCTCATCGCGGGGAAGGGGCACGAGAAGTACCAGGAGATAGGGGGCCGTGTGACGCCGTTTGATGACGTGGCGGTCGCTCATGAGGCGCTGGAGGCGCGGCGCGACAAGTCGCGAGTGGGGTGAGCGCGCTGCTGATGACGGTCGGATGGCTGGCGGCTGCGGTCGCCGGGCGAATCGTGTCGGGCGATCCCGATCGAGTGGTCGGCAACATCGTCACGGATTCGCGATCGCTGCAGGCCGGCGACTTTTTCATCGCGCTGCACGGCGCGCGATTCGACGGGCATGAATTCGTCGAAGAGGCTCTTCGCCGCGGGGCATTGGGGGCTCTCGTCGATGTCGGGCGCCCCTTCACGGGGCGCCAGGCTGACGAGGCGGGGCGTGAAGCCCCGCCCCACACCCCCGCGATCGTGGAGGTTGGCGACACGACAGTCGCATTGCAGGACCTGGCGCACGCGGTACGGGAAGCCACCGAGACGAAGGTGATCGCAATTACCGGCAGCGCCGGGAAGACGACGACGAAAGACACGATCGCGGATTTTCTCTCGGAGTCGTACGGCGTCGTGAAGAACAAGGGGAATTTGAACAATCACATCGGCCTGCCGCTCTCGCTGTTGCAGCTCCGCGACAGGCCGGACGTGGCGGTGATGGAACTGGGGATGAATCACGCCGGGGAGATCAGCGCGCTGGTGGCGATTTCGGACCCCGACGTCCGCGTCTGGACGAATGTCGGCGACGCGCATCTCGGCTTCTTCGAATCCGCCGATGCGATTGCGGATGCGAAGGCGGAGATTCTGGAGTTCGCCGAGCCACACGACGTGCTCGTCTGCAACGCCGACGATCCGCGTGTGATGGCGCGCGCGCCGCGGTTCGCGGGACGAGTTGTCTCCTTTGGCGAAGCGGACGGCGCGACGGTCCGCGCCACCGCAATCGAAGATCTCGGCCTCGAGGGGATGCGCGCACGGGTCGTCACACCGATCGGCGAGCGGATGATTGACACGCCGCTGCTTGGCCGCGGCAACCTCGCCAATGTGCTTGCGGCAACGGCCGTCGCGGTGGAGTTCGGGATCCCGCTGGACGCGATTGCGGCGCATGCCGCCCGCTTGCGGCCGTCCGAGCGACGTGGAGCGGTCCACCGTCTTCGCGGCGGCGTCATGCTGGTGGACGACTCGTACAACTCGAGTCCGTCGGCCTTGAAACGAGCGCTCGACGTCATTGCGAAAGAACCCCGAGCGGCGCGCAAGGTCGCGGTACTCGGCGAGATGCTCGAGCTCGGCGCGTTCAGCGCCGACCTGCACCGGGATGCTGGCCGCGCCGCCGCGGCTGCCGGCCTCGATGCGCTGTTTGTCGTTGGCGGCCAACCCGCGCGCGTGCTCGGCGAGGGCGCGATTGCCGCGGGGATGGCTCCAGCCACCGTCACGTTTTTCGATGAGAGTGCCGCGGCCGCACCGGCCATCGCGGCGGCTATACGACGCGGCGATGTCGTCCTGGTGAAAGGTTCGCGCGGCACACGGACGGACGTCATCGCGGATCGAATTGCGGAGGCATTCGGCTGATGCTGCTCTACCTCCTCTACCCGCTCCATACCTACGCGACGATCTTCAACGTCACGCGCTACATCACGTTCAGGACCGCGGCGGCGAGCCTGACCGCGCTCGCGCTCAGCCTCGCACTCGGTCCGTGGATGATTCGAAAGCTGCGCGATTTCCAGATCGGGCAGGTGATCCGACAGGAAGGACCGCAGTCGCATCGCGCCAAGGCGGGAACGCCGACGATGGGCGGGCTGCTGATCCTGACATCGGCGCTGGTGCCGACCCTGCTGTGGGCTGATTTGTCGAACCCGTACGTCTGGATTGCGGTGCTCGCGACGGCTGCGTTCGGCGGCGTAGGCTTCACCGACGACTATCTGAAAATTGTCCGCCGTTCCCATCACGGGCTGCTGCCCCGCTACAAGATGGGAGGGCAGATCGTGGTCGCCCTTGGCGTTGGGGTTGCCGTGCTCGCCTTGTCGCAGCAGAATCCGCCGCTCTACAACACGCGGCTGATCTTTCCCTTCTTCAAGAACCTCATTCCGGACCTCGGCTGGTTCTACATCGCGTTCACCGTGCTCGTCCTCGTGGGCGCCAGCAACGCCGTGAACCTCACCGACGGCCTCGACGGCCTGGCCATCAGCACGTTCGCGGTTTCAGCCGCTGCATTTACGGCGCTCGCGTACGTCACGGGACACGCCGTGCTCGCGCAATATCTGCTGCTCGTCCGGTTCGCTCCAGCCGGCGAGCTGACGGTCTTTTGCGGGGCTCTCGTCGGGGCAAGCCTCGGGTTCCTCTGGTACAACTCGTATCCCGCCGACATCTTCATGGGCGATGTGGGATCGCTTGCGCTCGGTGGTGCCCTGGGAACCGTGGCGATCCTGATCAAGCAGGAATTGCTGCTGCCGATCGTCGGCGGCGTGTTCGTCATGGAAGCACTCTCGGTGATCATCCAGGTCGCCTCCTTCAAGCTCACCGGCCAGCGCGTGTTCAAGATGGCGCCGATTCACCATCACTTCGAACTGATCGGATGGAGTGAGCCGAAGGTCATCGCGCGCTTTCTGATCATGGCGATCATCTTTGCGTTGTTCAGCCTCACAACGCTGAAGCTGCGGTGATGGTGTGGATGCGACTGGCTTCTCGGTGCGTGGACGTCGGGTCGTCGTGGTTGGCGCGGCGCGCAGCGGCATCGCGGCCGCGGAGCTCGCGGTACGGAAAGGCGCGCGCGTGACGCTGACCGAAGCGCGCGACACGTTCGACGCCGCCGACCGCCTGAAGGCGCAGGGCATCGAGTTGGAACTGGGTGGCCACACGGCGCAAACGCTGGCGACCGCGGATCTGATCGTCACGAGCCCCGGCGTCCCCACCGAGCAGTCCGTGTTCGACGCCGCCCGCGGAAAAGGGGTCGAGACGATCGGTGAGCTCGAGTTTGCCTGGCGATTCCTACAGGGTCAGCTGATTGCGATCACCGGAACCAAGGGCAAGTCGACGACGACGACGCTGATCGGCCGGATGCTGGAGGCGGCGGGCAGGAAGACGTTGGTTGGCGGAAATATCGGTACGCCCTTGAGCGCCCAAGTCGATCAATCGACAGCAGACACAATCCACGTCGTCGAAACGAGCAGTTTCCAGCTCGAGACAACGACGACGTTCCATCCGTGGATTGCCGTGTGGCTCAACTTCGCCGCCGACCATCTGGATCGCCATCCGTCCGTGGATGCGTATGCGGCAGCGAAGGCGCGCATCTTCGCGAACCAGAATCAGACCGACTGGGCGGTGCTCAATGCAGACGACCGTGAGGTCATCCGCCAGGCGCGCGGTACGCCAGCGCGTCAGATGTTGTTTTCGCTCGAAGGAGTGATTCGCGAGGGATTCGTCGTCGACGGCAGCGCGATCGTGCACCGCACCGGGACGGAGGTCGAACGTCTGATTCCCGTCGCCGCTGTGGAACTGACCGGCCGCCACATGTTGAACAACGTCCTCGCGGCCGCGGCGGCGACGCACATCGCCGGCGTGCGGCCCGAATCAATGCGCGCGGCGCTGCGCGGGTTTCACGGCCTTCCACACGTCATGGAGCCCGCGGGACGCATTGGCCCGATTCGATTCGTCAACGACTCGAAGGCGACCAATGTCGAGGCTGCGCGGCGCTCGATTGAAAGCTTCGACGCCGGCGTCGTCGCGATCATCGGCGGCCGTTACAAAGGCGGCGACTTTGGTGATCTTCGCGGCGCGTTGGTATCGCGCGGTCGAGCCGTCGTCGCGATCGGCGAGGCGGCCGGGCGCGTACGGGAGGCGCTCGAAGGGACCGTGCCGGTCATCGATGCGGCGTCGATGGCCGAAGCCGTTGGACGCGGATACGCAGCAGCACGTCCCGACGGCGTGGTGCTGCTCGCGCCCGCGTGTTCGAGCTTCGACTGGTTTCGCGATTACGCGGAACGCGGGGAGGTCTTCAAGGAGGAAGTGCGGCGCCTTCGCGGCCGCGTTGACAAGGCAGAGGACGAAGAGCGGAAGCAGTGAGCTGTCGTCAGTCGGCTCGGGCGAGTGGGAGCCTACCGCTGGGAACGCAGACTACCCCGGTCTGCGAGGTGGGTGTCCCATTCCACGTGCCGGCTGGCGACTGCTGACTGCTTTCCGCAGGCCGGCGATCTTAGCGGATCCGCGGGCGCAGCGGACGGGCACGCGATGGGTTGCGTGCAACAGGCATTTTCGGTGGATGTGAGTCGTTTCTTTATCTCTAGGCGGCTGAGTGGCTCGTAAGCTCAAAATCGACAAAGTGCTGTTCACAGCGACGCTGCTGTTGATTTGCATCAGCGTCGTCATGGTGTACAGCGCCTCGGCCGTCGTGGCGCTTGAGCGCTTTCAACAGCCATACCTCTTCTTGACGAAGCAGGCGCTCTGGAGTGCGCTCGGCCTTGCCGTGCTCGTCATGGCCGCGCGGATCGACTACCGGACCTATCGCAACGAACCCTTTATCTGGTGCCTGCTTGCGCTCGTGGTGCTGATGCTGGTCGCCGTCCTGTTCAGCGCGCCCGTCAACGGCACACGACGATGGTTCGGAGTCGGTGGCCTCGGGATCCAACCCTCGGAGCTGGCAAAGGTCGCTTGCGTGTTCTTTACGGCGCTGATGCTCGAGCGGCGCATGCATCGCATCGACGAGCTTTCGTATTCGCTCCTGCCAATCAGCCTGATCGTCGGACTGGTCGTGGCGTTGATTCTGCTGCAGCCCGACTTCGGCACCTCGATCTCGCTCGTGCTGGTCGTCGCGGTCATGGTGTTCGCCGCGGGCCTGCACTACCGCTATTTCGTCGGGCTCGCCCTCATTGCGCTTCCCGCCATTTACCTGGTGCTTGTCGCGGCGCCGTACCGCCGGCGGCGGCTGCTGGCGTTCTGGGATCCGTGGGCCGATCCGCTCGGCGACGGTTTTCAGATCATTCAATCGCTCGTCGCCGTTGGATCGGGCGGCGTCTTCGGCCGCGGCCTGATGGCCGGCGTGCAGAAGCTGTTCTATCTGCCGGAACCGCACACCGACTTTATCTACGCCGTCATCAGCGAAGAGCTCGGGTTGATTGGCGCGACCATCATCCTCCTCTGCTTCTGCGTCATTGCTTGGCGCGGCCTGCGCATCGCCGCGCGCGCCGAAGACACGTTTGGTTCGTTTGTCGCGCTTGGGTTGACGACGATGATTGCGGCGCAGGCGATGGTGAACATCAGTGTGGTGCTCGGGTTGATGCCGACCAAGGGGATTCCGCTTCCGCTGGTCAGTTTCGGCGGATCGTCGCTCTTGATCAATTTGCTTGGCATGGGTGTGCTGCTCAACATCTCTCAGCATGAGAGCAAAGAGGCATGAGCGGGTGCGAGAGGTGCACGGGTGAGCCTTTCCGTTCTTATCGCCGGTGGTGGCACCGGCGGGCACTTGTATCCCGGGATTGCCGTGGCGCGGGAAATCATGCGCCGCACGCCGGAGGCGCAGATCACTTTTGTCGGAACGACAGCCGGTATGGAGTCACGCGTGATTCCGAAGGAGGGCTTTGCGCTCGACACGATTCGAAGCGCTGGCCTGAAGGGGAAGTCCGTGGCGTCACTCGTGCGCGGGATGGCGCTGCTGCCGGCGAGCGCCGTCGATGCCTGGCGGGCGATCTCGCGGCGACGGCCTTCGATTGTGATCGGTGTCGGTGGCTACAGCTCGGGGCCGGTCGTGCTGCTCGCGGCGCTGCGCGGCATCCCCACGATGCTGATGGAGCAGAACGCCATGCCCGGCGTGACCAACC
The DNA here is from genome assembly GCA_035764385.1 of Vicinamibacterales bacterium. Classification (GTDB taxonomy): domain Bacteria; phylum Acidobacteriota; class Vicinamibacteria; order Vicinamibacterales; family UBA2999; genus Gp6-AA40. The sequence goes on from DASTZI010000127.1 coordinate 6,323, forward strand.
GCCTGCTCGCGCGCTTCGTCAGGGCGGCGGCGGTCAGCTACGACGAGAGTTCGCGCTTTTTTGCAGGTCGGGCATTTCTCGCAGGCAATCCCGTACGGCCGGAGTTTTTCGGAGGGGAACATGACGAACACGGTTCGCCGCGCTCGGTCGACCAACGGCGCGCGGCTCGGGTCCTAGTCTTTGGCGGCTCTCAGGGCGCGCACGCGATCAACATGGCCATGGTGGAGGCAGCGCCGCGGCTGGTTGCCGCCGCACCAGGTCTGGAAATTACGCATCAGACGGGAGAGCGCGATCTGGAAATGGTCCGCGACGGCTACGGGCGCGCCGGCCTTCAGGCCCGCGTCGAACCATTTCTCTACGCCATGGACCGCGAGATGAAAGCCGCTGACGTCATCGTCTGCCGGGCCGGCGCCACAACGCTCGCGGAATTGACCGCCGCAGGACGGCCGTCGATTCTGATTCCGCTGCCGACCGCGACCGACGATCACCAGCGGAAGAATGCCGAGGCGCTGGTCGTCAAAGGCGCGGCGCGGATGATCGAGCAGCGGTCGCTCACTGGTGAGTTGCTCGCAACGGAGATCGTGGCATTGGCGCGCGATGACGCCGAGCGTACGGCGATGAGCGCTGCGGCACGCCGCACGGCAAAGCCCGACGCGGCAAAGGTCATCGTGGATCGGATCCTGGAGTTGGCGGCCCGTTAAGGGCCGCCCTGGACGGCGGTGCTCGGAGGAACGCGACGCATCCACTTTGTTGGGATCGGCGGGATCGGCATGAGCGGGATCGCCGAGCTGCTGGCGAATCTCGGGTTCGAGGTGAGCGGGTCGGATCTGAAGCGGTCAGCGACGGCCGCGCGGCTGGCGGAGAAGTTCGGTGTGAAGGTGCACGAGGGACATCGCGCAGAACACGTCGGCGAGGCGCAGGTCGTCGTCTTCTCGTCGGCCGTGCGCCCGTCGAATCCCGAGATCGTCGAGGCGCTGCGGCGGGGGATTCCCGTGATTCCGCGCGCCGAGATGCTCGCGGAACTGATGCGGCTCCGCTTTTCGATCGCCGTCGCCGGCTCGCATGGCAAGACGACGACGACGTCGATGATTGCGGTGGTACTCGAACGGGCGGGGGTCGATCCGACCGCGGTGATCGGCGGCCGTCTGAGTGCCTTCGGGAGCAACGCCAGGCTGGGCCGCGGCGAGTACCTGGTGGCGGAAGCGGATGAAAGCGATCGCTCGTTCCTGCTGCTCTACCCGACGATTGCCGTCGTGACGAACATCGACCGCGAGCACATGGAGAGTTACGGAAGCTTTGCCGACCTGCAACAAGCGTTCGTCGATTTCGCGAACAAGGTGCCCTTCTACGGCAGCGTCGTCGCCTGTGCCGATGACGAGGCGATTGCCGCGATTCTGCCGCGCATCAACAGGCCGCTCCTCACCTACGGACTGGAGGGGCGGGAGAGGCGGGAAGGGCTGGAAGGGGAAAGGCGGAAGGGTGTGCATGTCGGCGCAACTGACATCGAGGTCGGCGCCTTTGGCGGCCGATGTGGTGTCTACGTGAGCGACCATGCCCGCCGCGATCGTCTCGGCGAACTGCGTCTCGCCATCCCCGGACGCCACAATCTCCAGAACGCGCTGGCCGCTGTCGCCGTCGCGGATCGCCTTGGCATCCCCTTCAGCGAAGTGGCGTCAGCGCTTGCCGACTTCCACGGCGCGGAACGCCGCTTCGAACGTCACGGCGAAGCCGGCGGCGTGCTCGTCGTCGACGATTACGGTCACCACCCGACGGAGATCGCCGCCGTGCTTGCGGCGGCGCGCACGCTCGGCCGCCGGCTCGTCGTCGCGTTTCAACCGCATCGGTTCACACGGACGCAGCAGCTACTCGATGCATTTGGTCCGGCGCTGCGAGACGCGGACGAGATCGTCCTGACGGACATCTATGCCGCGAGCGAGGAACCGATTACCGGCGTGACCATCGAGGCGCTGGCCGATGCGGTGCGCATCGGTTCGGGACGGCCGGTGCACGTCGCGAAGCATCTCGACGCGGTGATTCCTGAGCTGCTCAGGATCGTTCGGCCAGGCGATGCGGTACTGACGCTCGGCGCCGGCTCAATCGGGTTGCTCCCGCCCCGATTGATCGAGGCGTTGAGGGGGGCCGACTTCCCCGCCTCCGCGCACGAT
>DASTZI010000128.1:0-14254 GCA_035764385.1 Vicinamibacterales bacterium
CGTGCTCGCCGCGCGCATCACGAGCAACGCCGCATTCCTCACCGGAATGCGGCGCGTCTGCGAAGGTGGTGGGGTGGCGCTGTACAAGCGCGACTTCACCGCCCAAGCCGCATCCCTACGGTGAACAGGTACGACCAGCCGCCGAGGTCGATTTTTCCTCCGGCAATTGGCGCAGGGACATCGGCTTCAGCGGCTTGATACCGAAACTCCATTCCTGCGGCCGCCGTGTCTCCCGCGAACCGGATTCCACCGAGCGCGACCGGCCCCGTTTGCGTTCCCGATGCGACATATGAGTTGTTGAAGACGGTGCGGTCGAGCCCGACGAACTGGCCTGACTCGCTGTACCGCCACGCGATCACATTGAGACCGCCTCCGACGTACGGTTGAAAACCGTGGTCCTGCCCGAGCGGCAATAGTCGGAATGTGAATGCCGCAGGAACCATCCGAAGCCGCAGATCCTGCGTGATATCCGACCGGTCTTCATTGACCAACCGCGTGTAGAACGATTCGACCGTGCGGCGTGTGAACGACATGCCGGCACCGGCCTCGATGTAGCGTCCAACGGGAAAGAGCCATTCGCCACCGATCGATCCACCGTTGAAATCGTTGACGTCAAACGTCAGGAAATTGCGGTTGGCATTCAGCACATCGCCGGCGACGCGTGCGTCCTGCCCACGAACGGTGAAGTAGCCAAGTGAGAGATTGACGGTCTGCTGCGCGCGCGCGGGCTGCGGATCGAACAGCATCCCGCTGCACACAATGGCCATAGCCAGACAGTTTCGAAATGTCATGTGAGACTCCGACTCGGCATTAGAGCAACGGAAATGCCAGTCAGCTCAGCTGGTTTTTGGCGCGTTCGGCCCGGAATGCTCGGATCGCATCGACCACTTCCGCGTGCACTTGACCGTTCGAGGCGATGAGATGCGCGGCAGCGGGATCGAACGGACCGCCGTCCATCCCGGTCACCTGTCCCCCAGCCTCTGTGACAATCAGCGCACCCGCAGCCACGTCCCACGGCTTCAAATGCTGCTCCCAGAACGCCTCGAACCGGCCCGCCGCGACATAGCCGAGGTCAAGGGCGGCGGAGCCAAGCCGTCGCACGGCACGGGCGCGTCCGAGGAAATATCCGAAGAGCGCGACCAGTTCCGTGCCCTGTTCGTGCACGGTATACGGAAAACCGGTGACCAGCAGCGAATCGATCAATGTGGATGTCGACGACACGCGCAGCGCCCGACCGTTCAGATAGGAGCCTTCCCCGCGCTCAGCGGTGAACAGTTCCTTTCGTGTGGGGTCGTAGATCGCCGCCACCTCGGCGCGACCGTCGATTTCGAGCGCGAGCGAGGAGCAATAGATCGGCAGGCCGTGCGCGTAGTTCGTCGTGCCGTCAAGCGGATCGAACACCCAGCGGAAACGCGATGGGGACCGTCCGGCCGCGGCGGCACCAAGTTCCTCAGCGAGGACGTCGTGGCCGGGAAAGCGTTCGGCGATGGTGTCGCGGCACATCCGCTCACAGGCGAGATCGACCTCGGTGACGAGATCGATGCTTCCCTTTTTGTCGACGCGGAATCCGGACTGCTGCCCCGCCAGTTGCAGGTCACCCGCACGCAGCACGATTTCGACGGCTGTCGCGAGGTAGATCGGATCAGGCAAGCTCGGACTGAGGGACGCGCTTCACCATGCGGACCTGCATCCCGCCCGCGTCCGAACGCTCGAACGTCATTTCGTCCATGAAGGTGCGCATCATGAAGATGCCGCGCCCGTTGGCCTTCAGCAGGTTTTCGGGTGCGAGCGGATCGGCGATTGTCGCGGGGTCGAAACCGCAACCTTCATCGCGCACCAGGATCGCCACGCCTGGAGCACCGCTGTCCTCGAGCGCCGTGAATTCGACATGCACCCGCTTCTGGACGTCGAAGCAGTTGCCGTGTTTGATTGCGTTGACCACCGATTCGCGCACGGCAACGGTCACCCAGTGCACGGAATCGTCATCGAGACCGACGGTTCGCGCGACGTACTCACTGATCATCTGCACGAAGTCGAGCATCCCGAGGGAGCTGTGGAAGTCGATACGGACGGTGTTGCCGCTGGTCATCGGGCCGGTTCGGAATTATAACTGTCTCATGTCCTCGACATTCGCCGTCACCGTGCAACCGGCGGCCCGTATGTCCGGCCGCGTCCGGCCCCCCGGCGATAAGTCGATCTCGCACCGGTACGCGATGCTGGCGTCGATTGCCGACGGTCCTTCGGTGATTTACGGTTATTCGACGGGCGCCGACTGCGCCTCCACCCTCGGCTGCCTGCGCGCGCTGGGCGTACCAATCGACCAAGTCAGCCGCGACCGCCAGGCGGGCATTCACCTCGAAATCCTCGGTCTCCAGGTCGGCGGGCTGCATCGTTCGTCCACCCCACTCGACGCCGGAAACTCCGGAAGTACGATCCGCATGCTCTCGGGAATTCTCGCCGCGCACCCATTCCGAACGACCATGACGGGCGACGGATCGCTGCGGCGTCGGCCCATGCGCCGGATTATTGTTCCCCTCGAGCGAATGGGTGCACGCTTTATCTCCGACGATGGGCGGCCGCCGCTCACGGTGATGGGGACCGATCACCTGACGGGGATCGATTTCCAGCCCGACGTCGCCAGCGCGCAGGTGAAGAGCGCGGTACTCTTCGCCGGGCTTCACGCCGACGGGATGACACGCGTCGTCGAGCCAATGTGCACCCGCGACCACACCGAGCGGGCGCTCGAGGCATTTGGTGCCCAGGTCGGGCGCGCGGGAACATCCGTGGCGATCCGCGGGAGGCAACGCCTGATCGGCGGCACCTTCCATGTGCCAGGCGATATCTCGTCGGCGGCCTTCTGGATTGTCGCGGCGGCGGCACTGCCCGGCTCGGATGTGACCATCGAACATGTCGGCCTCAATCCAACCCGGACGGGCATCCTCGAGGTTCTGCGCCGTATGGGTGCGGAAGTGAAGACCGTGACCGAGCACGCGCAGGCAGGTGAACCAATCGGCATCATCCGCGTCCGCCATGCGGACCTGCAGCCGACGGAAATCAGCCCCGAGGAAGTTCCTGGTGTGATCGACGAGTTGCCGGTACTGGCGGCGCTGGCGACCCACGGAGGCGAACTCAGTGTGTCCGGCGCAGGGGAGTTGCGCGTTAAGGAGAGTGATCGCATCTCTGCGCTTGCGGAAGGCCTGCGTCTGATGGGTGGCGAGATCGACGAACAACCTGATGGGTTCCACGTTCGAGGGCGCAACCGGCTGCGAGGCGGCGAGGTGGACGCGAAAAACGACCATCGGCTCGCCATGGCCTTCGCGATCGCAGCGCTCGGCGCAACCGGACCGACAGTCATCCACGACGCTGGCTCCGCGGGGGTGTCGTACCCCGAGTTCTTCACGGTGCTCGAGTCGCTGCGCGCGTGAAGGCTGACAAGTTGTATCTGGTTGGCTTCATGGGCGCGGGCAAGACCAGCGTGGCGCGGGCACTCGGCCGGCGCATGGGGTGGCGCGTCGAGGACATCGACCATCGCATCGAGGCGCGTGAGCATCAGCGCGTCGCGGAGATCTTCGCGCGACAAGGTGAGCCGTACTTCCGAAGCATCGAGCGGGCGGTGCTGCAGGAATTGCTTGCCCAGCGTCACGCGGTCGTTGCGACGGGGGGCGGCACGTTCGTCGATGCGGAGAATCGCGCCGCCATGCTGGCCGACGGCGCCGTCGCCTGGCTGGACGTACCGCTCGAGCGCGTCATCGAACGCGTTCCAGCGGATGGCCGGCGGCCGCTCGCGGCCGATCGCGTGCAGATGGAACAACTGTACGTCCGGCGCCGCGCCGCGTATAGTCAGGCACACATCCGAATCGACGCCTCGCGACCCCTTCCGGAGATCGTCGAGCGCATCTTGGAGTGGATCGACTTTTGAGGTATCTCGTCATCAGCGACGTTCACGCCAATCTCGAGGCGCTCAACGCGGTGCTCGCGGCTGCGGGACCCCACGATCATGCGCTCGTGCTTGGCGATCTGGTGGGATACGGTGCCGATCCCAACGCCGTGATCGATCGCGTCCGCGCGCTGCCGTCGGCGACGTTCATTCGCGGCAACCACGACAAGGTCGGCGCCGGGCTCGAGAACACCGACGGGTTCAACTATCTCGCCCGCCACGCGATCACGTGGACAACGAACACGCTGACGCCCGAGCGGCGGCAATGGCTCGCCGCGCTGCCGCAGGGCCCGACGATCATCGACGACCTCGTCGAGATTTGTCATGGGGCCCCCTTTGACGAGGACGTTTACATCTTTGACGACCTCGACGCGATGCGCGCACTGCGTGCGTCGCGCCGGCCGCTCTGCCTGTTCGGGCATACACATGTTGTGGCCGGTTACTACGTGACCAGCGAAATGCAGAGCGTCGGAGGCATCGACGAGACCCCGATTCTCATCCCGCGCAACGGCGGCTCACGCTTCCTCATCAATTGCGGTGCGGTCGGACAGCCCCGCGACGGCGACCCGCGCGCGGCGTTCGGGATCCTCGACTCATCGGCCAGGACGCTGTCGCTCGCGCGTGTGGAATACGACGTGTCGGCAGCGCAGGCCAAGATCATCGGCGCCGGGTTACCCGACGTCCTCGCGCAGAGGCTGGCAGTGGGCCGGTGAACACTTCCAATCTCCAACCTCCAACTTCCAAGGAGCGGTTGGGAATTGTCCTTGCCGCGTGCCTGATCGTCGCGGCCTGCGGCAACGCCGGAGCGGTGACTGGAACCGTGAACGAGATCGAGGGCGGGCCATTGCCAGGCGTGCACGTCACGATCGATGGGCTCAAAACGCATCGCGAGGCGACGACCGACACCGACGGACACTTCGCCTTCCCGAATCTCGCGGCAGGCAGCTATACGTTGAAGACCGATCTTGCCGACTACGTCGGCGACACGAAGGCGGTAACCATTCCAGGCGGCGGTACGCTGAACACCGAATTCGTGCTGCATCCGGCGTGTCTGGAGGAAGGGTCCTACGTCGACGGCGGATTGCGGTGGGGGCTGCAGGCCGCCCAGGCCATCCTGTCCATCCGCTTCGTCGCGGTGTCGGATCCCGACCGCTGGATCGTCAACAACCAGTGCATCATCGGCATCGATCACACGGCAACGGTGCTGAGCATTCTCAACATGGGCTCAGACAGCGGCTCGATCACCAAGACCGTTCACATCGTGAGGGACGGCCGCGTGGCGTGGAACACTGGCGAGGAGTACATCGCGTTCGTGCGGTGGGAACCTGCCATCGGCCGCTATCGGCCGATTGCCGGCCCGCTGTTCATGGTTCCGATCCGCGATGGAAAAGTTGTGTGGGATCGCACGGACGCTCCGAACATCCGCAACGGAGATCCGGTCAGCAAGGCGATGGCCGGTCTCTTTGCGCTGCTGCCGTCAGCCCGCGCCGCGCGCAGCACCAACCCTTAGGATTTGGGCTTTGGGATTTGGGCTTTGGGATGTGCTTCGCGCTTCCTCAACTCCGCCGCGTAGGCGTCAGCCGCCGCCCGCGACCCGAGAATCCATCCAATCACGATCCCGATGAGCAGGACGCTCGGGATGTAAATGAAATGGGCGGCGGTGGGCATCAGGTCCGTTTGGCGATATCGGATTCGAGCCGTTCGACCTCGTGCTGCACCTTCGTGAGGCGACGACCCACCGACACGACATACGCGAAGAAAACCACCCACACAAAGGCGTAGGCAGTCACCAGCAACGGCGCAGCGGGCAATTGATCCTGCGCGGGCAGCTGCGAGATCGGCACGAACTCGTCCGTCTGCTTCGGCTGCTGGGATTGATCGGGCGCAGGCTGCTGCGCTATCGCCGGCGAGGACACGAGCAAGAGAAGCAAAACCAGCACACGCATGAGGCTATTCATCCAGGGAAAGATACAGTGCATCGAGCCGTGCCCGCTGTTCCTCGAGGTACACCCGAAGTCGCAGCAGGAGCACGAACAACAGCAGAAAACAGGCCACCGCAAACCAGAGTGCCACGCCCATGTCGACGGGCAGGGTCGGCACGACGCTCGTCGCGGGGTGAATCGTACGCCAGTAGTTGACCGAGATATAGACGAACGGAACGTTTGCCATTCCGAAGAGGGCCAGCCCCGCCGCGAGCTTGTCGGAACCTGGACCGCCGTACTTGCGGACGAGGAGATAGGCCCACGCGACCATCCAGCCCATGAGACTGGAAGTGAGCCGCACATCCCACTGCCACCAGACGCCCCACGCCTTCCGGGCCCACAGCGGACCGGTGACGAGGACGATCGCACCGAAGAGGACGGTCAGCTCCGCGGCTGCATACGCGAGGCGATCCTGCCGCGGCGATCCGCCGAAGAGGAATCTGGCGCTCGCGATTCCGCACACGATCGCGGACAGAAGAAACACCCACGCCGAGGGCAGGTGGTAATAGAAGATCTTCTGCACGAGGCCCATCGTCGCCTCGTATGGAGCGTTCGCGATCAGAAATGGAGACGCGGCGAACATCAGGGCCGTCACCGCAGCCAGAGGAACGAACCATTTAGGCATATCGATTCAATCGGTCATCAGGGGTTCGAAGGTCCATAACGCCAGCGTAACAAATACGACGTCGAGCGCAATCAACAGCGCCACCCAGAACCGGACGAGCGCCAGTTCGACGTCCGGCTGCAACAGCGCGGCGGTCGCCCGAACGCCGGCAATGATGACCGGAACAGTAATCGGATACAACAGCACCGGCAGCAGCACGTCGCGGCTGCGCGCGCGCACGAGCATCGCGGAAAACAGCGTCCCGACAGCCGCGAACCCGATGGTACCGCTCAACAGCACGGCGGCCAGCCAGAACGGGTGCGATAAGAGCGGCGCCTGGAAGAGGAACGCGACGAGCGGCACCAGGACAATCTCCGCGGCCGCCAGCAGCGCCACGATACCCAGCAGCTTACCAATGTAAATGGCGGGACGGGCGGCCGGTGCCATCAACAGCGCGCGTAACGTTTCCGACTGCCGTTCGCGTTCGAAGGTTCGTCCCAGCGCGAGCGTTCCGCCGAAGGCGATCGCGATCCAGAGAATCCCCGCGGCGCCGTCTTCAGGCGCCTTCCCTTCCTTCACCAGCGCGAAGGCGAAGAACAGCACGCACGAGACGGCGAAGAAGAGCGTCGTGTATGCGATCTCGAGGCTGCGGACCTCCACGGTCAGGTCCTTCTTGAGCACGAGCCAGGCGGTTCGGATCATGTGCTCCGCCTCATGATCGTGCGGTAGGTGGACCGCAGCGCATCGGGACGGGTTACGGCCTCGGCGACTCGCCCGTCGCGGAGAAACAGAGCCGTATCGAGCAGTCCCTCCGCCAAGTCGAGATCGTGGGTCGCAAGCACCACGATTGCGTCACTCTCGCGCAGCCCCTGAAGGCGCGCAATGAGGGCCGCCGTCGACGCGTCGTCCAGTCCGGTGAACGGCTCGTCGAGCAGCACGAGACGCGGATTGTGAATCAGCGCACGCTCGAGCGCCACGCGCTGGCGCATGCCTCGTGAAAAGCTGGCGACCGGATCGTCAGCCCTGTCGGCGAGTCCGGAGCGCTGAAGCGCCGCGTCAGCAGCCGCCTGCGGATGCCCCGCTCCGTAGAGACCCGCGAAGAACGCCAGGTTCTCGCGCGCCGTGAGCTCGGGGTAGAGAAACAGATCGTGACCGAGGATGCCGATGCGTGACCGCAACGCCGCGCCACTGGCGACAGCCGTATGCGTCCCGTACCGTATCGCTCCGCTGCTCGGGCGCATCAGCGTCGCAAGCACCGTGAGCATCGTCGATTTGCCGGCGCCGTTCGGCCCGAGCAAGCCGAGGATCGAGCCTTTGCGGGTTTGAAATGAAATTCGTGAAAGCGCGCGCCGCCGGCCGAAATGACGCGAGACCTCTTCGGCCGTTAGATCTTCAAAGTCGAGAGGGATCACGCCGCGACGTTGGTGTCGAGCTCCCCGTAGATCTGTTCCAGTTCGGCGACAATGCGCGGCTTCCGCGCCGTATCCCTGCCCGACTCACGGCCGGTTCTCGCGCGCTCCTCGATTTGCGCAAGCTCGCCGAGCAGCGTATCGCGTCGTGCAATGAGGCGCTGACGCGACTGCCCTTCCGTCTTGGCACCTGGCAACGCCAGCCATAATCCGAACAGCGCGATCGCACCGGCGAGGGCAAGCGCCGCGTAACGCGGCACGGCGCTGTGTACGGGCAATCCGTTCACCTGGACGCGCAGCGTTCCGCCCGCCTTGATCCCAGGACCACTGGCCAGAATGAACGGCGTGCCATCTTCACCTTTGACATCGCCTACCGAGGAAAACTGGGGAGATGTGAACGAGACGGTTCCGGCCTTGGTCGAGGCGACGGTAACCTGCTCGATGGGGACAGGCCACGTCTGCGCGATCGACTTGGACGATGTGCTGAACGGCAGCTGGAAACCGACCTGCACCGGCGTCACGCCCGACGCGAACGGACCGGTGACCGTGATGCGCGAACCGGCAACCGTCGCCTGCTGCGACGAACCGTCAAGCGGCGATGCCCCGGCCGCATCTTCGGGCAGATCGATGATAAGCGGGCCGCCGATGTCCACGCGGTTGCGCGCGTTGTTGACGATCTCGAGCATGTAGAACACGCGCATCAGGTCGTCCGGAAATTCGAAGATGATGCGGCTGTTGCCGCCAAGCACGACCGTGCCTTTCACCGGCGGCGCGGCTGCTGCTTCGGCTTCCTCTTTCTTCTTTCGCGCCTCTGCTTCCTTGATGCCCGCGACGAGAATCACGCGCAATCCGCCGGAGGACGGCACCACGAACGGATCGGACTGAAGCTGTTCACCGTTGACGGTCGCGTCGGCATGGCCATTCGCGCCCGCGGGCAGTCCTTTGAATTCGGCGCGTCCCTGTTCGTCCGTGACGGCTCTTTTCGTCTCGCCGTTCACAGTCATGGTCACCTGCTGGCCGACGATGTTGTTGCCCACCGATTCGCGGACGACGCGCACCGTGATGGTGCCGGTCTGCAGGTCGCCCGCGGGCAGCGCTTTACCGTTGATCGCGGAGGGATCAGGCATCGCGACCTGCGCAGCAGCCGGAGCCACGAACACAAGGAGGAGCAGGAGCGTTCGCTTAATCACCAATCACCCAATTGGTAGCCACAGCCTTTGCAGAACCGCGCGTCGGGATCGTTCTGCGTGCAGCACGACAGACAGATCTTCGTCCGCTTCTCTTCACCGACGGGCGCGACCATCTTTGGCGCGTCCTCGACTGGAGGAGTTGACGCGGCCCGCCCGGCATCCACGGCTGCCGGCTTCGGCCCGACTCGCTTCTCGATCTCTGTCTCGATGGCCTGCCGGTAGCTCGTGCCAGCATCGAGCTGACGAAGCAGCCCGGCGGCACGGCCGCGAAGCCGCGTGCCCATCTCGGAGAAATCCTTGTCCGACACTTTCCCCATCGCGTGGTCGAACTCGAGATCCTTGATCGATCGCAGAACGAGCGTCTTCTCACGTTCGAGCGCGGCGCGCGTGCGCCCGCCGAAGATCTGCGGGCCTGCGGGCTCGTTGGCGCCTGCCAGCGGCGAGAACATGCGCCACGCGGCGATGCCGACGCCGGCTGCACCAAAAATGACCAGGCTCAGAAGGATGATGCCCGCGGGACTCTGACCTTCGGAGAGGAAGACGACGACTGTGGCGCCGACGAGCCCGGCGAGCGTAAAGAACTGCCAGGGTTGTAGTGGCTGCGGCTCAGTCGAGGTCGCGGAGTTCATCGTCCAGGCGGGCGCTGATGGATGGATCGAGTCCCGCGTCACCGGCGGCGACTACTCTCGGAGCTGACGACCACCGGCGCGCCGTCACGACGATGGCGATCAGTCCGGTGATGCCAATCACGTACGGCAACACCCAGATGACGCGATTGAACCCCTTGTCGATCGGAGCCGTCAGCACCGCCTGGCTGCCAAAATCGGCAACAAACGCGGCAATGATCTGATCGTGATCCTTCCCTTCGGCCAGATAGGCAACCAGTTTGTCCTCCTGGGCCTTATGACCGGGACAATTCAACATGCCGCACGTACCCACCGGCTGCCGGCAGCCACACGTGCAAAGAATCTCGCTCTCGATCTGCCTGTGCAGCGCACTCTTCTGCACGACAGGGACAGCCTGCTGCGCGAACAGCGTCGATGGCCACATCAGCATTGCCAGCAGCAGCATCGAGGCTGTGGCCGCGCTCGCCGGGAGGCTCGCCAGGGCAAATGAGAAGACCGTTTCGGGCAGCAGCGCGATGCCGGTGCCGATCGCGAGCACGCCGAAGCCTGTCCAGACCCAGTTCACGAGCGGGTTGATGTGGATGCCCATGCTCGCGCTCTGCTCTTCGACGCTGAATGCGGGCATGACGAGGTACACGTCTTCGGCGAACCCACGCCGGATGGCGACCTCGGTCGTTGGTTCCTCTTCGTGCTTGCGGTAGAACCATCGGGCCGGATACATCCGCGCCACTTCCTTGCCGTCGCGGAGAAGCGTCGTATCCGCCGTGATCATCTGCTTCTGACCATCGTCGGTGACCTTCACCGCGTTCAGGTGCACCGTAAAGTTACCGACCGTGGTCTGCTGCCCTGGCTTCAGCGTCACCTCTTCGTTCCGGTTGAACCCGTTTCCGGCGAAGCCAAGGAAGATCAGCACAATGCCGACGTGGATGATGTAGCCGCCGTATCTCCGCTTGTTGCGCGCCACGAGCCCGATGAGCGCGGTGAGGATGTCGGTGCCGGTCGCGCCCTGCCGCACGCGCGCCCCGCGCCAGAACTCCTGGAAGATCGTCGTGGCGACGAAGGCGCTGAACGCGAAGCAGATGCCTGACGCCCAGACGCGCACGCCGAGGGCAACAATCGCCACGCCAACGACGAGCGCGGCGGCACCCGGCCAGAGGAACTGATCACGGAGGTTTGTCAGCGTGGACTTCCGCCAGGCCGTCAACGGGCCGTAGCCTGTCAGGAACAGAAGGACGAGGCCGATCGGCAGCATCCACTTGTTGAAGAACGTCGAGCCGACGGTCAGACGCTCGCCCGTCACGGCCTCGCTCAACGTCGGGAACATCGTCGCGAACAGCACGAATAGTGCGGCGAAGAGCAGGATCCAGTTGTTCACCAGAAACGCCGCCTCGCGGGACACCCAGGAGTCGAGCTCGTTGCGCGATCGCAGCAGCGGCAGCCGGTAAATCACGAAGCCGAAGCTGATCGTGATAATCGCAATCATGAAACCGGTGAACATCCGCGCCAGCGCGATGTCCTCACCGAACGCGTGGACCGACTGGACGACGCCGGAGCGCGTCATGAACGTGCCGAAAATGGTCAGGAAGAACGTGATGATGACGAGCGAGACGTTCCAGATACGCAACATGCCGCGCTTCTCCTGCACCATGACGGAGTGCAGGAACGCCGTCGCCGTGAACCACGGCAACAGCCCGGCATTCTCGACCGGATCCCAGCCCCAGTAGCCGCCCCACCCGAGCTCCTCGTACGCCCAGATCATCCCGAGCATCAGTCCGAACGACAGGAAGAACCACGCGAACATGGTCCAGCGCCGCACGGCCCGCAGCCACGAATCGTCGAGGAACCCGGTGATGAGCGCCGCCATTCCGAACGCGTACGGAATCGTCAGCCCGACGAATCCCAGATACATCGTCGGCGGATGGATCGCCATGTAGAAGTTCTGAAGCAGCGGGTTGAGTCCGCGGCCATCCGAAGGTGACGCCGTGATGAACGTGTCGAACGGGTTGTTGTGGATGACCATCAGGAACAGGAAGAACATCTCGACAATCGAGATGATCGCCACGACATACGGAATCAGTTCCCGATGCCGCTCCCTGTTCACGTAGACCGCTGCGCTGCCGAACATCGACAGCATGAACACCCAGAACATGATCGAGCCGTCGAGCCCGCCCCAGTACGACGTGATCTTGTAGAACAGCGGCTGAACGGAGTCGGAGTAATGCTGGACGTACTTGATCGTGTAGTCGTTGGTGACGAACGAGTAAATCATCACCGCCGACGCTGCGGCCATCACCGCCGCGGTCAGGTAAAACGCGCCAACACCGCTTTCAATCAGGCGGCGCGAACGCCGGCGCGCACCCGCAATCGAAATCGAGGCGGCGTACGCACAAATGACAAAGGCGGTGAGGAGAAGGTAGGAACCGAGGGAGGCCATCGACCTTACTTCGTGCCGGTCGAGGGCGACGGCGCGCCCGTCGTCGCAGGCGGCAGTTTCGCCGGGTCGTACTTCGACGGACACTTCGCCATCACGCCGTCTTTGTCGACGTGGAATGTGCCGTCGGAGGCCAGGCGCCCTTTCAACACCACTTCAGATTCAGCCTTGAACGTGTCGGGGACAATCCCCGTGTAGTACGCGCGAACGACCTTGCCTTTGTTCGCGACGTCGAAGCGATACTCGAGCGAGTCGCGCTTCCGTGCCGGCTCACCCTGTACGAAGCCGTGCAGCTGCAGATTCTTTCCGTACCATGCAGTCGGGTCCGTCATCACTTCGTCGACGTGCTTGTAGTACTCGGTGCCTTCACTAAGCGTCGAGTAAAGCAATCCGCCGAATGCCAGCACGAGCACGACGCACGTCAGGCCGATCTTCGTGGCTTTCTGACTCATAGATAAGGACTTCCTGGTTGCCGGAACCCGTTCAGAATATCCCGCTGAACGGGCCCGGTCAACCGGGAAGAGAACAGCTAGAGAGACTTGAGGTACTCGACCAGATCCCGCTGCTGCTCAGGGTTCAGGTTGAACTTCAACGCTCCCTTGTAGTGGTCCACAACCGCGTTCAGGTCCGCAAACCGGCCGTCGTGATAAAAGCCGCCCTTCGAACGCGTAAACAGCCCGCGCAGAGGGGTCGTCCGGTATTTGTCGTCGGGCGAACGGCTGGCCTGGAAATCGTCGATGCCAATATCCTTCGCCGGATGCAGGTTGTATCCCGGTTCGGTAAACAGCGGCGGCACATGACAGGTCGAACACTTCGCCGCGCCATTGAAGATAGCCTCGCCGCGCTTGGCTGCAGTCTCGTCGAAGGACCCTTTCGGCGGATGCGGCGCCGGCAAGGCGAGCTGATAGAACTGCAGCGCGGCCAGTTTGCCTGTGACCAGGTCCGGATTGTGACGCACGTTGTCGCTGCCAAGCTTGTGCGCGAGCGGGTATTGCTCGCTGTCGAGACGTGGATCGAAGAACGTCCCCTGCCCGCGCATCTGGGTATTCGCCACATACGCGTTCCAGTACGTGACGTTCCCCCACGCGCCAGTGTAGGTGTGATTGTTCACGCCCGCCAGCCCGAACGCGGCTGGAAGGAGCGTCGCGCCGGTGTTGCCGTCCGGTCGAAACGCTTTGCCGTCCTGGTTAACCAGGGCGTCGTACCTGCCGGGTCCCCAGCTCAGGAGAATCTTCTTCAGGTCGTCCACGCTCAGCCCAAGCTTGTCTGAATAGACCTTCAGGTCCGGCGCGCTCGCGACGATGGCCCCGACGTTCAGATCGCGGTTGGGCCAGCCGTCGAGCCGATGTCCGATACCTGGCGCGAGCGAATCGTCAACGGTCGAGTGGCAAAGCGCGCACTGGATTCCCATCGACTTGAGGCGATCACCGTCAAACACTCCGGTCACGCCCAAGACCGCATTCGCTTTCAACAGCACGAGCGTTGTCTTCGGCTCATCGAGATCCATTGAGCCGCGCTTGATCATGTCAATGGCCGCCGGCGGCAGCGCGTCTTCATCGACCTTGAGGCCCAACTTCAGCGCCGCACGCGGGCTGATGCCGCCGCCTACGCCACCTTGTTTATCGCCGAGGATGGCGAGGTGCAGGTGAAGCTGGTCGCCCCAGAAGGCCTCGGAGCCGAATGTGTCGTGACGAAAGACTTTCTTCCCTTCGTCAAACAACTGCTTCATGTAGGCATCGGTCTGGTCACTGAACGAGCGCCCCTGCTGGGCTCCGCCGGAAGGATCTGTCTGGCCGGCATTGGTCAGACCCGCACAGGCGGCGGCGAGAAAGCCGCCACACAACAAACATGCGAGAGTGAATCTGGACATGCCACCTCCGTATTACGTACGGAACAGACCCAATCGCCGTGCCACACTCGTTGGGAGTAACGGCAGATTTCTGATATGGAAAGACCGCGTCAAGGGTAAAGAGTTCTTAGACAGTTCGATACGCCCTCGTAGCCCGCGCCCGGCTCAATAAGCCATCCGGGCGCGGGCGGTGTTGGGACTCAGTCAGCTGATCGGCCGAGCGGCA
>DASTZI010000129.1:0-16581 GCA_035764385.1 Vicinamibacterales bacterium
GGTCAGGTCTGCAAGCTCGATGGGATCTTCCGTCAGGGGCACGGAACCGGTGCCGGCAACTTCCGCTTCGCCGAAGCCACCGGCAACAAGCTCTATCAGGTCTGGTCCTCGGTCGATGAACATGGCCTCGTGCGCATCTATCTGAACTCGCCACATCCTCGCAACGTGCCGTTGACATGGAATGGTGATGCACGGGGGCGTTTGGAAAGCGACGACACATTCATCGTCGACACCGTCGGCTTCAATGCGAAATCGTGGCTCAACTCCGATCGATGGGTGCACTCCGAGGAGTTGCGTGTCGTCGAGCGCTACCGGTTGTACGGCGGCGGGCAGTTCATTCAGTTGCGAGTGTTCATCGACGATCGGCTCGCGTTGAAGGAGCCGTACACCTATACGCGCTATTACCGAAAGGTCGCCGAGCCGACCGAGGGCGGTGAGAGCGTCTGCAACGAGAACGCGCCCGAAGACGATCTGTGGGCGCAGCGCCGCGACAAGCTCCTCGATGATCGCGACGCGAAGTTCACCGCCTTCATGGCGAAGTACGCCAATGAGCCGTTGCCCGGACCAGCAACGGCCTCCGATCGCGGACCCGCAGGGTCCGCGCCGCTGGCGACACCAAGTACGAGCCCTGCCTCCCGCGGCGCGGACCCTTCGGGTCCGCGGCCGAACGATGTAGCGAAGCTTCGCGCACTTGCCGGCATCTACGAGCCTGTTCCAAACGGAACAGCCATTCCGGGTGGGTTGAGACCGACGGGCTCACTCGCGGAGCTTCCACTGCTGCCCGACGCGCAGGCGACGGCAAAGTCACGCAACCTCGAGTTCGATCCGGCAAAGCACTGCATGGTCGTCGGGCCGTACCGCATGATGGCGCGCGACGACAACCGCTTCGAGCTCCTGACGACCGAGAACCGCGTCACGATGATGTTTGAGCGGATCTCGCTCGGCAACAAACGCGAGATCTACTTGGGCCGCAAGGAGCACACGACGAAGGGCGACCCGACGTTTCTCGGCGATTCGATCGGGCGTTTCGAGGGCGACACGCTGATCATCGATACCACACGGTTCAACGATGCGACGTGGCTGAACGATCTCGGAGCGCCGCACAGCGACAGCCTGCGTCTGCTTGAACGGTTCCGGCCGGTCGCGGGCGGACGGTTCCTGGAGTATCAGGTGACCGCCGAGGACCCCAAGGCCCTCGCGAAGCCATACAGCTACACGCGGTACTACCAGCGTTCGGCCAACGAGCTGCAGGAAGACTTCTGTGAAGACCGGCGCTGATCATTGGTGATTGGTGATTTGCGATGTCGATGAACGCGATCTTCGTGCAGGTCTAGGACGCTGAAATCGAAGCAGGGTCAGACCCTGGTGACGACCCGACTCAAGGTGTTGAGTCGACCTATCACCGGGGTCTGACCCCGATCCACCGCATCACCGGGGTCTGACCCCATCACGGGCCCTCGTAGAATGTCAGCATGCCGAGCGCGCGCGGCACGATCCTCGTCGTCGAAGACGAGCCCGCGATTCGGGATCTGCTTCGATTGCATCTTGGCCTTGCACAGTTCGACGTACGGGAGGAAGCAAACGGCCGACGCGCGCTCGAGACGGCGCGCGCCGAACGATTTGCCCTGATCATTCTCGACGTCATGCTGCCGGGCCTCGACGGCGTGACGCTGTGCCGCGCGCTGCGTACGGAAGGCGCGAGCCGCGACACCCCGATCCTGATGGTGACGGCACGCGACGCTGAATCGGATAAGGTCGTTGGCCTCGAGAGCGGGGCGGACGATTACGTTGCCAAACCATTCGGTATCCGCGAGCTGCTCGCGCGCGTCGAGGCGCTTCTGCGGCGGCACAAGCGCGCCGGCGGCGAATCCGCATCCGCAGACACGAACATCGCGGCCGGCGAACTTGCCATCGACGTGCAGAAGCGGCAAGTAACGGTCCGCGGAGCCGCGGTCGACCTCACGCGGCAGGAGTTCGATCTGCTCGCCCTCATCGCTGCTCGCCCCGGCATGGTGTTCAGCCGCGCGGCGCTGCTGCAACAGGTCTGGCGCGGCGATGCCTATGTCACCGACCGGACGGTCGACACGGTCGTCAGCCGCCTCCGCCGGAAGATTGAACGCGACCCGCAGAACCCGATGCTGATCCTCACCGCGTGGGGAATTGGTTACAAGTTCGCTGACGCCTCTTGAACGCGCTCGTCGATGGCCGGTTGCGGTAGGCGCACCGTGAAGACGGTTCTCCCGCGCCGGCTCTCGACAGCAATCGTGCCCCCGTGCCGCTCGACGATCGCTCGCGCAATCGACAGGCCGAGGCCACTGCCCGCGGCACCCGACGCGCGCGCGGCATCCACTTTGTAGAAGCGGTCGAAGATATGCGGCAGGTGCTCCGCCGCGATCCCTTCGCCGTTGTCGCTGACCGCGATCTCGGCACCTTCGCGAGTGAGCTGCGCCCGCAGTTCGACATGGCCGCCATCGGATGCGTGCCGGCTCGCGTTGGCGACGAGGTTGTCCACCACCTGTTCGAGACGGTCGGGATCAGCAAACAGTTGATCCGCCTCATCGCTTACTAAGGGCGCGAGCCGGACCCCGCGCGCATCCGCAGCCGCCTGATGCCGTTCGACGACGTGTTGAAACAGTCGCCACGTGTCGAAGTAACGCTGATTGAGCGCGACGGCGTCGTTTTCGATGCGCGCGATGTCGAGCAGATCCTGGACGATGCGCTCGAGACGCCTGGTTTCACGCTCGATCGTGTCGAGGTACTGGCCGCGTTGTTCCGGCGACAGCGCGATGTCGGGAATCCGAAGCGTTTCGACATAGCCGCGCATTGAGGTCAACGGCGTCTTGAGTTCGTGTGACACGTCAGCGACCATCTGACGACGGAGTCGATCGGAGGTGCGCAGCGCCTGGTCGCGTAGTGATAGCTCCGCCGCCATCGTATTGAACGCCTTCGCGACGCGGGCGATCTCGTCGGCGCCCCGCTCCGGTGCCCGCGCGGTCAAATCGCCGGCGCCGAGGCGCTCCGCGGCTGATTCGAGCGCCTGCAAGCGTCGTCGAGAGGGCGAAAAGATCAGCGCGGCAACTACGATGGCAGCGGTCACGAGCAGCAGCGCGCCCGGCAACGACACCATTCGTGCCGTCGCCTGCAGCCCCGTTTCTGGAGGTGGCGGCGGCAGGACGACGATGCCGCGCAACTCATTCCCAAGCTGGATAGGAGCGGTGACGATCGGCGCCCGCGACTGCATCTGAGCCGTCGCTTTGCGGACGTCGCCGCCGTCCAGAAAGGCCACCGTCGCACGGCGCATGTCGTCGGACAGCGGTTCGCGCCTGTTCCCCCCGATGCGGCCATCTTTCAGGACCACGTACACGGGCTGTCGTGTTCCCGCATATTTCTGTCGCAAGTAGTCGTCGAGATTCAACGACGTGTCCGTGACGGCGCCCTGCTGCATGTCGGCCGCGACGAGCAGCGCCATGGCGTTCGGCGAGAGGAATGACGGATCGGGCCGATCGAGCAGATACCTGAACAGCATGTTCTGAACGAGCAGCATGCCGAGCGTAAAGACGGCAAAGCTGACGGCGATCCGCCAGTAGAGGCTCCGCGACCACGCCAGCGCGCGGTGAAACACGAGTCAATCTTCGCCCTGAATTGCTGCAGAAGTGTGGCAATCGGTGGCGGCAGCCGCCACAGTTCCGCAATATCCCTCGCGTCTACTTGATCAACAGGATCGGCGACGTGATTTGCGACTTGTGATTTGGAATGCACCAAGGAACAAACGACATGAACAACGACAGAGCACACGAAAAAAGACTCGATAGGCGCGAGGTGATTCGCATCATTGGAGCCGCGGGAGCGGCGGCTGTGGCGGCAGCGTGTGGCAGCGAGACGGCGACGACCCCGTCGGCCGTCGCATCGACCGTGACAACGACCGCAGGCACCGGCGCGGCCGCTGGGACATCGTCCAGCAATGACGCGTGCGCAGTGTCACCGAATGAAACCGAAGGCCCGTATCCGTCGAAATCAGACATCTTTCGCAGCGACATCCGCGAAAACCGGCAGGGTGTGCCGCTCGCACTGACCATTCGTGTCATCAATGTCAGCAACGGATGCGCGCCGCTTGCGAACGCCAACGTGGAGATCTGGCAGTGCGATGCAGCGGGGAACTATTCCGAATACGGCTCGCAGACGTCGCAGACCTACCTGCGCGGGATCCAGACCACTGATGCGAACGGCCAGGTGAGTTTCATGACGGTATATCCGGGCTGGTATCAGGGACGCGCGACGCACATACACATCGAGGTGACGATGAGTGGCCGCTCGGTGAAGGTGACGCAGATTGCGTTCCCCGAGACGATCAACAGCGCGGTGTATGCAACGGGTGTCTACGCGTCGCGTGGCAGCAACCCGACGTCGAATCTGCAGGACGGGATCTTCGCGGACAGTCTCTCGTCCGAGCTGGTGACGCCGAGTGGTAATCCGACAGCGGGGTACTCAGCCTCATATCAAGTCGGAGTTTCTGCCTAGGCCGGACTACCCCTGCAACCTGATACCCGAAACCTGACCGGGAACTTACCAGTAGCCGATCATTCGTCCAGCGGTGACGGCAGTCAGCCAGGAGAGGAGCGAGATTCCACCCATGATGGCGAATTGACGACGCTCGCCCGGTCTGAGCGCGCGGACGCCGACCTCTCTCCAGGCCGGCGTGAAGTTCAAGATGCCGGCGTTGAGCATTCCCACGGCGATCGCCGGAAACTTGATCAGCAGGAAGGGATTGTCGACATACGCCGTCGCCTTGGTGGCCAGCAGCGCGGCGCCGGTGACGATGGCGAGCGCGAACGCGGTGATCGCGATTGGCGTCACGGCGGTCGACAGATCGGCGATGCGGATGCGCCGGCTCCAGGCGCCAAGCAGCCGCAGGTCGAGCACGAGAACGGAACCGAAGAGGGTGGAAATGGCGAGGATGTGCGCGACGTTGACGATCGCGTAGGTCCAGGGACCGGACTCGCGCATCATGTGCCCGAGCCCGGTCTGTTCTATCCAGGTGAGGAGATCACGCATCTACGAACTCCCAATTCCCAACTTCCAGCTTCCAAGGTCGTCTTGGACGTTGGGCGTTGGTCGTTGGGAGTTGGAATCACTCCATCCCCGGATATACGTCGTATAGCTTGCCGTTGAAGGTGAGCTTGGTGACCTTGATTTCGTAGGTTTTCTGATTCTTGTTGCGGTGGCCGTGCACCGTGACCGTCGAGCCCACCGGCATCAGCTTTTCTGACACACCCGCCTGTTGCGTGCGGGCTGGCGGCGCCATGGTCACGTCCCAGACATGACCCTCCGCGTCCCGGATCTTCATCGTCCCGTGCGGGCCCGAGAGGCTGACGGGTGTCGTGACGGTGCCGGTGACGTCGGTCAACTTGTCCTCGTTGCCGCCCCAGCCGTGATGCGCGAACGCCGGCAGCGCCGACAGCGTGAACGCGGCGAGAAGCATGGCGACTTTCTTCATCCCCTACCTCCTAACGTCGAGAGACTTATTTTACGCGCAACCCCGTGTCGGTCATCCAGCGCGCAGTGGCATACAGCGCCGAGTCGGCGCCGGCACGGCCGAGCAGCTGCACACCAACCGGCAAGCCGTTGACGTCGAGCAGCGGCAGCGAAAACGCCGGCAGTCCGAGCCATGAACCATAAGACTGGAACGTGCGGCTTCCGGTCTGTGCGAGCCCGCGCGGCGCCGGGCCCGAGCACGCGAGGGTGATGAAACCGTCGCAGCGCGCCAGCACGTCCGCTGCCGCACGCTGCAGACGCTGCCGCGTCGCGAGGCGGGCCTCATAGTCACGGGGAGTAAGTGGACGGGCTCGGTCGAGCAGTTCGCGGATTCGCGGTCCGATCTTCTGCGGACCATATCTCGCGAGGTAATCCTCGAATGGCCAGCGCATCTCGTATGCGATCAGATCGAGGTGGCCATCCAGTTCCTGTTCGAACTGCCGTTCGAGCCCCGCAACCTCAGCGTCCTCGTCTTGCGAGGTCACGTCGATGCCGCATGCCTTCACGCGATCGATGAACGCATTGAACGCCGCACGTGAGTCGTTGCCGGCCTCACTCCATCCGCGCGTGAACAGTCGAATCAGTTTTCGTGGCCGACGGCCGACGATTGACTGGTCCTCGGCGCCGCCCATCAGTCCAATGCCAGGGCTCGCAGCGGCGACCGATATCTGCGACGCGACGAGCCATGCGTCCTCGACGGTGGCTGCGATCACGCCGAGATGATCCGAGGTGGGGGAGAGCAGATGAATCCCACCGGTCGGGAGCCCACCGTGCGTCGGTTTGAAGCCGACTACACCGCAGTACGCAGCCGGGCGCAGCACCGAGCCCACCGTCTGCGTGCCGAGCGCCGCTGGCGCCATGCCGCATGCGACAGCCGCGGCCGAACCGCTCGACGAGCCACCCGGCGTGCGCGTGGGATCGAACGGGTTGCGCGTCGGACCGGAACGGCCGATCGCAAACTCGGTCGTCACCGTCTTGCCGATGACGATCGCCCCGGCCCGCCGAAGCGCCATCACACAGGCGGCGTCGGCCTTCGGCCGCCATTTCCGGTAGATCGGCGAGTTCATCTCCGTCGGCATGTCGGCGGTCGCGATGATGTCCTTGACGGCAATCGGACACCCATCGACGGGCGAGAGCGGACGTGCCTGCTTGTAACGGCGCGTCGCGGCGTCGGCGGCTTTCCGCGCGCCGCGGGCGTCGAGCGTCACGAACGCCTTGATCGTCCTGTCGTGCCTGGAGATGGCCTCGAGGCAACGCTCGAGAAAGCGGCGCGGGGTCGTGCGGCCGTCGCGGAAGTCCGCGGCGGCACGCACGAAGGATACGGGGTCAGGCAGGTTGCGCGGCACCGAGATGCTGGTCGAAGAACTCCAGCGTGCGCTCCCACGCCTGGACAGCGGCGGTGGCGTCCTTCTTCAATCCGACGGTGTGAATGATCGGATCATCGCTCGCAAACGCGTGTCCGGCGTCGTAGCGATGGAACGTGTACTTGGCGCCAGCGGCTTTCAGCTTCTCTTCCAGTTGATCCACCTGCTCGATCTTGAAGAAGCCGTCGTGAATCGCGAAATGACCCATCACCGGCGCCTTGATCTTGGAGGCGTCCACGTATTCGAGCGGCGGGAAACCGTACCAGGCGACCACCGCATCCGCTTCCGACACGAAGACCGATGCGAGAATCGCCAGCGCACCGCCCATGCAATAGCCGGTGACGCCGACCTTCGGGCTCGACTGCTTCAGGTACTGCACCGCGCCGCGAATATCATTTCCCGCGGCGTCGCCGAAGTTGAGGCCGGTCATCAGATGCTCTGCCTCTTTCGCGTCGAGGCCGACCTTGCCACGATATAAATCCGGGATAAGAACGCGGAATCCGTGCTTCGCGTATCGGTCCGCCACTCCTTTGATGTGATCGTTGACTCCCCACCACTCCTGAATCACGACGAGGCCCGGCGCGGTCTTGCCGCCGCTCCCCTCGACGTAATACCCGGAGCACTCTTTTCCATCGGGACGTTTGAAAGTCACTTGGCTCATGGAAGGGATTCTATATCGGTGATTTGCGATTTGTGATTTGCGATTTCAAATCACAATTCACACATCACAAATCGCAAGTGGTCAGCGAACTTGCAGCTGACCAGTTGTCAGCGTCATCGGACCGAACGTCGGCTTACCGAAGCGTCCTGCCTCGATGCCGACCGTGCCGTCGAGTTGATAGGAGGCCGTGCCCCCGGTTGCGAGACGGCCGATCGACCGGCTCAACGCCGGCACGTCGGCGAAGCTGATCGACAGATCGAGCGGGACCACCGTCTCCTGTCCCGCCGTGAGCGGCAGACCGAGCGGGAAGTTGCCGGTGGCTGCGTGATTGCCTTCCAGGATGAGGTCCGCATCGATCGTGCTCAACGTGAAGCCGAACGGATTCGGATTGGTGATCTGCAGCCAGATACGAACGCCGGCGCCGCCGAGTGGTGACCTGGTGCTCGGGCCGAGGAGCCGAATTTCAGCCCGCTGGCCTGTCGCCTGTTCAAAGCGCGGCGGGCGAATGATCTGCTGCAGGCCGCCGAAGCCGGCGCATGCGGCGCTCGTGATGATGGCAGAAATGAGCAGCGCGAGCAGGACACGAACACGGCTGTTTCGCGGCATGGCGTTGCTGAGAGAAGCATCGGATATGCCGAAGGGCTCGGTTAAGAAGCCGGAAGGTCCGGCTGAAGCCGGACCCCACCGATGATCCCTGCCGGCTCCAGTCACCCTCCAGCGTCCGGCGGGGATCCCCGGTGGGGTCCACCTTCAGGTGGACCTAAATTGTTTCCCGGAATTCAATTTTGGGATTCTTCTCGAACGTGTAGCGCATCACCCAGTCGGATTCGAAGACGAGCACCTCGCGCTGCTGGCGATCGACGGCCTGCATCACGCCCGACGTGGGGAGCACCAGCTCGACGCCCGGCGGCTTGATGGGCCATCGCGAGCCAACGTGCGGCAGCCGGTCGAGCGTACAGGCGATGCCGTACTCCGACGACATCCTTGCTTCGACGACATCGAGCTGGAGGGAACCGATGACGCCGACGATCGGATTTCGCACGCCAGACGTGGGCATGAACAGCTGAATCAGTCCTTCTTCGGCGAGCTGCTCGATCGCCTCGTCGAACCGCTTGTGCCGCACGTCGACCGGGCGCAGCATCGCGAACTGCTCGGACGGGAACTGCGGAATCGGTGGAAATTGAACGCGCCTGCTGCCATACAACGTGTCGCCGATCGCGATCCGTCCGGGATTGACGACGCCGACAACATCGCCGGGAAACGCCTCCGGCACCGTTTCACGGTCACGGCCGAAGAAGCGATAGACACGCGACAGCCGCAGCGGCGTGCCGAGCCGCGCGTTTACGACCGTCATGTCCTTGGCGAGCCGCCCGGAGCAGATGCGCAGGAAGGCGACGCGGTCGCGATGGCGCGGATTCATGTTCGCCTGAATCTTGAACACGAAGCCGGAGAAGTTGGGATCCAGCGGTTCGATGGCACCCACGTCGGCATCGCGCGGACCAGGACTGGGCGCCAGCGACAGCAGTGCATGCAGGAACGGCTCGACGCCGAAGTCGTTCAGCGCGCTCCCGAAAAAGACCGGCGTCTGGCGGGCGCGGCCGTACGCGTCGCGGTCGAACCGTGTCCCCGCGCCCGTGATGATATCGGTCGCCTCGATCAACTCTCTCTGCCGACGCTCGCCGACGAGCTCGGTCACTTCCTCGGCCTGAGCGCTGGCGACGACCACCGGTTGCGTCCGGCGGCCGCGAGCTTGCCGCTCGTACAGCAGCACGGCATTGGCCTCGAGGTCGTACACGCCCTTGAAGTCAGGACCGTCGCCGAGCGGCCAGTTCATTGGCGCCGCCGAAATCCCGAGGACGTGCTCGATCTGATCGAGCAGCTCGAACGGATCGCGTGCCGGCTGATCGAGCTTGTTGATGAAGGTCAGCACCGGCAGACCGCGCGAGCGGCACACCTCGAACAGCTTCAGCGTTTGTGGTTCCACACCCTTCGCGGCATCGAGCACCATGACGACGCTGTCGACGGCGAGAAGCGTCCGGTAGGTGTCCTCGCTGAAGTCTTGGTGGCCAGGCGTATCGAGGAGCGTGACGTGATGGCCTTCGAGCTCGAATTCGAGCGCCGCCGCGCTGATCGAGATGCCGCGCTGCTGCTCCATCTCCATCCAGTCGGACACGGCGTGCCGCTGTGTCTTGCTGCCGCGGACCGCACCCGCAAGCTCAATTGCGCCTGCATAGAGCAGCAGCTTCTCCGTCAGCGTCGTTTTGCCCGCGTCGGGATGCGAGATGATGGCGAAGGTCCGGCGACGCGCAATTTCCGACGCCAGCGATTCCTGGCCGGGGATCAGTTCTTCGGTTTTTGGTGGCATTCAGTTCGGATACCGGCTCCCGACTTCGGACTTCCGGCTCTGGCGGAAGCCGGAAGCCTGCAGCCCGAAGCCCAATAACTGAGGATACGATTAATTCGTGCGCAAGCGGCACATACTCATGGTATCGGTGGTGCTCGTGGCCGTCATCGCACCCCTGCTCGCGCAGTCTCATCAGGTGCAGCCGCTACCACCCGTCGGTTCCAAAGCGCCCGTGGCGGGCTACACGGTCCGTCACGTATATCCGCACGATCCGCGCGCATTCACGCAGGGGATGGAATACCGTGACGGCGCGTTCTACGAAGGCACTGGTCTGAATGGCCAATCGACCGTCCGCCGGGTAGAACTGACGACCGGAAAGGTTCTGCAGCAGGTCCCTTTGGCGCCTGAGTATTTTGGCGAAGGGATCACCACGTGGGGCGACACCATCCTCCAGCTCACGTGGCAATCGCAGCTCGGGTTCGTCTACGACCGCAACACCTTCAAACAACTTCGCACGTTCAAGTACACCGGTGAAGGGTGGGGGCTGACCCACAACACGACGAAACTGATCATGAGCGACGGGAGCGCATCACTTCGCTTCCTCGATCCGAAGACGCTCACCGAGACGCGGCGCGTGCTCGTCACCGACGCCGGAATCATCATTCGCGAGCTGAACGAATTGGAGTGGGTCGACGGTGAGATCTACGCCAACGTCTGGCAGACGAATTTCATCGCGCGCATCTCACCCTCGAGCGGCCGCGTGCTCGGTTGGATCGATCTCACCGGACTCTTGTCACCCGAGGAGCGTCGCGCCGGCGCCGACGTCCTCAACGGGATCGCGTACGACGCCGCGGGCAAGCGGTTGTTCGTGACAGGCAAGCTGTGGCCGAAGGTGTTTGAGATCGGGCTCGTCGGAAATCCCAAAACCCAAGCCCCAAACCCCAAATCCCAATGATCTTCGTTTGGGATTTCTTGGGATTTGGAGCTTGGGATTTGGGATTTGGGATTTACTACGGCGCAACGTCAAACGCATCCACCCACACCCACGCACCCTGAGAGCTCGCATTCCGGCTCCCAGTCGCCTCGATCGTGATGGTGTGGGCACCGGGGCTGAGGCCGTTGATCGTATAGGCGGCGACGCCGATCCGCGCCGGCGACGCGTATTCGTCAATCGTCGTCTTCAGGTCCCCATCGATGTAGACGCGCGCGATACCAGACCACTGATCCTGATACGCGATCCACGAGACGCCGGATCCGGTGAACGCGAGGCTCGCCCGCGATCCTGCATCCACCGCCAGAGCCGCGCTGCCGCCGCTCAGATTCGGATTGTTGTTCGCGTACCAACGTCCCAGGTACGTCATCGCCGGATTGTTCTGCTCGATGCGTCCCGTCCCGGCTGAGATGCCACCGACGACGGGCGTTCCTGTGACGTCGAACGCATCAATCCAGACCCACGACCCATCCGTTCCCGGGCCGCGTTCGTGCGTGACCTCAATCGACAACGTGTGCAGCCCGGACGCGAGACCGCTCGCCTGGAACAGCACGCGCTGATACTGCGACACGGGGTTATACGTGTTGATCACCTGCATCGTCCCATCGAGATAGACGGTGGCCAGACCTGCGTACGCGTCCGCCACGCCAATCCACGCGATGCCGGTGCCGTTGAACGTAATCGAAGCGCGCGACCCTTTCGCGTTCGTCAAGACGGCCTCACCGCCGGTATCCGCGGCGGAATCGTTCGTGTACCAGTTGCCGCTATAAACGATGGCCGGGTCGTTCTGCTCGATCCGTGTCTGTGCGAGCGCCGCTTGTGACGACGCCGTGAGGGCAGAAAGAAGAATAAGAATTCGAGTCCAGCCGTATCCCACGGCGTCTCGAGGGAGCAAGCGATATTCCAGCGAATGCTCTGCCTTTTTGTATCGATCAGCTGTGGACCGAGTCGGGAGCATGGTGACGCGCGACTCACATCAGCGCTGCCGACGCGTGTCATTCCCCCTGGCGGCTCGTCGTCTTCGGCGTTGGCAAGCGTTTACCATCAATGGCGAATCCGAGCGATAATCGCGCCGCCATCTTACGCACTCCCTGGAGGAATTCCATGAAACGTCTCATGCTCAGACCGCTGCTGTTTGGCCTGATGAGCGCGGCCGTCGGCGCCGCCGTCGCCGCGCAGGCGCAACAGCCGCCGGCTGATCTCGTGCTGACCAACGGCAAGATCATCACCGTCGACGGCAAGTTCACGATTGCGCAGGCCGTCGCGATCCGCGGCGACCGTTTCGTCGCCGTCGGCTCCAACGCCGATATCACCAGGTTGGCCGGCGCGAACACGCGGCGGGTCGATCTCGGCGGGAAGGCGGTCATCCCAGGGCTCATCGATGCTCATGCGCACCTCACCCGCGGAGCCGAGACGTGGACGACGGAGGCGCGGTTCGATGATGTTGCGTCGCGCAAACAGGCGCTCGACATCGTGCGCGCGAAGGCGGCCGAGCTCGGCGCCGGACGGTTCGTCTACAACCTCGGTGGGTGGTCCTACGATCAGTTTGCCGACAATCCGACGCCGCTGACGAAGGCGGAGCTCGACGCCGCCGCGCCGAACAATCCGGTCTACCTGCAGTTCTCGCGCTGCTGCGCATTCATGAACGGCAAGGCGATCGATCAGCTCGGCATCGACGCGATCAAGGAGCCGTGGGTCGAGCGCGACGACGCCGGCAAACCAACCGGACGCATCAACGACCCCGGCCTTGGCCAAGTGGCAGCAAAGATCCCCAACAAAGCGAAAGACCCGTATCCCGTCAGCGCGCTGGCCATGATCAAGGACTTGAACCGCGTTGGACTGACGACGACCGGCATGGTCGGCTGCCCGCAGGAGCAGAGAGAGGCTTACCTCGAGATGCAGCGCAAGGGTGAGCTGACGCTCCGCCTGATGTGTATGGTGGGACCGGCGCCAGGCGATCCAGCCACCCAGCTTCAACGCCAGGTGGCGTCGCTCGGACAGATCAAGTTGTTTCAGGGCGACAACTACATTGACGACGTGCTGGTGGGCGAGACGCTGGCGTACAGCGACAACATGGTGGCGCCGCACGTGAGCTACACCGCGCAGCAGTCATCGAATTGGAAAGCGCTCGCGACGGAAGTGGCACGGAAGGGGATGCCGCTGCAGCAGCACGCCACCATTTCCGAGTCGTTCCCGTTCTTCCTCGACCAGATCGAAGCCATCAACAAGGAATATCCGATCCACAACCTGCGCTGGGCGTTCTGCCACATGGACCAGGTCTCGGCCAACGATCTTGCGCGCATGAAGAAGCTGGGGATGTGGGCGGCCGTGCGTGCGATTCCGCCGGTGATGGGGCAGGCGTTCAACCGCGCACACGGCGAACGCTCCTACGACATGCCGCCGCTCCGCATGATTCAAGACAGCGGCATCCTGTGGGGCTTCCACACCGACACCAACGAGGTCAACCAGTACAACCCGTTCTACACGCTCTGGTTTGCGGTGACCGGAAAGATGGTCGGCGGCAAGGTCGTCAACCATCAGACCATCACCCGCGAGGAAGCGCTCATCGCGCACACGCGCAGCAATTCATTCTTCGTGATGCGTGAGAACGACCTCGGCACGATCGCGCCGGGCAAGCTCGCGGATCTCGTCGTGATGGACCGGGACTACCTGACGATTCCCGCGGATCAGATCAAGGACATCAAGCCCGTGATGACGTTTGTCGGCGGGAAGATGGCGTACGGCGGCGCGACGTCCGCGACGAAATAGTTACTGGTGCGATAAGTGCGACCGGTGCAATCGGTGCGACGGGTGCAGGTGCACCAATCGCACTCATTGCACTCCTCGCACCTTTCGCACTTGTGACACCTAGACGGTTTCTCGGACTCCGGGTTGGGGAACGATCCGAATGTACGGCTTCGGCGATTTCCATCCGTCCGGATACTTCTTCCGCGCCTCGTCGTCTGAGACCGATCCCGCGATGATGACGTCCTCGCCTGGCTTCCAGTTCACTGGTGTTGACACCTTGTGGTCAGCGGTCAGCTGGAGGGAGTCGATGACACGCAGCACCTCGTCGAAGTTGCGGCCCGTCGTCATCGGATAGGCGAGCAGCAGCTTGATCTTCTTGTCGGGCCCGATGACATACACCGTTCGGACTGTCTGGTTATCGGCCGGTGTGCGGCCCTGATAGCTGTCGCCCGCTGTCGCCGGCAGCATGTCGTACAGCTTGGAAACCTTCAGCTCCGGATCGCCGATCATCGGATAGTTGGGCGCGTGGCCCTGCGTCTCGCGGATGTCGTTGCCCCACCGCTCCTGGTCGTTGATCGGATCGACGCTCAGTCCGATGATCTTGACGTTCCGCTTGTCGAAGTCGGGCTTGATGCGCGCCATGTAGCCCAGCTCGGTCGTGCAAACCGGGGTGAACGTCTTCGGGTGCGAGAAGAGGACGGCCCACGAGTTGCCGATCCAATCGTGGAACTTGATCCGACCCTGTGTGGTGTCGGCCTCGAAATCAGGGGCCGTGTCGCCAATCCGTAGTCCCATACGTAACCTCCCAAATCCGCTAAGCCAGCCTTAGGAATATCGCGGCCTACCAGCAGGGCGCAACATATCACTGAGACGCTGTTTTGCCCGGTTTGGGCGCCTTGATTTGTAATTTCCCGCTCGAACCCGCAACAGGTGCGCGGCGTTTTCCGGCCTGAATCGGTGCGCGCGCGCGTTTTCATTCGGCGTTTGTGAGATGCGCCTGTCCAAGCCAGTGGCACCCACGTTGCCGATCTCGTCCATTTGACCAACTGCTCACGCTTGCACTCCCCGGCGGCGTTCGCAAGGAGGAAATCGGTATGCGTAGGTCAACTGTTCTCGCGTTACTGCTGGTAGCGGCCGCGAGCAGTTCTCAGTGCTCGGACGGCGAGACGACGGTCATCGGACCCTCGGCTGCGGCCGGTCGATTCGCCAACAGCGGCGGCGGGTCGTCGCAAGGCGGCGACACCACCGGAACGCCCAGCGGTGGCGAGAGCGGTGCCGCGGGCGGAAGCAGCATCTCGAGACTCGCACTCATCCTTGTGACCGATCGGAACAGCGATGGCCATCCGAACCGAGGCGACTCGATCTCGTTCACGATTTCGACGTCGCTGCCGTGGGATCAGGTGAGCGTGGTCTGCTCGCAGAACGGGGACGTGGTCCTGAGCGAGACGAGAACGCTGGAGACGTGGTCGCCGATCGCGCTGACCTCGCAAACGTGGCAGACCGGTCCAGCCGATTGCAAAGCGACGCTCGATCAGGTCACCGACGCGAAGGCCACGCCGCTCGCATCAGCGACGTTTGTCGCCGGCGCGTAGCCCGCGATGCAGTCCGTGTTCATGTGCGAAGCGAGTGCACGACCCATAATGTTGTGCAAGCGCGCACGGTCGTCCCGGCGACAATCGGTTTTTCCCGAACAGGCCGTCGTCTGATGCGCGCACACAGATTTCCTCTGACACTTCCGATCCGTTGTCGCCGCGCCGGCGAGGAGGGATGGATCGACGGGGTGACCCTCAACATCAGCAGCTCGGGTGTCTTGTTCTGCACGAGCGAGCCGCTCGATGTGGACACGCAGGTTGAGATGAGCATCGTCCTCGGCGAATCGCGTGCGCGCGGTGGTGAACTGCGATGCGACGGCCACATCGTGCGTATCGACGGCGACTCGACGACCCCGTCGATGGCTGCGGCGTTCTCCCGCTACGACCTGCGTCACTGATCGACGAAGATCGGCGCGTGAGCGCTTACCTTCTTCAGATGGCGAGACGTCGCAGGCCCTGAGTACCGGTCGGTCGCTGTGAGGCCGGCAACCAGCGTATTGGTTGCCGACCCTCGTCACTTAGTTGCAGAAATGGACCTGAATGTTGCCGCCTGTTAGCACGAGGGACGAACCGGCGTCCAACCCGCCGACGTTCAGCGGCAGGTCTCCGGTGGTAACAAGACCTAACCTATCAAAGCCTTTGCCGGGCTCTCCGTTATCTTCGACATACACGGTAAAGGAACCGTAAAGCGTTTTCTTGCCTTTGGTCGTTGTCGCTGAGTAGCTGCCGGTGAATTTGCCAGTCCCGCCCGGGATTCCCGCAGAGAAGGTGCACGCTTGGATGGAGGTTACCGTGCCATGGATCGTGTTCGTTCCGTCGGCGTACTGGAATTGCCCACTACCGATGCCAGCGAGCATGTGAGCGTTAAACCCGAAGTTCGCATTCGTCTTCTGTCGAGTTCCGTAGGTTACGTACCCGCCACCGGTGATCAATTCATTTTCGTCACCGATACCCTCACCACATTCTTCACAATGGTACGTGACAGTAAGAGAAATCTCGTTGAGGATGACCCGCATCGCGCCCCCATCTCGCTTCGCCTGAAATTCCAGATTCGCCCCGTTCAGGAGAGCTGGCGTGTTGAGCAGCGACAATACCGTCGTCGGCGTGGCGCTTCCATCGTCCACAATTGTTTCAGAGACTTCATGCACAATCCCCACGTCGGTGGCAAGAGTATGGAGATCAAACGGTACCCAGTTGACTCCACTCAGAATCCTGATCCGTGCCGTGTAAGTGGATACGGCGTGATCGAGTACACCATGTGTAACGTTGACAACCACCGAATCGATGATGGCGTTTGACGGAACGCATGTACCGGTCGGACTTGGATCACCAAGTGTCCACATGGTGGC
>DASTZI010000130.1:0-2245 GCA_035764385.1 Vicinamibacterales bacterium
GCGTTGATCGACAAGCGTAAGCAGCTGATGGACTCGCGCGGCCATTACAGCCGGCCAGAGCTCTTGAGCCTTCTCATCGACCGCACGCCCAGCGCGCACGTTCACGAACGCGATCCGCGGAAGACATCCGGCGCCGAGCGAGGGACGGAGGAACTGGTCACAGCGGTGGTCTAACCGGCGATGTTGGAGGACGCCATGGCGAGCTCTCGGTCCCGACAAAACGAACGGCCAGACGCCGCGTTCCAGGATTGCCAACTGCGACGCCGCCGAGAAGGCCAGGCCATCAGCCGCGACTGCCACAACGGAACTACTCAGGATGGAGTGAAGCGATGAGACTCACGATAGACGTGTTCTCGCGGCGTGACTTTCTCAAATCCGCAGGCTTGGCGACGCTGTCGCTGGCTGTCACCCCGTTGCGTGCGCACGCACAACACGAGGGCGATCACCTGGTCACACAAATCCGCGACGCGGCCGCCTCCGCGAGGATCGAGGTTCAGACACTTCGTCGGAATGTCAGCGTACTCATGGGTTCAGGCGGCAATATCGCTGTTCTGCCCGGCGCCGACGGGAAACTGCTTATTGACGCCGGTATTCCTGGCACGCGGTCGGAACTCACGAAGGCGTTGGCCGCGCTGAGCGCCGATCCGATCAGACACCTGATCAATACGCACTGGCACTTCGACCACACAGATGGCAACGAATGGCTGCATGCCGCTGGCGCAACGATCCTCGCACATGAGAACACGCGCAAACATCTGTCGATGTCGACTCGCGTTGAGGATTGGGGCGTCACATTTCCGCCATCACCCCCGGGTGCGCTGCCCACCGATGTCGTCGACCGGAGTCGCACGCTTCATATGAATGGCGCAACGGTTGAACTGCAGCACTATCAGCCAGCGCATACGGACTCCGACGTGTCCGTCCGTTTCGTTGAAGCCGATGTGCTTCATACGGGCGACACTTGGTGGAACGGCGTGTATCCCTTCATCGATCGGTCCACGGGCGGAAGCATCGACGGAATGATCCGTGCGACGGAATGGAATCTCACCCAGACAACCGCGAAGACGATCATCATTCCCGGCCACGGCCCCGTCAGCGATCGCTCTCAACTGGTTGAGTTTCGCGACATGCTCACGGACATCCGATCGAGGATTGCGGCGCTGAAGAAACAGGGGCGCACCCAGGAGGAAGTGCTCTCCGAACGGCCCACCGCGTCGTACGACGAAAAATGGGGACAGCTCGTACCTCCAAATCTCTTCGTGCGAACGGTATACGCAGGGGTATAGACAGAAGGAAGCAGAATCAATGACTACTGACGAAAAACCACTTCACATAGATATTCCCGTCGCTCTCACCGATTTGAAGGTGGCGTTCAGCATCGCTGACCTAGCGTTTGAAGGAGATCTGCCTGCTTCGATCTTTCACCTCCGGCTCATGACCAGGGACATCGCGGACTGGAGGGCCACCTCTCAGGTTGTCGCAGTCTTTCACACGAACGCCGGCCACGTCGACGTTGCACGACGATGCGTACAACGCCGACCGATTGATCGCGACCGGCAATCCGTATAAGGAGTTGCTCCTGGACCTCATGAAGCGCGGCGTTCAGGTTGAGCTCTGTGGGGCGACGGCAACAGTTCACAAGTGGGGAAACGCCGATTTGCTTCCTGGTATCAAAGTGAACACGGACGCGATGGCGAGAATGTCACAACTGGCGAAAGAAGGGTTCCTGGAGATTACGGAGTGGGACTGAGGCGGTTCGAAGGAGGCTCGCGATGACATCTATCGCCAGCTCAGCGTCCGAGGTGAAGGTTCAGCATCGCTCGCTCATGATCGAGCGTGGCTACGAGGAATTCACCGGGCGGCTCGAGCAGATCCTCGGGCGGTTCGTCCCATCGAAGCTGAAAGGCCTGACACCCGATGGCGCCATGGCGGCGCTGAAGTCGATGGAGGGCGAGCAGGGGTTCATGATTGTCAACATCTTCGACCACGGTACGGACCTCCTGATGGTCGGCGAGCGCCGGAAGGCCAAGCAGTACCTGATCGGCAATCCACTCGTGGCGATCCAGATCACTCGCCATGACATCCGGGCGGCACTTTATGCCCCGCTCCGAGTGCTCGTCTTCGAGTCCGAGCCTGGTCGCACGGTCGTCGAATTCGATCAGGCTTCGACGCTGTTCGGTCAGTTCGGACGAAATGAAGTCACCGCCGGAGCTGTCGAGAGTGATGGAAAGCTCGATCGCATCAT
>DASTZI010000131.1:0-34465 GCA_035764385.1 Vicinamibacterales bacterium
GTTCCCGGCGTGTCGCGCAGCGGCGCGACCATCGTCGGCGGAATGCTTATGGGACTCGACCGGCCCGCGGCGGCGGAGTTTTCGTTCTTCCTGGCCATTCCGACGATGGCCGCCGCGTTCGGACATGACCTGCTCGAAGTCCGGCATTCGCTGACGTCAGAACGTGCGGCGGAAATCGGCATCGGATTCATCGCGGCGTTCATTGCGTCCGTGCTCGTCATCCGGCCGTTCCTGGCGTTCATTCGACGCGCCGGTTTCGCGCCGTTTGCGTGGTATCGGATTGTCGTCGGGGTGGTGATTATCGCCGCGCTCGCGGCGGGTTGGAGATAGGGAGAGAGGGCGTGGCGAGTCCCGTGACGCAGTGGCTGAGACGCCGCTTCATCGCCGGGTTTTTTGTCACGGTCCCGCTCGTCATCAGCGTTGCCGCGCTGGTGTGGATCTTCGGTATCATTGACGACTTCACGGCGCCGCTAGCGACGCGGCTAGTGGGTCGTGCCGCGCCCGGCGTCGGCATCCTGATCATGGTGCTGTTCGTCCTCGCGGTCGGGACGTTAGCGACCAACGTGATCGGCCGGCGCATCCTCGGCCGCGCGGATCAGTGGCTGACCCGGGTGCCGGTGTTCAAGACCATCTACTCGCCGGTCAAGCAGCTGGTGGCCGCGTTCTCGCCCGACAACGAGTACGGCTTCAAGCGCGTGGTGATGGTGGAGGATGAGCGCCGGGGTCTCGTCATGGGATTTCTGACGAAGGAATTCACCGTCGACCGCGGACGCGGTCCTGAGAGTTTGATTGCGGTCTATGTACCAACCAATCACCTGTACCTGGGCGATATCGTGTTGTATCCACGGGAGCGCGCGTTTTTCCCCGACGTCACCGTCGAGGAGGGCGTCCGCATTTTTCTGACCGGCGGGATGTCCCTGCCGGGACGAATCAAACCAGGTTCCGGAACGAGCGAATCACATTAGGCGGGCCGTCACGGCCTTCCCCACACGGACGAGAGGACGAATGAGATCGACGACTGGATTGTTGAGAGGAGCCGCGCGCGCCGCGGCGCTGCTGGCACTGTTGGCCGCCATGTTCGCGGCGCCGTCGAGGGCGCTGGCGCAGCAGCCCGAGCCTGCCGGACCGCCGGCGCAGGCCGAACGCCAGGCCGGCGGCGAGGTGAACCTCGTACTGCCGGATCTCGGGCTGGTCGACGTTGGCGGCTACAACGGCCGCACGCTGCTGATGGGCGGCATGGTCGTCGCCGCGCTCGGCATCGCGTTCGGGCTCATCATCTTGACGCAGCTCAAGAACCTCCCTGTGCATCGCTCGATGCGTGAGGTCTCGGAACTCATTTACGAGACCTGCAAGACCTATCTGATTACGCAGGGAAGGTTCCTGGCGCTGCTCGAAGTGTTCATCGCGATCATCATCGTCTTGTACTTCGGGCTGCTGTCGGGTCTCGGCGTCAAACGGGTGCTGATCATCCTGCTCTTCAGCGTCATCGGCATTCTGGGCAGCTACAGCGTCGCGTGGTTCGGGATCCGCGTGAACACCTACGCGAACTCGCGCACCGCATTCGCCAGTCTCGAGGGGAAGGCATATCCCGTCTACGCAATTCCGCTTCGCTCCGGCATGAGCGTCGGCATGATGCTGATCAGCGTCGAGCTGTTGATCATGCTGTTCATCCTTCTGTTCATTCCAGGTGATTACGCGGGCCCGTGCTTCATCGGATTTGCCATCGGCGAGTCGCTTGGTGCAGCGGCACTGCGTATCGCGGGCGGAATCTTCACGAAGATTGCGGACATCGGTTCCGACCTGATGAAGATCGTCTTCAACATCAAGGAAGACGATGCGCGCAATCCTGGCGTCATTGCGGACTGCACGGGCGACAACGCGGGCGACTCGGTCGGCCCAAGCGCCGACGGCTTCGAGACGTATGGCGTGACGGGCGTCGCCCTGATCACTTTCATCCTGCTCGCCGTGCCGTCACCAGCAACCCAGGTCAAGCTGCTCGTGTGGATCTTCGTGATGCGCGTGATGATGATCATCGCGAGCGCCGGCTCATATTTGATCAATGAGATGGTCGCGAAGGCCCGCTACGGGAACGTCGCGCGCATGAACTTCGAGGCGCCGCTGACGTCGCTCGTCTGGCTCACCTCGATCGTCTCGGTCATTCTGACCTTCATCGTGTCGCGCATCCTGATTCCGGACCTTGGCGACGGCACGCTGTGGTGGAAGCTGGGGATCATCATCACGTGCGGCACGCTCGCCGGCGCCATCATCCCGGAGCTCGTCAAGGTCTTCACCTCGGTTGATTCCGCCCACGTGAAGGAAGTCGTCACGTCCTCGCGCGAGGGGGGCGCTTCGCTCAACATCCTCTCCGGGTTTGTTGCCGGTAATTTCAGCGCCTACTGGCTTGGCCTGAGCATCGTGGCGCTGATGTCCATCGGCTATTTCGTCAGCGCCTCGAGCGACTCGATGTCCAACCTGATGCTGGCGCCGGCGGTCTTTGCGTTCGGCCTCGTCGCGTTCGGCTTCCTCGGAATGGGGCCGGTGACGATTGCGGTCGACTCGTACGGTCCGGTGACCGACAACGCGCAGTCGGTGTTCGAGCTCTCTGTGATCGAAACGATGCCGGGCGTCAAAGAGGAGTTGAAGCGCGATTTCGGCGTGTCGGTGCAGTTCGACAAAGCGAAGGCGCTCCTCGAGGAGAACGACGGCGCCGGCAACACGTTCAAAGCGACCGCGAAGCCCGTTCTCATCGGTACCGCAGTGGTCGGCGCCACGACGATGATCTTCTCGATCATCATGGAGCTGACGCAGGGGCTGACGACGGATCTCGACAAGCTGTCGCTGCTGCACGCGCCGTTTCTCCTCGGCCTGGTGACCGGGGGGTCGACCATTTACTGGTTCACTGGTGCGTCAACGCAGGCCGTGACGACGGGGGCGTACCGCGCGGTCGAGTTCATCAAGGCGAACATCCGGCTCGAGGGCGTTGAGAAAGCGTCGGTGGCCGACAGCAAGAAGGTCGTTGAAATCTGCACGCAGTACGCGCAGCGCGGCATGTTCAACATCTTCCTGACGGTGTTCTTCGCGACGCTGGCGTTCGCGTTCGTCGAGCCCTTCTTCTTTATCGGCTATCTGATTTCGATCGCCCTGTTCGGCCTCTATCAGGCGGTGTTCATGGCCAACGCGGGGGGCGCATGGGACAACGCCAAGAAGATTGTCGAGACCGAACTGAAGATGAAGAACACGCCGCTACATGCGGCGACGGTCGTGGGCGACACGGTCGGCGATCCGTTCAAGGACACGTCGTCGGTCGCGTTGAACCCCGTCATCAAGTTCACGACGCTGTTCGGCCTGCTTGCCGTATCGCTCGCCGTACGGTTGAGCACTGAGGCTGGCAGCACCGTCAGCCACAGTCTGGCGGCGGCGTTCCTGATGATATCGATTGCATTTGCGTATCGCTCGTTTTACGGGATGCGAATCGGGTCCGCCGCACATTGACCGCAGTAAAGGGTGCCGCTGTAAAGGGTGCGGCACCTTACGAATACCGCGCAGCGGGGGTTGCGGTTCTATGGAAGCGGTATAGAATCCGGATCTTTGTCGTTACAGCCTGGGAGCACTTTGGAACGACCGGTGTCTAAGTTCACTGTCAGCCGCGTCTGGCTACAGGGACCGCGCACGTTCGTTGACACCCTTTTTTTGCGATAGCTATAATCGGCCGCCTTTGGCGAACTCAACCGCGTCAGTCAGGACGTGGTCGCATGGCCAAGGCGACTGCAGGAGGTAAGACCGGTGCCACGCATGATGTTCGGCGATATCGTCGAGCCGTCAGTCAAGGTCGGAACCAAACAGTGGTATACGGTTCCGGTCTCAATCATGGTGCATACAGCGGCGGTACTCGCGCTGATTGTCATTCCATTGATGGCCGCCGACGTGCTGCCGACGCCACCCTCGATGCTGGCGTTTGCCGCTGCTCCACCGCCGCCGCCGCCGCCACCGCCACCGCCTCCTCCGCCGCAGGCCGCGGCACCCAAGCCGGTCGTCGAAGTGAATCCGGCCGCGGCGCCGGTCGAGGCCCCGAAGGAAATCGCACCAGAGCCTCCCGACACCAGCTTTGAGCGCGCCGAACCGCAAGGCATCGCCGGCGGCGTCGTCGGCGGCGTCGTCGGTGGCATTCCTGAAGCGCCCCCACCCCCGCCACCGCCACCCACCGCACCCGTACGCGTCGGCGGCAACATCAAGCCGCCCATGAAGACCAAGGACGTGCGGCCTACTTATCCTCCGATCGCGCAGTCGGCGCGCGTGCAGGGGGTCGTCATCATCGAAGCGACCATCGGCCCGAACGGCAAGGTGCAGGACGCGCGCGTGCTGCGCTCGATTCCATTGCTGGACGCCGCGGCGCTTGACGCCGTGCGGCAGTGGGAGTTCACCCCGACGCTGCTGAACGGCGTCCCGGTCCCCGTCATCATGACGGTGACCGTGCAGTTCACGCTCAGTTAACAACCACCGACAAACCACGATTTACACGCGAGATTATTTGACAGCGGAGGATGCAGTAATGGAAGTAAGCAGGATGCGTCAGATTGCACGAATCGCGTGTGCCGGGACCGGAATGGTGGCGCTCAGCACCCCGGCCTTCGCACAGGCGGCTGCCGGTGGTTTGAATCTTATCGACATCGCGCAGAACATGTCCGGGATCGCGATTGCGGTCGCCGTCGTGCTGTTCGTCATGTCGTTCTGGTCGGTCGGTGTCGCCATCGAGCGCATCTACACCTACAACCAGGCCCGCAAGCAGTCGAAGCTGTATGCGCCGCAGGTGGCCAAGCACCTGAAGGACGGCCGTCTCAAGGAAGCCATCGCGCTGTCGGCGTCGAAAGACTATCGCTACAGCCATCTCGCCAAGGTCGTGCTCGCGGGCCTGCAGGAGTATCAGTTCCAGCAGGAGACGGGTGGCACGTCGTTGAACCGTGAAGACGTGCTCGACACGGTCCGCCGGTCGATTCAGCGCGCGACGGCGCTCACGGCGTCGGACCTGAAGAAGGGCGTCAGCACGCTCGCCACGATCGGTTCAACGGCACCGTTCGTCGGATTGCTCGGCACGGTCGTCGGCGTCATCAACGCGTTCGTCGGTATCGCATCAACCGGCTCCGGTGGTATCGGTGCCGTCTCGGCCGGTATTGCCGAAGCGCTCATCGAGACCGCACTCGGTCTGTTCGTCGCGATTCCGGCGGTCTGGTTCTACAACTTCCTGACCAGCCGCATCGAGTACTTCAACGTGGAAATGGACAACTCCTCGTCGGAGCTCGTCGATTACTTCATCAAGAAGACGGCGTAGTTGGATTGATGATCGGCGATTGGTGATGTGCGCAATCACCAATCGCTGATCGCAAATCACACATCGAGTTGGAGTCGTAACTATGGCAATGCAACTGGGTGGCAGTGGCGGCATCAAATCCGACATCAACGTCACTCCCCTCGTCGACGTCATGCTGGTGTTGCTGATCATCATGATGATCATCGCCCCGCTCCTGCAGAAGGGCGTGGACGTCCGGCTCCCGATCGCGGTCAATAGCGCGAGCAAGCCGGAAACGCAGGACCAGACGGTGCTCGGCATCAAGGCCGACAAGACGGTCTGGATCAATGGCGTCGAGGTTCGCAAAGAGGAAATGCGGACGCGGCTCGACGCGATTCTCGAGACCAAGAAGGAAAAGCTGATCCTGATCAAGGCCGATGAGGACGCGCCCTACAGCGCGATCATGGACGCGATGGACCAGCTCCGCTTGAGCGGCATCGAGGACGTCGGCCTGATTACCGATAGCAAGGCCTCGAGCGCGCTGTCGCAGGGAGGGCAGTAATGGCATCCCACGCCCACAAGCACTACGGCGCCGACTCGGTCTTCAAGGCGAAGATGCCGGAGCCGAACGCCGACATGAACATCACGCCGATGATCGACGTGCTGCTCGTGCTCCTGGTCATCTTCATGGCCGCGCTGCCGCTGTCGCAGAAAGGTCTCGATATCAACCTGCCGCCTGAGACCAATCAGCCGCAGCAGACCAACCCGATCAGCCAGATCGTGCTGGAATACACGGCCGACAAGAAGATCTCGATCAATCACCAGGACGTCCAGCTTCCCGAGCTCGAAGAGCGGCTTCGCACCATCTTCGAGGACCGCAAGGACAAGACGATGTTCATCAGCGGCGACGGCGCGCTGCGCTACGGCGACATCATCAACGTCATCGACGCGGCCAAGGGTGCGGGCGTTGAGAAGGTCGGGATTGTCACGGAGGGCATGAGGAAGGGCGCCGGAGCGACTCCAGGCGCATAAGACCGCGCCCCCCGTTTCCGTAAAAAACGAAAGGCCGTCCGCAGTTGGACGGCCTTTTGATTTGTACGTGGGTCGCGTGAAGAAGCCGGTCTAATCCTGGGCTCAGTCCGTCGACACGACGATTCCGTCGAGCGCAGCATCGGAGAGCAGCCGCGGGGAGCGATGTGCTTCCTGCAGCCGGCGGCGTTCCAACATGCCTCGCTTGATCACCTCGGTGAGATCCTCGCGATTGAACGGCTTGACGACGTAGCCCACGACACCGGGCCGGAGCGTCACCATCGGGTCCATTTCCAGGAGACCGGTGGCAAGCACCACGGCCGTCTCCGGAAAGAGCCGACCGACTTGATCGATGAGCCAGATGCCGTCGTGACCTGGCATCCGCACGTCCACGAGCGCCACATCGACCGGATGCTCGCGCATGATATCCAGCGCGTTGTCGGCGTCCGCCGCGGCCTGCACGGTGTATCCCATTTCCGCCGCCCATCGAGAGAGCACCCGGCGGACACCTTCATCGTCGTCAACCACGAGCACGAGTCCTGAGACCTGCTGTTCCATGTTCGCCATAGGGATTCGAATGATCCGAATCAGAGCAGGATCGGTGCCACCGCATGCGGAGACTTGTTCCGAAAATCACCCCGAATTACGGCGCGGTTCCCGGCGGTGTGCCCAGGGCGCACACTCTCGCGCATTGCGCACGCATACACGTGTGAATGGGAAAGCGAGAAGGGGGGAAGGCGGAAAGGGCGGAAGGGCCGGCGCTCGTGCAGCGCCGGCCACGTCAATTGAACCCGGGGATCTAGTTGAACGAGTAGCGGAAGCTGATCATCAGTTGGTAGACGTCGCTGCCTGACGTCTGGTTCTGGCCGATCAGCGTGTTGGTCTGGAACGATTTCGTCACGAGTTGGCCGTTGGCTACTTGCATTCGATAGGTGGCGCGACCCTGCGCATCGACTCCAGGATTCGTCAGGATCTGGGCACCATTGGCCGCGGTCACCGGCACGACCAGACGCTGGCTGACACCCCAGTTGTGGTTCAGGAGGTTGCTGAAGTTGGTGATGTCGAGGCGGAACTGACCGGAGTGTTTTCTGCCGGCAACGCTCGTGAACACATC
Organism: Vicinamibacterales bacterium; assembly: GCA_035764385.1. GTDB lineage: Bacteria > Acidobacteriota > Vicinamibacteria > Vicinamibacterales > UBA2999 > Gp6-AA40. The sequence goes on from DASTZI010000131.1 coordinate 7,428, forward strand.
CTGTACGAGGCTCAGGTCCATTCGCTTCATCATCGGGTAGAAGACCCCGCCGCGAGTCGCGTACTCGCCACGGTGCGCACTCAGGTACTTGTCCTGATTGATGTAGGTTTCGAACGCCTGCGCCTGCTCCTCCGCCGTAAACGTTCGAGAGCCCAGCGTGAACGGAGTGAAGTTCATCTCCGAGGTGCTCCTCGGGATATAGATCAGATCGTTGCCTGCAGCCCCGTCGCCGTTCATGTCGCCCGCGAACACGTAACTCGCGGTCGTGCTGAAGTTCGGGTACGACGGCTTGGCCTCAAAGAACGCGGAAATCGTCGTTGCGCCGAACCCGAAGTACTGACGGTTGTAGGATGCCTGCACGAATACGCGGTGCCCTTGTGCGGCATTGTCGATCCCAAGACCAGGGTTGTTGGGATCAAACGGAACCTCATGACCCAGCCAGGTTCCAGACGCGTTGGAGCCCGGGTCGATCGTATTCCGCGACATGCCGTAGCTGTAGGCTCCCTTGAGCGTCAACCCGCGATAGAGCGGTTTAGACAACATCTCGGAAATATTCCACGAACGTCCCATGCTCTCGTTCTTCATCACGTACGCGGCAGTGATGGTGGGTGTGCCGGTGTTGATGCGATTGGCTGTCCAGCGCGGCCGGTTATCGACGCCCGTGAACGCCGTCTGGGCGGCGGGCAGATTCGCGTTGATGTAATAGATGCCGTTGATCGTCTTGTTGTAGAGATATTCCGTCGTGCTTGTGATCCCCCAGAACAGGCGACGGTCGACGGCCAGGTTGGTGCGCCAGACCTGAGGGAACTTGAAGCTCGGATCGGAGACGTTGAACTCGAAGCTGGCGGCGCTCGCGCCGGTCACGTTCTTCGGTTTGTACGCGTCGGGGTTCGGGTTGAATGGCCGCGTGGTTGTGTTGTCAATCTGGTCGAAGCCGGTCAGGACGCCGGTTTGGCCAATCTGGTTCGACACCCACACATATGGCGGCGGCCCGGTGAAGACCCCGGTCCCGACTCGCACCTGCGTCGTCTGCTTTCCCCCCACGTCCCAGTTCATCGCAGCCCGCGGAGACCACAGGAACTTCGGGTCCGGCAACTGGCCGCTCGAATATTTGACGGCGGCACCTGTTTCGTCCCGGAACGTCAGGGCGTCAACAGCGGGATTCGGGAAGGTGGTGTTTGCGAACTGCGCCCTGTCGAACCGCGCACCGGCCGTGATCGTCATGTCCTGTCGAATCCGGTATTCATCCTGGGCGTAGCCGCCACTACTCCAGACGCGAAGCGGCTGCAGCGGCGTCGACAGTCCTGGAATGTTCATGTACCGCACTTGAAACCGGCGGAGCGTGACCGGTGAGGTGGTGCGGTTCGGGTTGGCGAGGAAGTCGTTGGCGTCGGTGTAGAAGTCCTGCAGCGAGTTGTAGACGTAGCCGCTCTGCTGGAGAGAGAAGAACACATTTTCCTGCGCGTACCGCTGCAGCGTGCCGCCAACGGTGATCGAATGCTGATTGGCGAAGTACGTAATGTCGTCCTTGGCCTGATAGGTGTTGTAGCGCAGCTCGTTGTTCGGTGTGAATGGTTCGGTGCCGAATGACGTGTAGGCCGTTCCATCGGGTCCGAGGATGTCTACAAACGGGAAGAGTTTGCCCCAGTCGCCACGGCTCTCATCGTTTTTCGTGTAGCCGGCAACGAAGTTATTCGACGTTCGCTGCCCTAAGACGGCATTCCATTCTCCGATGCTCGACTTGATGTTCTCGAGCTGCGAGTAGTTCGACGCGGCGAAGTTCAGGAACGCCGTGCTGAACGTCCCGCGGCCAAGGCCGGCCGACGTCGACGAAGACAAATTCTTGCCGCTGCTCGAGTCGAGCTGGCTGTAGCGGAAACTGATCTTGTTGCTGTTGTTCAAATTGAAATCGCTTCGGAGCAGATAGCGCTTACCAGGTGTTTCTGCGGGCAGGTTCTGGTACCCGCCGGTCTTGTAGCTGAAATTCTTGTCGAGGAACGCGCTCAGGGCATCGAGGTCGGAGGCAAGCACCCTGGTCACACTGCCCGTTGCCGCCTGGCCGCCCGAATTCGCCACGAACGTATGCAAGGGCGCTTTGAACAGCTCGTTCTCGTAGTTGCCGAAGACGAACAGTTTGTTTCTGACGACCGGCCCTCCACCCCAGACCCCGGTGTTCCGGAACGTGAACGTGCCAGGGTTGACGGGGAGCCCGGATGCCTCCGTTCCCACCCAGCCGTCGTTTCGCATCCGTTGATACACGGACGCCGTCAACTGGTTGGTTCCACTGCGGGTGACCGTGTTCACGGACGCGCCGATGAAGTTGCCTTCACGAACATCGTATGGCGCGATACTCACTTGCACCTGCTCAATCGACTCCAGCGAGATTGGTGCGACCAGCGTTCGGCCTCCTGCCTGGCCCTCTCCCAATCCGAACGAGCTGTTGAAGTAGGCGCCGTCCACCGTCATGTTGTTTACCCGGCCATCCTGGCCGGCGAATGAACTGTTGCTGCTCGCCTGCGGTGTCAGACGTGTGAGGTCGCTGAGCCGACCGTTGATGGTCGGCAGCTCGGCGATGTCGTCACGGCTGATTGCGGTGGCTGCGCCAGTTCGACTCGACGCAAACACTGGGTCGGCAACGGCGACAACTTGGACCGTTTCCGCGACCGCTGCAACCTGCATTGCGAAATCGACGTCCTGCGCGACGCCCAAGGAAAGCGTGATGTTGTCCTTGCTCTCGTCCCTGAAACCTGACAGCGATGCGGTCACTTTGTACGGACCACCCACCCGCATGCCGGGGATGAAGAATCGTCCATCCCCTTGGCTCACACCTTCGTACGATGTGCCCGATGGTTGATGAACGGCGACCACGGTTGCGCCGGGGACGAGGCCGCCCTGCGCATCGCGCACGACGCCGGTGATGGACGCGGTAGTGACACCCTGAGCCGAGGTGTCGGGAATGGACCATACAAACAGGCCGCACACCAGAACGAGTGCTGCCGAAAGGACCTTCATCGGTTTCTCCTGTAGCGATTACGAATTAAGGGCTGTCGCCGTGCGCGACGGGCGTTGCGGTTCGAACCAGCTCTGCGGGAAAAAATTGTATATGAAAAAGGCCGTCCCTCAAGGAGGGACGGCCTTATTTCACACCGAAGTTACGCGGTTTCTTTGGAGCTCAGCTTTTCGCGCCGCCACGGCCAGAGGCCGCTGCGGGCTGTGCCTGCTTCTGCTTCTGGAGTTCCTGTGCCTTGTCGCGGAGCTGGTCGGCCTGCTTCAGGAGCGCCTGCTGCTTGCCGGGATCTTTCTCCACCAGCGCCTGCGACCGGAGGAGGAGATTCTTGTAGGTCAGCGCCTCGAAGTAGTCAGGCTTGAGCGCAAGCGCCTTGTCGGCCTCTGAGAGGCCCGCCTGGATGTATTTCATCTTGTCGGCGTCGCGCAGCTTGAAGTTCTTGTAGGCCTCGTTCCAGTAATACGTGGCGATGACGTGATGCGCCTCGGGGTTGTTCGGCTCGTGCTGGGCGCGCTGGTTCAGCGCGTCGATCACCTTGTCGAATTCACCCTGCCGGTCGTAGAACGCCGCCAGCGTCGTGTAGACCGTTGGGTCGTTCGGCTTCATCTCCTTGGCCTTCAGGAACTGCTCTTCAGCCTTTTCATAGTCGCCGTTCTGCTCGTAGATGTTCGCCAAGTAGAAGTAATTCGCCGGATCTGACGGATCCATGGAGATCATCTGCTGGAGGATTGGTTCCTGCTGCGTCGGATCGTTCAGCTTGTCGGGCCCGTATGCCGCCACCAGATACTGCAGCGACAGTTTCTTCATTTTCGGGTCGGGATCGAGCTGCGCGTCCTTCTTGTAATAGTCGACGGCCTTGGTCATGAAGGCGTCATTGGCCGCGTCGCCCTTCTTCGCCGACCGATACATGTTGTCGTAGCTGTTGGCGAGGAAGAAGTACGCCGGTTCGAGATGGAACTGATGCAGCGTGTCCTCTTCGAGCGCGACCACCTCTTCGTATTTCGCCGAAGCGTTTTTGTAGTCGCTGGCCTGGTACATGCCGTTTGCGTCACGGAATGTGCGCTTCGCCTTCAAGCCGTTGTACTGATTGCAACCAGTTGCCGCCATGGCCAGTGCAGCGACTGCCGCCAACAGGATGGTCTGTGACACAAGCTTCCGCATCATTACCCCTTCCAACAAAGATTCCGTAAGCGCGCCAGTATAGTTAGGCGTTTTCGAGCGAGTCAAGCGGGTGAATGCGGTTTTCTTGACCCCCCACAACCCCACTCCTATCATGACGTTAGACACCAGTTTCCATGATTCGCTTCGAGACGCTCCTCGAGAAAGTCCGCAGTTACAGCCCCGAGGCTGACCTCGAACTGCTCCGACGCGCGTACGTGTTCTCCGCGCTCGAGCACAAAGGGCAGGTCCGCCATTCCGGCGAACCCTACCTGGTACACCCGCTCGAAGTCGCCGATTTCCTCGCGGACATGAAATTGGACGTCGTGGCCGTGGCGGCCGGTCTCCTCCACGACGTCGTCGAAGACACGCTCGCTACGCCGGAGCGTATTGCCGAGCTGTTCGGTCCGGAGGTTGCCCACGTTGTCGAAGGCGTCACGAAGATCGGCGCCATCCCGTTCTCGTCGAGCGAGGAACGTCAGGCGGAGAACTTCCGCAAGATGCTGCTCGCGATGGTGGACGACATTCGGGTGATTCTGGTCAAGCTCGCCGATCGTCTCCACAACATGCGGACGCTGCAGCATCTGCCGGAGGAGCGCCGGCTGAAGGTGGCGCAGGAGACGCTCGACATCTACGCTCCAATCGCGAACCGGCTCGGCATGAGCAAGGTCAAGAACGAGCTGGAGGAGCTCTCGTTCAGGTATCTCGAGCCGAAAGCCTACGAGGGGCTGCGCGCGAAGGTCGACGCCAAGCGGAAGACGGCCGACGCCGTCATCAACGACCTCACGAAGACGATTCGCACGAAACTCGAGGAGGCACAGATTCCTGTCACGCACCTCGATGGCCGGATCAAGCGCCTCTACAGCATTCATCTGAAACTGAAACGGCAGAAGATTGACCTCGAGCGCGTGTACGACTTCGTCGCACTTCGCATCATTACGCAGTCGATCAAGGACTGTTATGCCGCGCTCGGCATCATTCACCAGACGTGGTCGCCGGTGCCGGGGCGGATCAAGGATTTCATCGCGATGCCGCGACCGAACGGCTACCAGTCCCTTCACACCTCGGTGATCAGCGAGAACGGTTTTCCCTTCGAGGTACAGATCCGGACGGAGGAGATGCACCGTCGCGCCGAGGAGGGAATCGCGGCACATTGGAAATATAAGGAGGGTCGTGTCGGGGACCACCGCGACGAACGCTACTTCCAGTGGATGCGCCAGCTCCTCGAAGTGCAGCAGGAGGTTCGCGACCCGCAGGAGTTTCTGCAGAACCTGAAGATCGATCTCTATCCGGAGGAGGTTTACATCTTCACGCCGAAAGGCGAGGTGCGTTCGCTCCCGCGCGGCGCGACGCCGGTGGACTTCGCGTACATGATTCACACCGACGTTGGCAACCAGTGCGTCGGCGCGCGGGTGAACGGCAAGATGGTGCCGCTGCGCACGCGTCTTCAGAACGGCGACATCGTCGCGATCACAACGCAATCTGGACACAAGCCGAGCCGCGACTGGCTCACGTTTGTCGTCACCTCGCGTGCCCGGAGCAAGATCAAACACGTCCTCCAGGGCGAAGAGCGCAGCCGCAGCATCGAGCTCGGACGACGCCTGTTCGAGAAAGAGGCGCGCCGGTTCGACCTCAATCCGAAGACGGTGCTCGAGAGCGAGGAGCTCGCCAAATTTGCGACCGAGTACGGCGCGCAGAAGCCCGACGAACTGCTTGCGCACATCGGTTACGGCAAGCTGTCGGCAAGGACGGTCCTCCAGAAATCGGTGCCCGGTGGTCAGCTCAAAGAACGTCCTGCCGATTCAGCCGTCGTCTCGGTCGTCAAACGCGTGCTGCGCCCCGGGGCGGCGAGCGACAAGATCAAAGTACGAGGGACCGACGACATCATGGTGTTCCGCGCGAAATGCTGTAATCCAATTCGCGGCGAGAAGATTGTCGGTTACATCACGCGTGGCAAGGGTGTCTCCGTGCACGCCGCGACCTGTCCGAACGTATTGAACCTGATGTTCGATCCTGAGCGCCGCATCGAGGTCGAGTGGGACACCACCACGTCCGACCAGGCGCCGTATACGGTCCGCCTGACGATGCAGGTGGAAGATCGCAAAGGCATGCTGGCGGAGATCAGCGCCAAAGTCTCGGACATCAACACAAACATCACCAACATGGAAGCCCGCACTGGCGACGACCAACAGGCGCGCATCGACATGACCGTCGAGATCAGCGATGTGAAACACCTCGAGCGTGTCATCAAGTCGATCAAGGGTGTTCAGGGAGTCCTGGGTGTCGAGCGGACGGCGAGAGCCTGAGCGGCGGATTCTCTGGAGCGGTGGGACCTTCTCGAGCGGCGCGGACCTTTAGGTCCGCGGTTCAATCAATGACGGCGATGACGTCGATTTCGACGCGCGCGTCGCGCGGGAGGCGCGCCACCTGCACGGTTGAACGCGCCGGCGGCGGATCGACGACGTAGCGGGCGTAGATCTCGTTCATCTTCGCGAACTCAGCCATGTCGGCGAGAAACACCGTGGTCCGCACGACGTGCGCGAAGTCGGTGCCGGCGGCGTGCAGCAGCGCACCAATGTTCCGCATCACCTGATCGGTCTGCGCGGAAATGTCACCGTCGACGAGCGCGCCGCTCGACGGATCGAACCCGACCTGGCCGGAAAGAAAAAGAAGATTCCCCGCGCGGATGGCGGGGCTGTAGGGGCCGATCGGCTTCGCCGCGTTCGACGCCGAAACCGCCTGCCGCACGGTCAGGCCGCCTTGATGACTTTGCCCGAACGCAGGCAGCGGGTGCACACCCGGATGCGCCGCGTGGCGCCATTGATGAGCGCCTTGACCGACTGCAGGTTCGGCTCGAACCGCCGGGGTCCCACGTTATGAGCGTGGGAAATGGTCCGGCCAACGACGGGCCCCTTCCCGCAGATTTCACACCGCTTTGCCATGATTGCCTCTGGAAACTTCGTACAGCGGCGCCCGATCGCGTCGGACGCAAACTCCAAATTGTAGTGGATGGTCAGGGAATGATCAACGAACGGGCAGGCTCCGCAGGCGGTTTTTCCCCTATTCGGTTGCGCTGCAGCAGACGCGCCATCAACGTCAGATACGACGCATCGCCCGGCTCGATCTTTCGTGTCTCGCGAGCGCCCTTTTCAATGGCGCGCAGCACAATGGCCACCTCGCGGTCGTAGACTCTGACGCCCTGTTTCTCCATGTCGGCGACCATCGCCTTCATTTCCGACGCGAGGCGCTGCGCCGGTAATGACTGCGCGGCGTGCTCATAAATGACGCCGCGCGACGCGGTCTCGAGCGTTGCCGCAACGGCGGCCGCCGCCTCCGCCACATCGTCATCGAGCAACCGCGAGAAGCCTTCAGGAGTGTGCCGTGCAATCAACGATTGAAAGAGAAAGAACAGCTGATGCTGCCGTTCGGTCAAACCGTGAAGAGTCGGCAGCAGGATCGCGACATCGTGTTCCTGCTGCCGTTTTACGACCGCCGCTGGATGCTCGCGCGATGACGTCAAATACGAGCAGTCATCGGGGCATTGAATTTCTGTGAGTCGCTTCGTGCCGCAGCATACGGGGCAGATCGTCTGCTGCAAAGCGGGACACGCGCGGCGTGGCTTACGTGTGTGGCAGAGGGGACAGGACATCTCGTCAGTTTCGAATTATAATTTCGCTCGATTTCTCCCATAAATTCTACGGGAACACCCCTTGCACGAGGGCCGGTGCGAGTGCGGCACCGGTGTAGGGAGGAACATGGCCGACGCGCTTGTTCGACAAGAAACGCCGGCGGAGTACTTCAAAGAACTCGTCGAAACGGCGATGGAACATCAGCACGTCGCCGTGCACGATCTCACCTCGTTCTATCTTGTAAACCTGCTTACCGGTTTCGTGCATTTCGATCGATCGTCTCCGGCTGTTGGCGACGAGCCGCTGGGCATCCGCCTCGCGCGTGCGCTGCAGGCAGGCGGCACGGCTCAACGCAACGGGCTTCGTGAAGTCGGGGATCTGTCGCTCTTCATCTCCGGGTTTTTTTCCGACAGCCTCGCCCGCAGCCTTGTCGACGTCGACTATTACATTCAGCTCGGCGAGTGCGCCTATGGTTCGCTGGCCCGCCGTGGCGACGTGGCGCTCGGTGATGTGTTCGACGAACTTGCCGGCAAGTTCGCGGCGTTCGTAGACGTACTGGGCGAGGTCAGTGAGCGCAGCGCGCTCTCATCGAACTCCGACGTCCTGAGACTGTATGAGAAATGGGTGCGGACGCGCAGTCGCCGCAGCGGCGACCTGCTGGTCGAGCGAGGAATTGTTCCGAATTGCTCCGTAAGCAGTCGATTGATTCAGTAAGCGTTCACGAGGCGCATACCGCACAAATCTGCGCAGATTGTCGATTTAGCGACAATCGCTGCCACGCTCTTAGGTGTTTCGATTTGCCTCCGAAACTCGGGTCTTTCACGTGATTCGTCCGTGAGAGCGGCTCTACGGTGAGTCATTTCTGCAACATCGACCGGCGTTTCGGGCGTCCGTGAGAGTGGACACGGCCCTGAACAGCACTGCGGCGTCTAAAGCCTCGACGGATTCGATCATGCGGAGCGGCCGTCGGACAGGATGGTCTAATTCATTGACAGCCAGCCTGTTGTCACAATTAGTTGGCACTGCCAACGGGCTGTGGACCTCGACAGAAACAGACCGGGAACCATTCGGCCGAAAACACAGTCTAACGGGGCATCGCAATTGCATTAGCGCAACGCCAACGTGGTCACCCACGCGGATGGGTGACGTGGAAGGAGCGTCAGGGATCATGGCGACGACGACAAAGAGCACGAAAGTGGCGAGCAAGACCAGCCGCTATAACGAACTGAGGACCATGCTCGAGGAGCGCCGCCGCGAGTTGTTGAGCGAAGTCCAGGGCAAAATTCGCGACGTACGCGCCGAGAGCGGCAAAGAGCGCGATGTTCTCGACCAGGGTGAAAGCTCTGAAGTGGACATCCAGGAAGACATCGAGTTCGCTCTCATTCAGATGAAATCGGAGACGCTCAATAAGATCAACGAAGCGCTCCGTCGGCTTGAGGAAGGCACTTACGGCAATTGTTTCGAGTGCGGCGACGAAATCGCCCACGCGCGCCTGCGCGCGCTGCCGTTTGCGGTCCGTTGCAAGGATTGCGAAGAGGCGCGTGAGACCGCCGAGCAGCGCGAGCGGATGGCCGCGCGCAAGAGCGGATCTGCTGCGCTGTTCTTCGACATGTCTAACTAACCGCTTCCAACCGATGGCCGCGCCGCGTCTCTGCGGCGCGGCCCGGCCCTCGCTATGAGTGACGAACCTCTCGAGGTCGAAGAGCTCTCAACCGATCGGCCGCTCAATCTTCCCGACGAGCTCCCGATTCTTCCTCTTCGCGACACCGTTCTGTTCCCCAACTCGTTCATGCCGCTCGCGGTCGCGCGCGAGAGCTCGGTTCGCCTGATCGACGAGGCGATCTCGGGGGGAAAGCTGATTGGTGTCTTCACCCAGCGCGATGCCACGGTCGAGGAGCCGCAGCAGGCCGATTTGTACTCGCTGGGAACCGCGAGCCACATTCACAAGATGTTCAAGCTCCCGGACGGGAGCCTCCGCCTCATCGTGCAGGGGCTCGCGCGTCTGAAGCTCGAAGAAGTGACGGCCGTCCGCCCGTATCTCCGCGCAAAGGTCAGCCTGGCGCCCGAAATCACGGCTGACGTCCACCACCTCGAGATCGATGCGCTGTTGCGGAACATTCGCGCGAATTTTCAGCAGGTCGTGTCGCTCTCGCCGCTGCTCTCCGACGACTTGCAGACGCTCTCGGCCAACATCACCGATCCGGGGCGACTCGCGGATTTCATCGCCTCGAGCTTGACGACCATCAGCACGCAGGTGAAGCAGGAGGTCCTCGAGACACGCGATGTCCGTGCGCGACTCGACACGCTGAACAGGGTCCTCATCAAGGAGCTCGAGGTCCTCGAGCTTGGGTCGAAGATTCAGTCCCAGGTGCAATCGGAGGTCGGAAAGAACCAGCGCGAGTACTTCCTTCGCGAGCAGATGAAGGCCATTCAGAAAGAGCTCGGTGAAGGCGACGATCAGACGCGCGAAATCGAGGAGCTGCGCGAAAAGATTGAAGCGGCCGGAATGCCCGACGGGGTGAAGAAGGAAGCACTGCGCGAGCTCGATCGCCTTGCGAAGATGCCCGCGGCGGCCGCCGAGTTCACGGTCTCCCGTACTTATCTGGACTGGCTTGTCGCATTGCCGTGGCAGAAGCGGACCGACGAAGTGATTGACCTGCCGCGCACCAAGCAAACGCTCGATGCCGATCATTCCGGGCTGGAGAAGGCCAAGGATCGCATCCTCGAATACCTCGCGGTCCGCAAGCTGAACCCCGCGGTCAAAGGGCCGATTCTCTGCTTCGTCGGACCGCCCGGAGTCGGAAAGACATCGCTGGCGCGATCGATTGCGCAGTCGCTCGGGCGGAAGTTCGTCCGCGTGTCGCTCGGAGGAATGCGCGACGAGGCGGAAATTCGCGGACATCGGCGGACCTACATCGGCGCGCTGCCCGGGCAGGTCATACAGGGCCTCCGTCGCGCCGAGTCAAAGAATCCGGTCTTCATCCTCGACGAAATCGACAAGCTCGGAAACGATTTCCGCGGTGATCCGGCCTCGGCGTTGCTCGAGGTCCTCGATCCTGAGCAGAACATCTCGTTCCGCGACCACTATCTCGACGTCCCGTTTGACCTGTCGGAAGTGCTCTTCATCACGACCGCGAACATCCTGGACCCGATTCCCCCGGCCCTGCGCGATCGGATGGAGCTGCTCGAAATTCCTGGCTACACCGAGGAAGAGAAGCTCGCGATAGCGCGCGATCATCTGGTGCAGAAGCAGATCGCCAACCACGGCCTCACGTCGGAGCAAGTCACGATCAGCGACGATGCGATCAGACTCGTCGTCAGGGGTTACACGCGCGAGGCGGGTGTCAGGAATCTGGAACGCGAAATCGGGGCGCTGTGCCGCAAGGCCGCGCGGCGGCGCGCTGAAGGCAACGAGACCCCTCTCCACATCACATCGGAAGTGGTGGTCGAGCTCCTGGGTGCGCCGCACTTTCTCGACGAAGAGATGGAGGAGCGGACGAAGGAGCCAGGCGTCGCCATCGGACTCGCCTGGACGCCGGCAGGTGGCGATGTCCTGTTCGTCGAGGCATCGCGGATGGCAGGGCCGGGCACGTTGACGCTCACGGGACAGCTGGGCGAAGTGATGAAGGAGTCGGCACGCGCGGCGCTCTCGTGGTTCCGTGCGCACGCCGCCACCTACGGCGCCGATCCCGATTTTTTCAAGACCTCTGAAATACACCTGCACGTGCCGTCCGGCGCGATTCCGAAGGACGGTCCGTCGGCCGGCGTCACGATGGTGACGGCGCTGGCGTCGGAATTGACACGGCGTCCAGTTCGCGGCGACATCGCGATGACGGGTGAGATCACGCTGTCTGGACGCGTGCTGCCGGTTGGTGGCATCAAGGAGAAGGTCCTCGCGGCGCGCCGCGTCGGCATCCGCGAGGTGATCCTGCCGCGGCAGAACGAGAAGAACATCAACGAGGATCTCACCGAGGAGCTTCGACGCGAGCTCACCGTGCACTACGTGCAGAGCGTCGACGAAGTGCTGCTGCTCGCGCTGCTGCCTCCTACCGGTGTCGTCACCGCAGGCGATCAGAAAACCGAGCGACGCGCACAGCCGCGCCTACAGTAGGCCTTCAGACTCGCCCTAGAAGGGCCACACCAGCCACGGTCTTGAGGTCGATGATGTCGCCCGAGCGAATCATCGACCGGATCTGCTCCAGGCTGAACGCCTGCTGCTGGATATCCTCGTCTTCATCCTGTTGGGCCGCTTCGTCGCCGGGACCCGCTTCGCGCAGGCCAGTGGCCTTATAGAAGGTCATCTCCTCGTCGCAATAGCCGGGTGTCGGAAAGTACGAGCCGAGTTCCTCGAGACCTGTCGGCAGCAATCCGATCTCCTCGTGACATTCACGGGCGGCGGCTTTCTTCGGCTCTTCGTTGGGCTTCAGCGTTCCCGCGGGCAGTTCCCACGCGGATCGGCCAATCGCATGGCGGTACTGTCGCACGAGGATCACCTCGCCGCTGGCCGTCAGCGGGATGAGGACGACCGAACCCGGATGCCGCACGATTTCTACATCCATCCTGCCGCCCTTTGCTGTCGTGATCGACTCGACGACAACCGAGAAGACGCGTCCCTCGAAGACCTTTCTGATCTGATGCGGCACGGCAGGCTTGTCCATGTCAGTCCTCTTCGCGTTCCTGCCAGCCTGGAAGCGCGTCGAGCACGTCCTGGAGATCTGCCGGCAGCGCCGCGGTGAATTCCATGCGTCGACCATCGCGCGGGTGCTTGAAGACGAGCCGCTCGGCATGGAGGAATGGCCGCTGGAGACGGGTGACAGCGCGGATGTCACCAGGGACCCGTCGGTGGACGCCGCCGTACAGCGCATCGCCGACGATCGGGTGGCCGATCGCGCTGAGATGCACGCGTATCTGGTGTGTGCGCCCGGTGTGAATGGCAACCTGGCACAACGTCAGTCCCGGCAGGTGAAACGCCTTCGTGATTCGGGTGACCGCCTCGCGCGCCCGCCGGGATCGTGCGGACATCTTCTGGCGGTTCACCGGGTCCCGGCCGATTGCCGCATCAATGCGTCGGCCGGCCTGAACGACCCCCCAGACAAGCGCGATGTATTCCTTCTCCACTTCGCGATCGTGAAACTGGCGCGAGAGCTCCTGATGCGCGGCGTCGTTCTTGGCCACGACCATGACACCCGATGTGCCGCGATCGAGCCGATGGACGATACCGGGGCGCAGCTCGCCTCCGATTCCGCTCAAGTCCGAGATGTGGTGGAGCAGGGCGTTCACCAGCGTGCCCGAGGCATGCCCTGCGCCAGGATGCACGACCATTCCGGGAGGCTTGTTGACCACGACGACGTCGGCATCCTGATAGAGGATTTCCAGAGGAGCCTCTTCAGGCTGAACCGACGTCGCCACCGGCTCAGGCAGGTCAACGACCACGCGATCGCCAACGTGCATGGCAAGATTTGGCCGCACTTCGCGTGCGCCAACCCGTACTCGCCCGTCCGCAATGAGCTTCTGGATCTGCGACCTGGAGTGCTCGGCCAGAACCGAGACGAGGAACCGATCGAGACGCTGCCCTGCCGATTCAGCGTTCACCGCGCACTCGAACACGCGCGAACCTTCCTTCGTGTTCTTCGTAGCCTTCGTAACCTTCGTATCTACGCGGCCACCTTGCGCCGGCGTGGCATCCGTTGCGGCGTCTCCGGAGTGGAGCGCCGCAGCCAGATCAGCATCGCGATCGCAAGCGGTAGCAGCAGCAGCGAGATGAACTGAGACGTCGAGAGGCCGAGGATGACACCGCGAGGATCGCCGCGATAGAACTCGATGATGTACCGCGATAGCGCGTACAGAATCATGTAAAGCCAGAACGTCCGCCCCGCGAATGGCCGACCGCGGCGCTCCGTGGCGAGCAACACGATCAGAATCAGGAGTTCGGCGCCCGATTCGTACAGTTGCGTTGGATGAAGCGGGATCCCGAGTGGCGTGCCGACATTCGCGGCGGCTGCCGGATCCGTGAAGACCACGGCCCACGGCACGTTCGTCGGCTTGCCGTAGCAACAGCCTGCTGCGAAACAGCCAAGGCGCCCCGTCACGTGCCCGAGCGCAATCGCCGGTGCGAAGGCATCGCACGTGGTCCAGAACGGCATCTGGTGGCGATGCATGTACCAGAAGGCGACGCCGATGGCGGCGATCAACCCTCCGTAAAAAACACCAGCCGACCGGGCAAAAGAGAGGAGGTCGGCCGCCGATGCCCGGAACTGATTGAAGTCCGTGACGAGGAGCAGCAGCTTCGCGCCGACGAGCGCGGCAATGATGATGTAAATGCCGAGGTCGAGCACGCGGTTGGGGTCGAGTCCCCATTTGCGCGCCCGTGCCCTGGCAAACTGCAGGCCGAGCAGATACGAGGCGGCGAGCAGGACCCCATACGTGTAGATCGTGATCGGTCCGATGCTAAACAACTCGGGAAACATGACGGCTTCCTGCCCCCAACAGGTCGAGAATCATCAACGCAACGCCCACGGTGATCGACGCATCCGCCACATTGAACGCCCAGAAGTGCCAGCCTGACCAGTACAAATCGACGAAGTCCACGACGTAGCCCTCAGTGATGCGGTCGATCAGGTTTCCGGCAGCTCCCCCGAGAATCAACGCCAGTCCAATCCGCGGCAGCCATTGATTGGCAGGCAGCGTCGCCGCGTACATCGCGAGCGCCACGAGTGCGCCGATGGCGATGCACGCGAGAATGATCGTCTTGAACGGAAAGTCGGTGGCATTCATGAATCCGAATGCGGTCCCAGTGTTATGGACGCGCGTCAGGTCGAAGAAGCCGGGAATGACCGTAATGCTTTCGTTGAGCGCGATCTCGCGGCGGACAATCGCCTTCACGATCTGATCGAGCACGACGATGGCCAGAGCGATCCAGAGATCGACTTGCCTGGAGTATCGAGCCACGCGTCAGGAATTCACCGGCTCGGCGAGCGCTTCGACACAGCGGTCGCAGATGCCTGACCAATCGGGCTCTGTTCGAACTGACGCAACGAAGCGCCAGCAGCGTTCGCATTTGACGCCACGCGCTTTGCCCACACTGACCTGCACCTGATCGGCGCCCGTCGTCTCCCCGACGTCGAGCGTCAGGTCCGAGACGATGAACAGTGTTGGCAACTGATCGCGGTACTGCTCGAGCAGGCTGCCAATCGGCCCCGTGGCTGTCAATGTGACGCTCGCGCTGAGCGAGTTGCCGATGACCTTGTTCTTGCGTTGTTCCTCGAGCGCCGCGTTCACCACATCGCGTACTTCCATCAGCCGGTCCCAGACAGCCACGACGTCAGGTGCGAGCAAGCGGTCCACATCTGGAAATTCAGCGAGGTGCACCGACTCAGACCGCTGACCGGGCAAATGCCTCCACAGGTCGTCGGCGGTCACTGGGAGGATCGGCGCGATGAGCCGTGCGAGCCCATCGCAGATGATGAACATCGCGGTTTGCGTCGAACGCCGCTGCGCCGAGCGCGCCGCAAACGTGTACATCCGATCCTTGGTCACGTCGACGTAGAACGCGCTCAGATCGACCGTCGCCAAGGTGTTGAGTGTCTGAAAAACGGTTGGGAAGTCGTAGGCGCTGTAGCCCCGCAGCATCCGCTGCGCTGCATCCGCGTACTTGGCGAGCGCATACCGGTCGACCGCTTCGAGCCGGTCCAGTGGCACTGCGTCGACGCCCGGATCGAAGTCATACAGATTCCCCACCAGGATGCGGGACGTATTCCGCAGCTTCCGGTATGCCTCGACGACCCGCGTCAGAATCTCGCGGCTGACGCGCAGCTCTTCGCTGTAGTCGCTCATCGAGACCCAGAGCCGGAGAATTTCGGCGCCGCTTTCCTTGATGACCTCCTGCGGTGTCACCGTGTTGCCAAGCGACTTCGACATCTTGCGGCCTTCGAGGTCGATCAAGAAGCCGTGCGTCAGCACCTCGCGGAATGGCGGACGGCCGCGCGTCGCGAGCGCCACGAGCAGCGAGCTCTGGAACCACCCGCGATGCTGGTCGCTGCCTTCCAGGTACATGTCCGACGGCCATGTCAGGTCGGCATATCGGGGCAGCACCGCTTCGTGGCTCGAACCGGAGTCGAACCAGACGTCGAGAATGTCGGCTTCGCGGTCGAATGCGGCACCACCGCACGACGGGCACGCCAGACCGGCCGGCACAAACTCCTCCAGCGACCGCTCGTACCAGGCGTCGGCTCCATGCTCATCGAACACCGACGCGGCGCGGTCCACCAGCGCCGGCGTCAGGATCGCGTCGCCACACTTCGTGCACGCGAGTGCGGGAATCGGCACGCCCCAGGCACGTTGCCGGGAGATGCACCAGTCGGGCCGATTCGCGACCATGTTGAAGATGCGATCGCGACCCCATGCGGGAATCCATGTCACCTGGTGATCGATGGCGTGCAGCGCAGCGTCACGCAGCGTCCGTTTGGTGCCGTCCTCGCCGGCAATCACCGGATCGCCGTCCATTCGGACAAACCACTGGGAGGTGGCGAGGAAGATGACCGGATTGTGGCAGCGCCAGCAGTGCGGATACTGATGCGAGAACACCTCGCGGTGCCAGAGCCGCCCATGTTCCTTGAGCGCCTGTTCGACATGAGGGTTTGCGTCGAACACGCGCTGGCCTCCGAACAGTTCCACGCTCTCGTGGAAGTGCCCGCCTGGACCAACCGGCGCATAAATCTCGAGCCCATACTTGACGCCGGTCAGGAAGTCGTCGCTACCGTGACCCGGCGCTGTGTGTACAGCCCCGGTCCCCGCGTCGAGCGTCACATACTCGCCGAGCACGCCCACAGAGTCGCGCTCATACAGCGGGTGCCGGAAATTGATCCCCTCGAGCTGCGCGCCCTTCAATCTTGCGATTGGCTGACCGAACGGACGTCCGACGATCGTGCCTACTGACTCCGCGAGCTGCTCGGCGACGATGACCGCACGGCCTTCCACGTCGTACGCGCCGTAGTCATATTCCGGGTGGAACGCGATTGCCAGGTTCGACGGGATCGTCCAGGGGGTCGTCGTCCAGATCAGGACGGAGACATCGCGTCCTGTGAGTGAAGGGGCGCGCGCCGCCAGGTCCGCGGCACTCGACGCGGCAAGCGGAAATTCCACGTAGATCGACGGCGAGGAATGATCCTCGTACTCGACCTCCGCTTCCGCGAGCGCCGTTCGGCAGTGGATGCACCAGTGGACCGGCTTCTTTCCCTTGTAGACGAGCCCTTGTTCGACGAAGCGTCCCAGCGCACGAACGATGTCGGCCTGGTAGCGCGGTTCCATCGTGACGTAGGGATGCTCCCATTCGCCGAAGACGATCAGACGCCGGAATTCTTCCGTCATCAGCGTGACGAAACGCTGCGCATATGCGGCGCACGCGCGGCGGAAATCGGCGCGTGACATCTCGCGCTTTTTCGGTCCGAGCTCGCGATCGACCTTCAGTTCAATCGGCAATCCATGACAGTCGTAGCCGGGCACGTACGGGGAGTCGAAGCCGGCCATCGTCTTGGACTTGACGACGATGTCTTTGAGGATCTTGTTCAGCGCGTGACCGAGATGGATGTGGCCGTTGGCGTACGGCGGCCCGTCGTGCAGCACGAACTTCGGCGCACCCTTTCGCTTCTCGCGAATGCGGCCGTAGAGGTTGATGGCGTCCCAACGCGCAATCGCTTCCGGCTCGGCCGTCTGCAGATTGGCTTTCATCGGAAAACCTGTGCGAGGCAGGTTGACCGTGTCTTTCCACTCGGGCATGCGATCAAATTGTATCCCGATGCGGCGACCTATAATGCGGGCGTGGGTGCGCGAAGCGAAGGATCAAATGGACACGTGCACGACGACGTGCTCGACAACGGACTGCGTGTCCTCGTCCAGGAAGTGCGGACCGCGCCGCTCGCCTCGGTATGGTGCTGGTATCGCGTCGGCTCGAAGAACGAAGGTCCGGGACTGACCGGTGTCTCGCACTGGGTCGAGCACATGAACTTCAAAGGCACGACGAACATTCCGCGCGACAAGGTGAAAGGCATCATCGAGCAGTTCGGCGGCTATTGGAACGGCTATACGTGGATTGATCAAACGACGTACACGGAAACCGCGTCGAGCGATGTGCTCGATCGGATGCTCTTCATCGAAGCAGAGCGGATGGCGAATTGCCTGTACGAGCCCGCCGACTGTGAGTCTGAACGGACCGTGATCATCTCCGAGTTGCAGGGCGGAGAGAACGATCCGGATCAGCTGCTCGATCAGGAGCTGACCGCCACCGCGTTTCGCGCGCATCCGTACGGACACCCGACCATCGGGTGGCTGAGCGACCTGCAGACGATGACGCGGGACGATCTCTACGGCTACTACCGTCGCTATTACGTGCCGAACAATGCGACGCTCGTCATCGTCGGCGATGTGGACCGTGACGACGTGATGCGGCGCGTGGGTCGCCATTTCGACGCCATTCAGCCTCGTGACATCGCCAAGGTTCCGCCGACGCGAGAGCCCGAACAGCTCGGTGAACGCCGCGTGACGGTGTCACGTCAGGGGACGACGGCGTACTTGAAGGTCGGGTATCACGCGCCGTCGGTTCTCGATCCCGACTTCTTCCCCCTGCTCGTTCTCGACGCCGTGCTCACGGGCGCCAAAGGCGTGAATCTGTGGGCGAGCTTCCGTACGCCTGCTCCGCAACGAAGCGCGCGTCTGTACCGCGCGCTGGTGGATGGCGGGTTCGCATCCGCCGTCAACGGCGGCCTGGTGCCGACGCACGAGCCGTTTCTGTACACGATTTCGGTGACCGCGACCGAGGGCACTTCGCTCGGCATTGTCGAGGAGACAACGCTCGCGCAGCTTGATGCCGTTCGGCGGCATGGCATCACCGAGCAGGAGCTGCAAAAAGCGAAGAATCAGCTTCGTGCCCGCCTCGTATTCGAAGGCGACTCCATCTCAAACATTGCGCACCAGCTCGGTTATTTCGAAACGATTGCCAGCTGGCGTCTGGTGCCCGAGCTCGCCGCGCGTGTCGACGGTGTGACCTTGCAGCAGGTTGGCGAGGCAGCGGCGACACGCTTGAAGAGCACGAACCGGACGATCGGCTGGTTCGATCCGCAGCCTCCGGCGGACGAAGAGGCACCGCCGGTGGGCGAAGGCGCGGGCGCCGGCCCGGCGTCCGGTCGCGCGCGATGACCACTCTGGAACAACGGGGGCTTGCACCCGTTCGATCCGTTCTCGACAACGGCGTTCGCGTCATTGCGAAGCATTCCGGCGCGACGCCTGCTGTAACGGTCCATGCCTCGTTCGGAGCTGGAACCGTATTCGATCCGCCGCACCAACCCGGCGTCGCGCACTTCGTCTCGCGCACGATCGACCGCGGCACCGCCTCGCACACAGCGGAGGAGATCGCGGAACGGCTCGATTACCGTGGCGTCGCGCTGGTGATTACGGT
This sequence comes from Vicinamibacterales bacterium, assembly GCA_035764385.1. GTDB lineage: Bacteria > Acidobacteriota > Vicinamibacteria > Vicinamibacterales > UBA2999 > Gp6-AA40. The sequence goes on from DASTZI010000131.1 coordinate 26,671, forward strand.
GAATCGCCACGCGTTATCGCTGGTCTGTACGTGCCTGGTGGAGGACCTGGATCACATCCTTGACACGATCGCCGACATTGTCATGCATCCGGCGTTTTCGGATCGCGAAGTGGAAACGCGCCGCGGCGAGATCGTCACGATGATTCGCCAGGACGAAGACAACCCCGCGGCGATGGCTGCGGAGGGACTCCTCTCCCTCCTCTACGGGCCGGCACATCCGTACGGCCGCCGTCCACGCGGAGCCGTCGAGACCGTCGAACGGATCAGCCGCTCGTCGCTCCAGGCATTCCACTCAGCGCGGTTTACCCCCGATTCGCTATCGCTCGTCATGGTTGGCGACCTTGATGCCCAGGGAGGCATCGAATCCGCCAGTCGAGCGTTCGCTGGGTGGAACACGGCGGCAGCTCCGGCGCCGCAGTTTCCGCCGATCGAGCCTGCGCGTGATCGTCGGGTGCGCGTCATCCCGATGATGAACAAGGCGCAGGCCGACATCGCCTACGGATTCACGACCATCACTCGATCCGATCCGGCGTTCTACGCGTACTGGCTGATGAACAACATCTTCGGCGAGTACTCGATTGGCGGTCGGCTGGGCGACAGCATCCGCGAGCGTCAGGGGATGGCGTATTACGTGTTCAGCGTGCTCGACGCCAACGTCGTTCCTGGCCCGCTTTTCGTTCGCGCCGGCGTCAACCCCGCAAACGTGGATCGCGCACTGGCCTCCATTGACGAGGAGATTGCACGAATGGCTGCCGAGGGTCCGACGGATCGCGAACTCGCCGAGTCGCGGCAATTTCTGGTTGGTTCCCTGCCGCGCCGCCTCGAAACGAACGTCGGCATCGCGAACTTCCTGCAGATGGTTGAATTCTTCGACCTCGGAATGGACTACGACGTCAGAGTTCCCGAGCTGCTCGCGCGCGTGACTCGAGACGAGGTGCACGCCGCGGCGCGAGCGGTGCTCGATCCATCCCGAGCCGCGGTTGTTGTTGCGGGACCCTACACCGGAACACCCTAACCGGGAGGCCACCGCATCGGCCGCCCTGCCAGCAGATGCAGGTGGATGTGGAAGACCGATTGGCCTGCTTCACTGTTGCAGTTGAACACCGTCCGGTATCCGCGTTCCGCGTACCCGTGCTCTTTGGCGAGTGCCGCGGCCGCGCGAAACATCGATCCGACGAGCGCGTCATTGGCCGGTGTCAGGTCGTTAATCGTCGCAACGTGCTGACGCGGCATGATGAGCACATGCAACGGCGCCTGCGGATTGACGTCCCTGATGGCGACCAGGTCGTTGTCCTGGTAGGCGATGGCGCCTTTGATCTCGCCCGCGATGATCTTGCAGAAGAGGCAGTCGGTCATGATTTCTGAATGATAGCCGTGCGTGCGATTCCCTGAAGGTCGTCGCGGATGCGATCGAGCCGCAATGCGGGCCGCGCGTCGACGAGTCGCCGCACATCGTCTTCCTGGCCGTAGCCGAACTCCATCACGAACCAGCCGCCTGACGTCAGCTTCTCAACGGCGGCATCCAGGACGCCCGCGACGTCGCGTAATCCGTCGGGCCCGCCGAAGATGGCCACGTCCGGCTCGTGACGCACGTCGCGTGCGAGCGCCGGCTTGTCGCCGTCGCGCACATAGGGCGGGTTCGCCACAATCAGATCAAAGGTGCCGCCAACGTCGTCGAGGTAGGACGTGTTGACAAACGTGACGCGCGACGCCACGCCATGTCGCTCCGCATTCTGTCTCGCGACGGTAAGCGCTTCGGACGAAAGATCGGTGCCCGTGACGTCCGCGGAGGGTACCTCCGCGGCAAGCGTGACGGCCAGAATGCCGCTGCCGGTACCGATATCGGCGATTCGCGGAGTGGAGAACGCGCGAAGCAGCACCAGCGCCTCTTCGATGATGAATTCCGTTTCCGGCCTCGGGACCAGCACCGCCGACGTGACGACAAACGGCCGTCCCCAGAATTCACGCGATCCGACGATATAGGCGGTCGGCTCGCGGTGTTCGCGTCGCTCGACCCACTGGGAGAACTGCGGTTCAAGTGCCGCCGGTGGTGGATGACGCAGGTTCTGGAGGAGCGTCGCCCGATCCCACCCGAGGATCGTCCTCGCATAGAGGTCCACGTCCAGCGCGGCTTCATCGGGCTGGATGCCGGCGGCGACGAGCCGCGCCCGCGCGCGTGCCAGCACGTCGGCGAACATTCAGACCGTCGTGGCTTCTTTGAGTTTTTCCGCGTTGTAGAAGGTGGTGAGCTGATCGATCAGCTCGCCGGGATCACCCTCGAGCACGTCGTGCAGCCGGTGCGTGGTGAAGTTGATCCGGTGGTCGGTGATACGGCTCTGCGGAAAGTTGTAGGTCCGAATCTTTTCCGACCGCTCGCCGGTGCCGACCTGTCCGCGGCGCTCCTTCGCGAGCGCTTCCTGCTGCTTGTGCATTTCCATTTCGTAAAGACGCGCCCGCAGGACCTTCATGGCTTTCGCGCGGTTCTTGATCTGAGACTTTTCGTCCTGCTGCGACACCACCAGGCCTGTGGGGATATGCGTCAGTCGAACCGCCGAGTACGTCGTGTTGACGCTCTGGCCGCCTGGACCGCTCGAGCAGAATGTATCGATGCGGAGATCCTTCTCGTTGATCTGGATGTCCACTTCCTCGGCCTCGGGAAGGACCGCCACCGTTGCCGTCGAGGTGTGAATGCGGCCGCTCGCTTCGGTGGCCGGCACACGCTGTACGCGGTGGACGCCGCTTTCGTACTTCAGCCGGCTGTAGACACCGCGGCCCTCGACCGAGGCAATCACTTCTTTCACGCCGCCGGTTCCACTTTCGTTGGACGACATCACTTCGATGCGCCAGCCCTGCCGCTCTGCGTACCGGCTGTACATGCGGAACAGGTCGGCGGCAAAGAGCGCGGCCTCGTCGCCACCCGTTCCGGCGCGGATTTCGAGGATGACGTTCTTTTCGTCGTTGGGATCCTTAGGGATCAGCAGGATCTTGAGTTCCTGCAGCAGCGCGTCGCGCCGGCTTTCGAGTGTCTTCAGCTCTTCGTGCGCGAGCGCCCGCATCTCCGCGTCGTTGCCGTCGACCAGCTCCTGGGCGCCCTTGATGCCCTCTTCGACGACCTTGTACTCGCGAAACTTCTGCACGAGCGGCTCGAGCTCCGACAGCGTCTTCGCGGATCGCCGATATTCGGCCGCGTCCGCCTGCACCTCCGCCGTGCCGAGCTTCGTCATCAGCTCGTCGTACTTGTTCTCGACGTTGAGAAGTTTGTCGAACATCGCTCTCCTGAGCCGGCCCTACGGCTCAACCTCCCGAAACCGGCGGCATGAATGCGACCTCGTCGCCCTCATGCACCTCGGCGGTCATGCGAGCGTATTCCGCGTTGACCGCCACCGACATCGTCTTCTCGTACTCGCGCAGCGGAGGCCACTCGAGGACGAGGTCGTCCCAAACCTGGCGTGCCGTGGCATGAGGCGGCACTTCGCGAATCAGCTCGCCGGTACCCGCCAGATCGCGCAGGCGCGCAAACAGGCGCACAGTTACGCGCATGCCGTGCGGTACGCCTTCTCACGCGCCGCCTGATCGTCTGGATCCGCCGTGGCGCCCTCCAGCCAGACATCGCCGCCGTTGAAATGCTCGCGCTTCCAGATCGGCACGATCTGTTTGACGCGCTCGATCGTGTATCGGCACGCGGCGAACGCATCGGCCCGGTGGGCAGATGCGGCCGCAATCACGATACTTGCCTCGCCAATCTCGAGTCGCCCGAGGCGGTGATGTACGCCAATGCGAGCGCCCGGCCACAGCTCGCGCGCCTCGTCGACTATGCGCTGCAGCGCGCGGATGGCGAGCGGCTCGTACGCCTCGTACTCGAGGAACCGCACCTGCCGGCCCTGGTTGTGATCCCTCACCAGCCCGGCGAAGGTGACCACTGCACCGTCGCCTTTGGCATCGACCAGCGCGGCGAGCGCGTTGGAATCGAGAGGTTCTGAGGTGACGGCAACCTGCGGCACCGGCATGTATGCAGTTTACAGCCGGCCGGCCTTATCAATATCCAGACGCCAGAAGTGGTTGATCGGTCCCGAGCCGGCGCCGAGCCGTGGCGCATGGCGGATTGCACCGGCGACATATGCCTGCGCCAGAGGTACGGCGTCGTGCAGCGAGCGTCCCAGCGCGAGGTGCGCCGCGATCGCGGCCGAGAAGGCGCAGCCGGTCCCGTGTGTGTGATGCCCCGCAATGCGCTCCGTCACGTACTCGGTGAATACCTCACCGTCGTACACGAGATCGACGATGGGATCGGACATTTCCGCCGAGGTCCCGTCCCAGGCGTGCGTCCTGTGCCCTCCGGTGATCACCACGTGAACCGGCCCGAGTGCGAACAGCCGTCGGCCCGCTTCACGCAGATCCTGTTGGGTCCGGATGGAGATGCCAGATAAAACTTCGGCTTCCGGAATATTCGGCGTCACCGCGTGCGCGCGACCGAGGAGCTCTTTCTTGAGCGCCATCACCCCTTCATCGTCGAGCAGCGGGTCGCCACTCGACGAGACGATCACCGGGTCGACGACGAGATAGGGAAGTTCGAGAGCTTGCGCCGCTGCCGCGACCGCTTCGACGATCGCGGCGTTGGCCAGCATGCCGGTTTTGGCGGCGTGCGGGACGAGATCCGCGACAACGGCTTCGAGCTGCGCTGTCACCAGGTCCGCCGGCATGACTTCCGCGCGCGTGATGCCCATCGTGTTCTGCGCGGTGACGGCCGTGATGGCGCTGATGCCGTAGACGCCGTGTGCCGCAAACGTCTTCAAGTCGGCCTGAATACCGGCGCCCGCGCCTGAATCGCTGCCGGCGATGGTGAGCGCGATGCGCACGGCTATCGGCCGAGGACCATTAAGTACTGAAAGGGAAGGTTCTCGCGACGCAACACCCGCAGGCCTGCCGCGCGCGCGTCCGCTTCGACCGCGCTGCTGTCAACGCGAACGCCTTCGTTGGGCGCAGGTCCGGGTCCGCCCTGTCCGGGTTTGTAGTTCACCACGCCAATCCGCCCGTTGGGTTTTAAGGCCGCAGCGAGGTTTCGAAGAAACGTGACGCGATCGTCGACCTCGACCTCGGGGTACATGTCGACCATGAGAATCGCATCGAGCGCGCGAGCGGGCAGATTGGGATCCGTACCCGTCCCCTGACGTGTGTCGACGTTCTTCAGCCCTTCTCGACTGACGCGGCGGCGCGTTGCTTCGAGCATCTGGCGTTGAACGTCGTTCGCATACACGAGACCATTGGGACCGACGCGCCGTGCAAGTCGGACCGTGAACCATCCAGAGCCGATGCCGATGTCGGCGACCTTTGAGCCTTCCGCAATCCCGAGCGCATCCATGATCTGCTCGGGCTTCTGCCAGTCGTCGCGGTCGGGGCTCTCGAGCAGACCAAGATTCTCCGGAGGAAAGAGATGACCCGTCCGCTGTTCGGGGCGGTTTTGCTGGCCGGCCTGAAGGCCCGCCTCGACGGTGCTCAACAGCGCGACGATCGCAATTGCCGTTAACGATCTCACTTCGCTCGTTCCTTCCCGGGCACGCCAGGTTCCGTCATCGCCTCTACCGACAGGATCTCATCGAGTCGCGCAGGTTCAATGAGACGGCGCTCGAGAACGATCTCCCGAATCGGGACGCCGGTAAGCACCGATGCTTTGGCAATCTCCGCGGTCTTCGCGTAACCGAGATATGGACTGAGCGCGGTGGCGACCGCGGTGCTCCGATCGAGCAGCTCGCGACACCTCGCGGCATCGGCCTGAATACCTTCGACGCAGAGCATTTCGAGCGTGCTCATGGCGTTGGCCAGAATCGTTGAGGCGTGAAGGGCGTTCCATGCAATGACGGGCATCATCACGTTGAGCTCGAGCTGCCCTGCTTCACTTGCGGCGCAGACCGTCGTATCGCACCCGTACACTTGAAAGCAGACCTGATTGACCATTTCCGGGATCGAAGGGTTAACCTTGCCCGGCATGATGGAGGATCCCGGTTGGACCGCCGGGAGCACGATTTCTGCGAGGCCCGCACGAGGGCCGCTGCTGAGCAGCCGCAGGTCGCTCGATACCTTTGAGAGCTCCACGGCGAGGCGCCGCATCGCGCCCGAGTACGCGACGACATCGCCCATGCTTTGCGTCACGCGAAAACGATTGGCAGCCGGCACCAGGTCCACGGCGAGCGCGCGCGACAGGTTCGACACCGCAAGCCGCGTATAGTCGTCGCCCGCGTTCAGTCCCGTGCCGACGGCCGTGGCTCCAAGATTGAGCTCTTTCAGTTGTTCCGCCGCGTGCTCCACATCATCCACGCCCCGCTCGATGCATGCGGCATAGCCGCCGAACTCCTGGCCGAGGGTCATGGGCACGGCATCCTGCAGGTGTGTCCGCCCGACCTTCAAGACATGGGCGAACGCGTCGGCCTTTTCACGAAAGGCCGAGGCCAATCCGCGCCCGGCGTCCACGAGTGGCCGCATCGTGATCAGCAGCGCGAGGCGTGTCGCCGTCGGAAACACGTCGTTGGTGGACTGTCCCATATTGACGTGATCGTTGGGATGCACCACTGAGTAGTCGCCTCGGCGTTCGCCGAGAATTTCCGCGGCACGGTTGGCGATCACCTCGTTCGCGTTCATGTTGTGCGATGTGCCGGCGCCGGCTTGATACACGTCCACGACGAACTGGTCGCGGAGGGCACCGCCGCGGATTTCATCGCAGGCCTGGACAATTGCCCGCGCGACGCGCGCATCGATCCGCTCGAGCGCGAGGTTCGCTTCAGCGGCGGCGCGCTTGATGAGCACCGTCGCGACGACGAGGTCTGCGGGAGCGCGCAGGTCGCTGATGCGGAAGTTTTCTACGGCTCTGGCCGTCTGGATGCCGTAGTAGGCGTCGGCGGGAACCTCGAACTCACCGAGAGGATCGCGCTCGGTTCGAAACTGCATGGGATCCGACGCTCAAATTATACTTGGCGGGTATGCTTCCTCAGTTTTTCGACAGTGTGGTGTCGCTGATTGTGAAGACCTCCACCGATCTGCCTCCCGATGTCCGGGCGGCGATGAAAACGGCGATGGCGGAGGAGCCGGCGGCGACGCAATCGGGCCAGGCGCTCGCGATCATCGCCGAGAACATCGACCTGGCCGAGGAATGTGAAGGCGCCATCTGCCAGGACACTGGCATGCCGACCTTCGAGGTGAAGACGCCCGTTGGCGCCAACCAGATCGAGATGCGGAAACAGATTCTCGATGCCGTGGCGGAGGCGACTCGCCGCGGCAAGCTGAGGTCCAATTCGGTCGACTCGATCACCGGCGAAAACTCTGGAACCAATCTGGGTCCCGGTACGCCCATTATTCACTTCGAGCAGTGGGCACGCGACGAGATCGAGGTGAAGCTGATTCTCAAGGGCGGTGGCTGCGAAAACATGAACGCGCAGTACTCGTTGCCCACGGAACTGCCCAACCTCGGGCGCGCCGATCGCACGCTCGAAGGTGTGCGCAAGTGCATCCTGCACGCGGTCTGGAACGCGCAAGGCAAGGGATGCGCGCCGGGCGCAGTCGGCGTGTGCGTCGGTGGCGATCGCACCTCAGGGTACGTCCATGCGAAGGAGCAGTTGTTCAGGACCCTCGAGGACGTGAATCCGGACTCACGGCTGGCGGAACTCGAAGCGTCGATCATGGGTGAAGTGAACAAGCTGGGCATCGGCACGATGGGATTTGGCGGCCGCATCTCGTTGATCGGTTGCAAAGTCGGCGTGCAGAACCGGCTCCCCGCGAGCTTCTTCGTGTCAGTGGCGTACGACTGCTG
>DASTZI010000132.1:0-2558 GCA_035764385.1 Vicinamibacterales bacterium
GGTGAACACCTGGCGGGTGCCGCTCGCCGGCCACTTGATTTCGACTTCGGCAACCCGCGCGGCCTTGCCGAGGCCGATGTGCTGCTCGAGTGGCGAGGCGCCAAAGGACCCGCCGCTGTTGACAGTCCTGTACATCGAGCGGCGCCCGCCGCCGGTGTTTTCGACCGTCACCTTGATTCTCGCGCCAATCGCGGCGCGGTTGGTGCGCACACCGACGAGGTGAATTCCGAGCCAATCATTCCCGCTTCCCGGGTTTTCGAAGAGCCGGAATGCGTGCGCATCGCCCGGTGTAGCACCGCCGACCTTGAAGACAATGTCTTCGTCGCCGTCGTTATCGAGGTCCGCGAATGCCACCCCGTGACCCTTGTGCATTTCGCCCGTTCCCGACGCGACCGTCACGTCGACGAACGATGCGCCGTTCTTGTTCCGCAACAGCATGCTCGGCGCGAGCGAGACGTAGGAGGGGCTGCCGGTCCCGAGGTAGATGTCGAGAAAGCCATCGTTGTCGATGTCGCCGAAGTTCGATCCCATCGGCATCAACACCTTCTCGAGATTCGCGGCGCCCGTCACGTCGAGGAAGCTGCCATCGCCAGCATTGCGATACAGCTTCATGGTCGTCGCGTTGAGCGGCAGCTTCAGATACGACCGGCCGATCTCCTCGATCGACAGGTAGTAGCTGCTTGCGAAGATGTCGTCCCACCCGTCGTTGTCGTAGTCGAAGAACCACGCCGGGAACCCGCGATCGGCTCCGGGAACGCCGGCCACGCGAGTCACATCGCGAAAGGTTCGGTCTCCGTTGTTGTGAAAGAGGACGTTACCGTCGCGGAAGTTGGAGACATAGAGATCGGGGAATCCGTCGTTGTCGTAGTCGCCAGCGGCCACGGCCTTGGTGAAGAACGAGCGCTTCACTCCTGCGGCGGCCGCGATGTCGTCAAAGGTCCCGTCGCCCCGGTTCCGGAACAATTGAAGCGGCGCGTCTTCATTGCCGACGAACAGATCGATCCAGCCGTCGTTGTCGATGTCGGTCCACGCCGCGGTCTGGCTGCTCGTCACCGGCGTCAGCAATCCGGCGGCCGCCGTGACGTCGGTGAACGTGCCGTCGCAGTTGTTGCGCAGGAGCGACCGTCGCTGCGCCAGCTCCCATCCTCCTCGCATGACCAGGATGTCTTTGCAGCCATCGTTGTTGTAATCCGCCTGCGAGAGGTTCAGTCCGCCGAGTTGATTGCCCAACCCCGCCTGCATCGCGCGATCCTCGAACGAGCCGTCCTCGCGCCGATGGAACAACTGCATCCGTCCGCAACTGTCGAAGTTCGACGTCAGTAGATCCAGGCGTCCGTCGTTGTCGAAGTCGTCCACGATCACGCCGCCGGCAGACGAGAAGGAATTGATCCCGGCTTGCGCCGACACGTCAACGAAGCGGCCGACGTTCTCGCCCGACGCCATCGCGTCAGGTGGAATCGCGTAGCGTGGAGGCACGCGATTGGGATACCCGCCCGTCGCCATGAACGCCGCGTTCAGGAACCATTTCAGCTCCACGTCACCGGGGCGCTTGTCGAGCAATGCCGTGATGTGGCGCACGCCCTCGTCGAAGGCATCGGTCTTCGCGAGGCTGGCCCCGGCCTTCGTCGCGAGCAGGCATCGATCGCCGGGCTCGCGGTAGATGCCGTTGTCCATTTCGGCCTTGTGGATATAGGCGATACCCAGCATCTGCTCGAGATCCGAGAGCGCGGCGGGATTGTTGACCTGCGCCAGCTTGAACGCCTGCTCGAACTGGGCGATGGAGCGGTCCATGTTGCCCATATAGGCGTGGATCTGGCCGAGCGACAAGTGCCCTTCCATCACCTCGTTCGGTGTGAACGGCGCACGGAGCTTCTCCGCTTCCGGCGCGAGCACGCGAGAGAGCGCGGTATTCACCTTGTCGATAGCCTGCTGCCGGTACTCGCAGATCCGGAGCGCGTCCTGGTTCCAGTCGGCAGGTTTCTCGAAGTTGTTGAGCGCAGTTCCCGCTTCGGAGAACCCATCGACGCTCAGGGACGCCCTCACCTCGCTCGTGGTGGACAGGGCGAGGATCTCGTTTCCGCGGACTCGCGACGCCGACGTGGCCGACTGCACGCGCTGCACGATGGCGAAGCCCGTCGGCAACCGGAGCACCCCGCTGACCGCACCGACCGAGAGCGGGCGCAACGCGGCCTGCAGCTCGCTGCGCAACTCGGTCAACGCGATCGGACCGATGAGGCCGCCTTGCGATGCGGACGGATCGAGCGACTCCGCTTTCGCGAGCTGCGCGAAGTCGGCGCCCTGTGTCACCTGCGCGGCGAGTGCCGCCGCGCGGTCCGCGGTGCTGACGACGATGATGCGAAAGGTGATGGGCTGTTCGGTGGCTTGTTGCAGTTGGGCGGCGGTCAATCGCGAGCCCCCGACCCCCAACTCCCAACTGGCAAAACACAGGCCGATGGCCAGGCCCAGGCCCATTAAGATGCGCGTTCCGGCCATCCCTGGCATTCCCGCGTATCATAGCCTGCTGGTATTGATCGGGAGGATCCATGTCGGTACGGCTA
>DASTZI010000133.1:0-2128 GCA_035764385.1 Vicinamibacterales bacterium
TACCATGGCGGTTGTGACCACCATGGCGATGCCGCCGATGCTGCGCTGGGCCTTGGGGCGCGTTCCGCTGAGCAAGGCGGAGAAGGAGCGGCTGGAGCGCGAGGAGCACGAGGCGCGAGGCTTCGTTTCGAATCTCGAACGCCTGCTGGTCGCCGTCGACCAGAGTGCGAACGGCAAGTTTGCGGCACGTCTTGCGGGACTCTTGGCCGGAACCCACGGCATCGCGATCACGGTCCTGCCGCTGTCGGGCAGGGACAAGATCGGCCAAGGCGGCAAACAGGAAAAGAACGAACCTGGCGATCGCGTCGAGGAAACCCTCAAGGCGGCCGCCGAGGACACTAAGCTTGCGCAGAACAGCGAGGAAGAGCCCGCACCGTTCGACGTCACGATTCGCAAGCATCACGCTCCGACCGGGGAAGCCGTCGCTGAGGAGGCAAAAAAAGGATATGACCTTCTCGTCGTGGGCGTCGAAAACACGCGCGTCAAGAACGGCGGCTTTCATCAGGATGTCAGCCGCATCGCTTCAGCCTTCGAGGGGCCGCTCGCAATCGTGGCCGGGAACGGCGATCATCTCAGCCAACCGCAGCAAAGTCCGTTGCATATTCTCGTGCCGGTGACCGGAAACGAGATATCGCGCCGGGCCGCCGACGTCGCGATCGCCATCGCACGCGCCTGCGACTGCCCGATCACGACGCTCTATGTCGCCACCACCGGCACAAGTAACGGACGCAAGCGTCGCGGCTTTCGCGCCCGCCAGCAGGAGCAGGCGATCATGAGGGATGTCGTCGAAATGGCCGACCGCCACGACGTGACGGCACGAACCGCCGTGCACGCCGACGTGGCGCCACACGACGCGATCCTCGCCGAGGTGAAGAAACGCGGGCACGACCTGATCGTCATGGGGGTGAGCCGCCGCCCGGGCGACAAGCTGTTCTTCGGCGACACCGCCGCGGCCGTGCTCGAAAAGTCGCCGGCATCGATCGTATTTGTCGCGAGCTAGCTGCACGGACTCGGTGGATCGTGGGCGCACGTTTCTTTGTGTTGTGATTGATGCGCATGCGTACTCGGCGCGCGCCCATGGAGAGGGCGCGGACCGAGTGGCCCCTTCGGCTACAATCTCAGCGGATGGCATTGCCGCTGGGAGAGCCACCCTTCAGGTTGATCGCCGACAAAAACTCCTGGCGAGTTGCGGCCTTGGTCCGAAATGTTCCCAGCATGCAGCTGGTCACCATCGTGACGTCGGATTTGTGGACGCCTCTGGTGGTCATGCATTCATGCGCGGCCTCGACCACCACGCCGACTCCGAACGGCTTGAGCACGCTATCCAGACACGCGGCGATCTCCGCCGTCATTTTCTCCTGCACTTGAAGCCGCTTCGAATAGACGTCGACGAGGCGAACGAGCTTCGATATTCCCACGACCCGCTGGCGCGGAAGATAGCCGACATGAACACGGCCGATGATCGGCGCCATGTGGTGCTCGCAATGAGATTCGAACCTGATGTCGCGCAGCAAAACGATCTCATCGTAGCCGGCGACTTCTTCAAAGGTCCGCTTCAAATACTCGCGAGGATCCTCGAAATAACCTGCAAACCACTCTTCGTATGCACGGGCAACGCGAGCGGGTGTTCCGACGAGCCCTTCGCGATCGGGATCATCGCCGGCCCAGCGAATGAGCGTGCGAACCGCGTCTTCGGCGTCCGCGCGCGAGGGTCGAACGACGGACGTTTGTCCAGACGCTCGTCGTTTGAGGCGATGATTAAGTTTCACAATCTTATCCATCTGATCCTTCTCTACACCTCGGGTTTTGCGGCCGAGTTGTAAAACGATACGGGCAATGCGTTGGTTCCGCTAGGTGGATGAGCGGCCTTCCCCGCGGGATCGAACCGGCGGCGCGGCGCCACCTACGCCTTCGGCTACCTCTCCCCCCGGCCCTTCCCGTTCACCGGCAGCTGGCTGAACGTGTTGGTGCGCGGAAACCCCTTCGGCGCCAACCGTCCGGCATCAGCGCGATTGCCGCGCCAATCAGCAAGCTCCTTGAGCGTGAGCGAGAAGGCGCGGCCGGCAGCGTCGGTCCACGAGAGCCCTTCCTCCGCCCTGAAGGTCTTGAGATCGCACAGCCCGCCATC
>DASTZI010000134.1:0-20195 GCA_035764385.1 Vicinamibacterales bacterium
TCGCTGGGCGTCACGCGCAGCGACCGCGTCGCGATCTATCTGCCGCTTATTCCCGAGCTGGCGATTGCGATGCTCGCGTGCGCCCGCGTCGGCGCCGCGCACTCAGTCGTGTTCGGCGGTTTCAGCTCCGACTCGCTTCGCGATCGCATCAATGACGCGGAATGCAATCTGCTGATTACCGCCGACGGCGGGTGGCGACGCGGATCAATCGTCCCGCTCAAGCAGATGGCAGACGAAGCGTTAAAAGGAACGCCGTCGATCAAGAACGTCGTCGTCGTCAAACGGCTCGGCGAAGGCCAGGCGCCCTTCCATATGAAGGAAGGGCGAGACCATTGGTATCACGCGTTGATGCAGGACGCGCCGTACACGTGCGAACCCGAGAAGATGGACGCGGAGGATCTGCTCTACATCCTCTATACGTCCGGTACCACCGGCAAGCCGAAGGGCATCATGCACACGACGGCGGGGTATCTGGTCGGCACCTACGCGACGACGAAATGGGTCTTCGACCTCAAGGAAGACGACGTCTACTGGTGCACCGCTGATATCGGTTGGGTGACGGGCCATAGCTACGTCGTCTACGGCCCACTCGCCAACGGCGCGACGGTGGTGATGTACGAAGGAGCGCCGGATTGGCCGGAGAAGGACCGATTCTGGCAAATCGTCGAGCGCTACGGCGTCACGATTTTCTACACGGCGCCGACCGCGATTCGCGCCTTCATGCGCTGGGGTACCGACTGGCCGAAGAGACGTGATCTATCGAGCCTTCGTCTCCTTGGCTCGGTTGGCGAACCCATCAACCCGGAAGCCTGGGTCTGGTATCACCGCTATATCGGCGGCGAGAAATGCCCGGTCGTCGACACGTGGTGGCAGACGGAAACCGGCGCGATCATGATCACGCCGTTACCCGGCCTCACGACGACGAAGCCTGGTTCAGCGACCAGGCCGTTCCCCGGCGTCAAGGCGGAAATCAAGAATGAACAGGGCGAAAACGTCGCTGGTGGACTGTTGACGCTGACGCGCCCGTGGCCATCGATGCTGCGAGGCATCTACGGAGATCCCGATCGCTACGTCAAGCAGTACTGGAGCAAGTGGACCCCTGACGTCTACTTCGCGGGCGACGGCGCCAAGCTGGATGCAGACGGGTTTTTCTGGCTGCTCGGACGTGTTGACGATGTGCTGAACGTGGCCGGTCATCGGATTGGCACGATGGAAGTGGAAAGCGCGCTTGTCGACCACCCGAAGGTCGCTGAGGCAGCAGTGGTCGGCCGCAACCACGAAATCAAAGGACAGGCAGTTGCCGCGTTCGTCACCGTGAAGGAAGGCGTGCAGGCGAACGAAGGGCTGATGTTCGAGCTGAAGGATCACGTCGCCAAGAAGATCGGCTCGATTGCCAAGCCGGACGATGTGATCTTCACGGCGGATCTGCCGAAGACACGTTCGGGAAAAATCATGCGGCGGTTGTTGAGAGATATCGCCGAAGGGAAGGCGCTTGGCGATACGACCACTCTTGCAGATCCCAACGTTGTTGCGAGACTAAAAGACCAATATCAGGAAGAGCATTAGGGCCGGCTGAAGTGTTGGACGTCAGCACATGGGTAACATGTTGATGTCAGGACATAGGTAACACATTGAGGCCTGCTTGAGCCTGCCTTACACCGCCGCCCAGTGGTTCGCGCCGATTTCTCTCAGCGGCGCCTCTCGTTCGAAGGAAGTCGGATCCAGCTCGATGCGCTGACGCGGCGCATCAGGATCGAGCACCGGAATCGCGCTGAGCAGCGCCTTTGTGTACGGGTGTGTAGGCCTCGCAAATAGCGCGCTGGTTTCACCAAGCTCCACGATCTTCCCCATATACATGACTGCAACCCGCGTGCAGATATGTTCGACGAGCCGCAGGTCGTGAGCGATGAAGAGGTAGGTCAGCTTCAGGCGCTCTTTCAGGTCGAGCAGCAACTTGACCGCCTGCGCCTGGATCGAAACGTCGAGCGCCGAGACCGCCTCATCGGCGATGACCAGGGCCGGATTGAGCGCGAGTGCTCGTGCGATCCCGATCCGTTGACGTTGCCCTCCGCTGAACTCGTCCGGATACCGAAGTGCGTGTGCTGGCTCGAGGCCGACGAGCTCGAAGAGCTCGGCGACGCGGGCACGCCGCTCCGCTTTTGCGCCGAGACGATGGATGACGAGCGGCTCCTCGACGATGTCACCCACGCGCATGCGCGGGTTGAGTGACGAATAGGGATCCTGAAAAACGATCTGCAGGTCGCGCCTCGCCATTCGCATCCGTTCGGTCGAAAATTGCAGGACATTCTCACCGCGAAAGAACACTTCGCCGGATGTGGGTTCGATCAGGCGCAGAATGCACCGGCCGGTCGTACTTTTTCCGCTGCCCGATTCTCCAACCAGACCGAACATTTCGCCTTCGTCGACGGCAAAGGTGATGTTGTCGACGGCCTTGACGACAGACGGTGCGCCGAACAATCCCTGTTTGCGGACGAAATGCTTGACGAGGTGCCGAACGTCGAGCAGCGGCGTGCCCATCACGACGCGCCGGGAATGGCCGCAAGCAGGTGGCGCGTGTAGTTGTGCGATGGACGGCGAAGCACCTCGCGTACGCTGCCGTGTTCGACGAGCCTGCCCTGATACATCACGGCAACGCGGTCGGCCATTTCGGCGATGACGCCGAAGTCGTGGGTGATGAGGAGCAGCGCGAGGTGATATCGCGCCTTCAACTCGCGCAGCAGCTCGAGCACCTGGGCTTGAATGGTGACGTCGAGCGCCGTCGTCGGCTCGTCGGCGATGACGAGCGGCGGCTGGCACGCCAGGGCGATCGCAATCATGACGCGCTGGCGCATGCCACCGGAGAGCTGGTGAGGGTAATCGCGCACGCGTCGGGTCGCGTCGCCAATCTTGACGGCTTCGAGCAGTTCCACTGCCCGCGCCCGCGCCTCGGCGCGTGAAGCCTTGCCGTGGACGAGAAGCGCCTCGGCAATCTGATCGCCGACTCGCATCACAGGATTCAGCGCCGTCATCGGTTCCTGAAAGATCAGCGAGATGCCGAGGCCACGAACCTCGCGCATTTCGTCTTCAGTCAGGGCGAGGAGGTCGCGCCCATCGAAGACGACGCGGCCAGCCGTAATCCGGCCCGGCCACTGCAACAGGCGCAGTATCGAAAATGCCGTCACGGATTTCCCGCTGCCTGACTCGCCAACCAAACCCAGCGTCTCCCCTCGTGCAATCGAAAAACTGACGTCGTCGACTGCTGGCGTGGGGCCGCCGAAGGTCACCGAGAGGTGCTGGACGTCGAGGAGCGGATTGTCACGAGCGGGAGCCTGATCGAGGGGCGTGCCTCGAGCTTCGTCGAGCGGTTCGTTCATCAGCGGCGGGCAGCGGCCGGCGCGACAGGAGACACGTCCTGGTGTTCACCAAACACCTTCCGCATCACGTCCGCGATTTCGCCGAGGGTCGCACGCGCTTCCACTGCTGCGATTATCGGCAGAACGAGATTCGTCATACCGCGTGCAGCGGTCTCAACTGCGTCCAGCGCTGCTCGCCACTCAGTCTGACTGCGCGACGCTCGAAGCGCGCGCACCCGCTCCACCTGCCGCGGCTCGATTTGGGGATCGAGTTGAAACACATCGGTTGCTGAAGGCGACCGGTCTGCAAACCGGTTCACGCCGACGACAATGGCCTCGCTTGAATCGATTGCCTGCTGCGCGATGTACGCCGCGTCTTGAATCTCCTGCTGGATGAACCCCGCCTCGATGGCCGCCAGCGTTCCTCCGATTCGGTCTATCCGATCGAGCAGCGCCGATGCCTCGCGTTCTATCCTCGTCGTCATCTCCTCGATCGCGTACGACCCTCCAACGGGATCGACCGTGTTCGCGGCTCCGCTCTCATGCAGGATGATTTGCTGGGTGCGCAGCGCGATCGTCGCGCTTTCTTCGGTCGGGAGGGCCAGTGCTTCATCCTTGCCGTTGCAGTGCAGCGATTGCGTGCCGCCGAGGACGGCCGACAGCGCCTGCAGCGCCACCCGGACGATGTTGTTGTCGGGCTGTTGCGCGGTCAGCGTGCTGCCCGCCGTCTGCGTATGGAAGCGCAGTTGCTGCGCGCGCGGGTTGGTCGCGCCGAAGCGTCCAGCCATTCGCCTGGCCCAGAGGCGCCTGGCAGCGCGAAATTTCGCGATCTCCTCCAGGAAATCGTTGTGCGCGTTGAAGAAAAACGAGATTCGCTGTCCGAAGGCATTGACGTCGAGTCCGGCGTCGATGGCGGACTGAACGTAGGCCGTCGCATGCGCGAGGGTGAAGGCGACCTCCTGAACGGCGGTCGATCCCGCTTCCCGGATGTGATAGCCGCTGATTGAAATCGAGTTCCACTGCGGCATCTCGCGGTCGCAGTAAGCAATGATGTCGGTCACGATGCGAAGCGACGGTCGGGGCGGATAAATGTACGTGCCGCGCGCGACGTACTCCTTGAGGATGTCATTCTGGACCGTGCCCGACAGCGAACGCGTCGCGACCCCCTGACGCCGCGCCACCGCGATGTACAACGCCAGCAGGATGATAGCGGTGGCGTTAATCGTCATCGAGGTCGAGACGCGCTCGAGCGGGATTCCGTCGAAGAGCGCCGTCATGTCCTCTATCGAATCGATGGCGACGCCGACCCGGCCGACCTCCCCTGCTGCCAAAGGATGGTCCGAGTCATACCCGATCTGCGTCGGAAGGTCGAAGGCCACACTGAGCCCGCTGACCCCTTGCGACAGCAGATACCGATATCGCCGGTTGGACTCCGTTGCGTCCGCAAACCCGGCATATTGGCGCATCGTCCAGGGGCGCCCCCGGTACATCGACGGCTGCACCCCTCTTGTGAAGGGAAAAGCGCCGGGTTGGCCAAGGTCGGTGTCTGTATTGAACTCTGAGATGTCGGCGGGCGTGCGGTAGAACCGGTCGGGCGGACCGCTCGTCATGGTGGTGCTCGGCGATTCTACTCCAACCCCTTGTGGGGCCCGTTGACACTCTGCAGTAGTGTCTCTACAATGCCGATAGCCTTCCCATAAGGCTAAACCCATACAGATGAACGTTTTTGGCGCCCGGTCCCTGCCACGCCTCCCCGGCAAGTGCAGGTTCGGATCGGGAGACGCCCCGGATCCCGGCCCGGCGGCGGTTTGAGGAGGAAGCAGGTATGGATGACGTCGTCAACCGGTTCGCAAAAGAGCTGGCCGACGCGATCGCCGCTGCCGTTGCTGACAATCCGCAGGTTGAAGCATGTCGAGCCAAAGCCCGCGAAGCGGGCTTCGACATGAAGGTGACGCTTGAGGCGGTGGTTGGATTTGTGAACCGCAACAACGGGGCGGCCGTGACGAAGATCACGACCCCCGCACGCCTGCTGCCGGCGCGCCGCGCGTTCGAGCTGACGGCGAACGATAAACGGTTCCTCCGTTCGCTGCGGATCGGCGCGGACGAAGCCAAAGAACCGACCGTCGAAGGGAATTAGAAGGTTTCAGGTATCGGGTATCAGGGGGCCGAAGCGCCACGCGCTTCGGCCCTTTCTACGTACGCGCTTTTCCCTGATTCGCGACGGCGACCATCTTGGCCTGCACCGCCTCCTGGTTCCCCAGGTAGTACTTCTGAAGCGGTTTCAGATCCTCGTTCAGCAGATACACAAGCGGAATACCGGTCGGAATGTTGACCTCGACGATGTCTTGGTCGGACACGTTGTCGAGGTACTTCACAAGCGCCCGAAGGCTGTTGCCGTGCGCCGCGATGAGGACCCGCTTGCCCATGCGAATGTCTGGGGCGATTGCATCGTGCCAGTAGGGCAAAAACCGTGTGACGGTGTCCTTTAGCGACTCAGTGACCGGAACTTCCGTCCGCGACAGCCCGGCATATCGCCGATCGTGCGACGGATGCCGCGGATCCTCCGGTGTCAGCGGTGGAGGCGGGATGTCGTAGCTCCGCCGCCAGATCTTCACCTGCTCATCACCGTGCTTGGCGGCCGTTTCGGCCTTGTTGAGCCCCTGTAGCGCACCGTAATGCCGCTCGTTGAGGCGCCACGACCGATAGACCGGAATCCACATCAGGTCCATTTCGTCGAGGGCAATCCAGAGCGTACGGATTGCGCGCTTCAGGACCGACGTGTGCGCCACGTCGAACTCGAATTTTTCCGCTGTCATCAGGCGGCCCGCTTCGCGTGCCTCCTGGCGTCCGCGGTCGTTCAAGTCAACATCTGTCCAGCCGGTGAACCGGTTTTCCTGGTTCCAGATGCTTTCCCCGTGGCGAACGAGTACGAGTCGATACATAGATTCCTCTGGTCCGGCTGAAGCCGGACCCCACGGCATACGGTGGGGTACGCCTTCAGGCGGACCGGATTGCCAACTGCCGAATTGCCGCACGGCCGGCATACTTCGCTGCGCTCCCAAGCTCCTCCTCAATCCGCAGGAGCTGGTTGTACTTCGCTACGCGATCGCTGCGGCTTGCCGACCCCGTCTTTATCTGTCCGGCCGACGTCCCGACGGCGAGATCGGCGATCGTGCTGTCCTCGGTCTCTCCGGATCGGTGGGAAATGACTGTTCCGTAGCTCGCGCGCCGCGCCATTTCAATCGCGTCGAGCGTTTCGGTAACGGTGCCGATTTGATTGAGCTTGACGAGCAACGCATTGCCCACGCGATCAGCGATGCCTCGCCTCAAGATCTGTGGATTGGTAACGAACACATCGTCGCCAACAAGCTGCACGCGCTCGCCGAGCGCGGCCGTCAGTGCTTTCCAGCCTTCCCAGTCTCCCTCAGCGAGCCCGTCTTCGATCGAGATGATGGGGTACTGCCGAACCCAGTCGGTCCAGAGGTCGATCATCTGGGCGGATGTTCGTGTCGGCTCGTTCGACTTCCTGAAGACGTACTTGCCGTTCTCCCAGAGTTCGCTCGACGCGACATCGAGGGCGAGAAAAACATTCTCTCCCGCGGAGTAGCCAGCCTTCGCAATTGCGTCGAGCACGACATCGAGCGCTTCGCGATTGGACCGCAGGTTCGGCGCAAAGCCACCTTCGTCGCCGACCCCGGTTGAGTGCCCCGCCTTTTTGAGAATCCCGCGCAGCGTGTGAAAGATTTCGGCGCCAGCCCGCAACGCCTCAGCAAATGTCGGCATCCCGGCGGGCATCACCATGAACTCCTGCAGATCGACGCTGCTGTCGGCGTGGGCGCCGCCGTTGAGGATATTCATCATCGGGACGGGCAGCGTGTAATCCCCCTCGCCACGGCCCGAGAGCTGTGCGATATGCGCGTATAAGGGTCGTCCCGTTGCAGCCGCGGCGGCTTTCAGGGCCGCCATCGAGACGCCAAGCAGCGCGTTGGCACCGAGCCGGCTCTTCGCGGGGGTGCCATCGAGCGCAATCATCTTCTCGTCGAGCGCCCGCTGATCCAGGTCTGCGCCGATCAGTTCGTTCGCGATTTCGCCGTTGACGTTCCCGACCGCCGTGCGAACGCCTTTGCCTTGGTACCGCGACATATCGCCATCGCGCAGTTCAAGTGCTTCACGCTCACCCGTCGATGCGCCGGACGGTACGGCGGCGCGGCCGAACCCGCCTTCTACCTTGACGTCGACTTCAACGGTTGGATTGCCGCGCGAATCGAGAATTTCACGCGCGTGAATAGCGAGAATTTTCATTGGTGTTTATTACGCATGCGCCGGCCCGCCGCGGTCTGCCTCGGCTTCGGCGCGGAGCGCCTCTTCCGTGATTGGTCCAATCAACGGTTCGTCTTCGGCGGTCACGACGACGATGCCTCCTTCGGTGACCGTATGGCGACGCCGGTCCTCTTCGACGTTATATCCGATGAGCGCACCGCGTGGAATGAGGACGTCGCGATCGACGATCGTGCGCCGGAGGCGCGCATGACGTCCGACGCGCACGCCCGGCATCAGAATCGATTGCTCGATTTCGCAGAAACTATGGACGCGGACGTTCGGACAGAGGATGGTGCCCATCACCCGGCTTCCCGAAATGATGCAGCCGCTTGAAATGATCGAGTCGAGCGCCTGGCCGCAGCGTTTTCCCTCGGCAGCGAAGACGAATTTTGCCGGCGGCGCCTGCGGCTGATACGTACGCAGCGGCCACTCCGGATCGTACAAGTTGAACTCGGGGTTTACCTGACACAGGTCCATGCTGGCTTCGAAGTACGCGTCGAGCGTCCCGATGTCGCGCCAGTATTTGGCCGCCTTCTTGTTCTCGTCATAGAACCTGTAGGAGTACACCGGCGAGCCGTGAATCAACGACGGAATGATGTTCTTGCCGAAGTCGTGCTGGCTGTCGGCGCGTGCGGCGTCTTCTTCGAGCGCGCGCTCGAGCACGTCCGCGCGAAAGATGTAGATCCCCATCGATGCGAGCGCGGTATCCGGCGAGCCGGGGGCCGGCGTCGGGCACTGTGGCTTCTCGTCGAATCCGATCACTCGATCGGACGGATCGATGCTGACGATGCCGAACCGGGACGAGTCCGTGATTGGCACTTCGATTGTGGCGATCGTCGCGTCCGCGCTCTTCTCGATATGGAACCGCAGCATCTTGGCGTAGTCCATTTTGTACACGTGGTCGCCCGACAGCACGATGATGTGGCTCGACGATTCGCGAGTGATCGAGTAGAGATTCTGATATACCGCGTCGGCAGTCCCGAGATACCAATGCTCACCGACGCGCTTCTGCGGCGGGAGAATTTCGATGAACTCGCCCAGCTCTTCTGAAACGACGTTCCACCCCGTACGGATGTGCCGGTTCAGGGATAGCGACTTGTACTGCGTCGCGATGTAGATGTGACGGAGTCCCGAATTAATGCAGTTGCTGAGTGTGAAATCGATGATGCGGTACGGGCCGCCGAAGTACACCGCCGGTTTCGCGCGATCTTTCGTCAGGGGATAGAGGCGTTCTCCCACTCCGCCGGCGAGCAGGATGACCAGAATATCGTCCAGTTCCATGGGTTACTGATATGCGCCTAGACGTGCGGATAGACCCCTGCAGGGCAGCGATAATAGCACGCTGGTTGTTTGACTTATTTGCGATCGGATCCCTATGATCAGCGGATTCGAATTCGAGAAGTTTCCTGACAGCCACGTCAGCTGTTCGTCAGTCCGCATTCGGGAGAGAGGCATGAACAAGAAGATGAGAGGCATCGTTGCTCTCGGCGCTGCGCTGACCATCGGTCTTGGATCGTCGGTGGTGATGGCGCAGAAGGCCACCGATGCGAAGAAGGAAGTCAAGCGCACGAAAGCCGAGCAGGTTGACATCGACACGTTGGTCACCGTGGTCGACTCGGTTGCCGCTGGTCAAGCCGCCCCGTCGGATATCGCCGTCACCTGGGACAACAGTCACTTCTTCCGCGCTCCGGATGGTTCGACGTACATGCCGTTTGCGGTCACGGTTGACAAAAGCAAGATTGCGACGCCGACGGCAGCGCTCTACGTGCGCGTGGCCAACAAGGGAGCCGCCGCTGCCGCGCCTGCGAAGGGGAAGGACAAGGCCGCAGTCGTCTACCCGTGGGAGAAGTTCGATTTCGCCACAGTAGGCGCCGACGGCAAAGTTTCGAGGTACATCCAGGTGAAGCCGGGCGATTACGACTTGTTGGTCGCGATCAAGGATAAAGGGACCGTCGAGAAGGCTGACAAGAACTACATGCCGAAAGTCGGCGTTCTGAAGAAGGACCTCACCGTTCCCGACTACACCAAAGCCGAACTGGGGACGAGCAGCATGCTCCTCTCCACGGCGATTCAGCCCGCCGCTGGCGGTCTGACTGCCGATGACGATCCGTACATCTTCGGCCAGATGCAGATCGTGCCGTCGAGGGATGGCAAGTACAAGAAGACCGACACGCTCAGCGTGGTCTACTGGGTATATGGCGCGACCGGCGATGCCACGGGCAAACCGGACTTGACCATCGAGAACAGCTTCAATCAGAAGACAGCGGAGGGCGAGAAATTCTTCAACAAGACTCAGCCGCAGGCGGTCAACGGCCAAAGTCCCTACACCGTTTCAACAGGCGTTCCGAATTTCCTCGAGGTGCCGCTCGTCAGTTTCGCTCCCGGCGATTACCGACTGGAAATCAAGATTACGGACAAGCCGTCGGGCAAGACGATCACCCAGAACGTCAATTTCACGGTGCTGCCGTCCTAAAGGCGTAAGATGTGAGGGTGCGCCCACTCGCGGTGCTGGTGATCGTGGCGGGACTGAGCAGTCCCGCCATGTCCTTCGCACAGGGCGCGCCTGTCTCACGACCCCCCGCGATTCGCCAGGTCGCATCCGTCACCCCAGCTGAATTACGCGGTGTCGTAGTCGACGAACGTGCGCAGCCGCTACCCGGAGCGGTTATTTCCGCGCTCGGCGGCGCCAGCGCATTTGGCGTCACCGACAGGAGCGGACGGTTCACTCTGCGCGACCTGCCGGCCGGTCCTTACCTCGTTCGCGCTCACCTGCAGGGCTATGCATCCGCGCGCGATCGGATCGTGCAGGTGTCGACAGCCACGCGCGATATCTCCATTTCGTTGACGAAGGTCGCAACCAAAGACGATCAGCCATCGGTGCTGCAGGCAGGAATCGGTGGTGTGGACGAATCGTCTTTGGCAGGCGACGATGAAGTCGACCACCCGAGCGACATCGCATGGCGTCTTCGTCACTTGAGACGCAGCGTGTTGAAAGACCTCGATCACACGCCAATTCCGCCGCAGACCGATCCGTCATTCATGGAAGACTCGCTTGCCGCCCTGAGCAAGGCGGTCGGCAGTCCTGTTCGTTTTGCGTCTGACTTCATCACCGACCTGCCGGTGAACGGTCAAATCAATCTGTTGACGAGCACGTCGTTCGAACGCCCGCAGAATCTGTTTTCACTTCAGAACGGATTGCCGACCGGTGTCGCGTTCGTATCGCTGAGTGCTCCGACAATGACGGGGAGTTGGAACGTACGGGGAGGTACGACGCAAGGCGATCTGTCGTCGTGGATCGTGGCGGGATCGTATGCCTGGCAGCCTGTCGGCTCCTCGCACAGTTATCGCGCGGGCATGTCCTACGCGATGCAGCGGTATCTGGGTGGCAACGTTGATGCGCTTGCCGCGATGGCGGACGGACGGCGGAAGGCGGGTGAGATGTACGCGTTCGATCGCTGGACGCTCACGCCGCGTTTCGACGTCAGTTACGGCGCTCGATACGCGCGCTACGACTATCTTGCGAACGAAACGCTCTTCAGCCCGAAAGCCAGCATCACGGTCACGCCGCTGCCGCACGGTTCGCTGCGGCTCCGCGGCATGGTTTCGCACCGTGAAACGGCGCCCGGCGCCGAAGAGTTCCTGCTTCCTTCCACTGGAATGTGGGCGCCGCCAGGCCGCACGTTCTCACCGGCCTCGATGCGTGCGGGGTTCCATCCCGAACAAATCAATCACTACGAGGTTGCCGCCGAGCAACCGTTCGCCGACGATGTCGTGCTCGGAGTACGAGCGTTTCGTCAGCAAGTGAACGACCAGCTCGTCACCTTGTTCGGCCTTTCGATTCCGGGCGCTTCGCCTGGCGCGATTGGACACTACTACGTCGGCAATACCGGCGACGTGGACGCACGCGGATGGGGTGTCAGCGTGAGCCGCACCGTCGCGGACGGCATTCACGCGTCGATCGATTACACGCAGAGCGATACGGAATGGCTGCGGCCGTCTGTCGCCTCGGCAGGTCTGGCGCTTGTGATGCCCTCGGTCGTGCGCCGGCAGTTCGAGCAACTGCACGACCTGACGACCTCGATCGACAGCGAGTTGCCACGCTTCGATACGCACATCTTCGTTATCTACAAGTTGAATTCGGGGTTCAGCAGCCCTGATGCCGCCACTCTTCGGCCGCGGTTTGGCTCGCGGTTCAACGTCGAAGTGAGCCAGGCGTTGCCGTTTCTCAACTTCGCCTCGGCTCAGTGGCAGATGATCGTCGCGGTTCGAAACCTGTTTCAGGACGATCTGCTCGAAACATCCGTCTATGACGAGTTGCAAGTTGTGCGTCCGCCAAAGCACGTCGTCGGCGGTGTGACCGTCCGCTTTTAGCGCGTTTACGCCAACCGGTCAGATACATCGACCTCCATACAGTTGGATGCCGCGTGCGCCGTTGTTGGATCGACGGCCCGTTTTGATATCCTGATCTGCGGTAACTAACTGATTTCCATTGAGTTACGACCAGAACGATCCCGTCGTAAGTGGTATATCGTTTGCTCCCCACCACCGCGCCGTCCGCCCTGGGCGCCTTCGACGTGCTCAGGGTCGCTCAAAGCACGGCAACGGGCGGCGTGCCTCCGGTCCAGCCCTACGCAGGATGAGAACGCTTGGACGAAGTTCGGACGCGTCCCGCACCTGGACGCCATGGCGGGGCCCCGCAGTGCCGGTGGTCGTCGTTGCGGCACTCCTCTATCTCGGGATCGCGAACATTTCCGCCCGCGCGACGTTACATGTCGTCGAGGACGGCGTCCTGTGGAAAGCACAGGCGGAAGGGGTCATCGCTGCCGATGTGGCACCAGGGACGGGGGCATCAGCGGCGGGCATCAGACGCGGTGATGTGCTGATTGCCATTGACGGCCGCCCGGTGCAGCAGGTTGGGGACATCGAAGCGGTGCTCCAAGGCGCAGAAGTGGGGCAGGCGGCGCGCTACACCATCCTTCGGCTGGGCACTCGTGAAGTCGTGGAACTGCGGATCGCGCCGATTCCGAGCGGTCCGCGCGTCCTGTATTACTTCCTCGCTGCGGTCGGCATTTTCACGCTGCTCATCGGCGCGGGCGTCCGGCTCCGGCGGCCTCGCGATCCCGCGACGCTGCATTTTTTCTGGCTCTGCGTCGCGTTCTTCGGTGTGTTCACGTTCTCCTTCAGCGGACGCCTCGATCGTCTCGACTGGTTTTTCTACTGGGCGGATGCCGTCTCGATGCTCGTGCTGCCGCCGCTCTTCCTGCACTTCAGCCTCGTCTTCCCGGAGCGCTCGCGCCGGTGGACAGCCGGTCGGATCGGCCGCGCGATGATCCCGCTGGCGTACGTGCCGGCCGTGTTGCTCGGTCTTGCGCACGTGAATGCACTCGTACAGGGTGGCGCTGACTCGACACGAGTCGTCCAGCTGCTGGGAATGCTCGATCGACTCGATTCGCTGTACCTCGCAGGGTGTTTGATTGCGGCGCTCGCGGCACTCGCCCGGGCGCTTGCAGAGGTCCGCTCGATCACCGGACGCCGGCAGCTGCGATGGATCGCGTGGGGGACGGCGCTCGGCGGCGCGCCATTCGCACTTGGCTACGCTGTGCCATTCGCACTCGGGATGGAGACGTCGCTGCCGATGCAGTTGTCGGCGATTCCTCTCGGACTGATCCCGCTCGCCTACGCCTCGGCCATCGTGCGCTACCGCCTGATGGACATCGAGGTGATCGTCAAGCGGACGCTCGTATACGCCGCCGCGCTCGCGGCGATCGTCGCGATCTACGCCCTGATGCTGCAGGGCGTCGAGCGTGTGTGGCTGAAGGGCGACCGAGAACACAACTGGGTGATTGCGTTTCTCGCGACGCTCGTTGCGCTGCTGCTCGCCCCGCCGGTCAAAAATGCGGTGCAGAACGCCCTCGACCGCGCGTTCTACCGGGACCGGTACGACTATCGCCGCGCGCTTGTTGGCTTCGCGCGGGATCTCAACAGCGACCTCGATCTGCACCGGCTTGCCGAGCGCCTCGTCTCTCGCGTTGTCGAAACACTGCTCGTCGATCGAATGGCGCTGATGCTCGAAGACGAGTCGGCGCCGCAGTATGAATCAGTGCGCGCTTCTGGTTTCGGCGACATGGCTCCCCCGCCGCTGCCGAAGCGTTCGGGGATCGGCGATCGTCTTGCCTCGAACGACATCGTCGCGCTCGACGACCCGATTGCCTCGGCGCGATTTGCCGTTGAGGAGGTCGAATTCTGGCGTGATGCCGGTCTGTATTACTTCGTGCCGTGCGTGTCCAAGGAAGGCATGGTCGCGGTGCTTGCCGTTGGTCGCACGGAGACGGGCGAGCCACTCAACAGCGAAGACATGGCGCTGCTGTTCGCAGTCGCGGGGCAGATTGCGACGGCGATCGAAAACGCGCGCCTGTATCGGCAGCTGCATATCAAGGCGTTCGAACTCGATCGGATGCGGGCGTTCAACGAAAACATCCTCGAGTCACTCGATGACGGCCTGCTCGTTCTCGACTTGAACGATCGGATTGTCCGCTGGAACCGCGCGATGGAGACGTTGTCGGGGATCGCGAAGGGTGATGCGACGGGCCGTCGAGTGGACGAGACCTTCGACCTTCCGTTTGTGGAGGCGTTGCGCGCCGCCCGCCGCGATTCGCCGGAAGGAACGACGCTATCCCGCCTGCAATTCGGCCGGCGGACTGAGGTGGGGTCGTCACTGATCGTGAATGCGGCGATGGTTCCGCTGCGCGCGGCCGATGGCAGCGGCATCACGACCGTCGGGACGATCGTGATCATCGAGGACGTCACGCGGCGAGTACAGCTCGAAGAACAGCTGCAGATTTCCGAAAAGATGGCGTCGATCGGACTGCTCGCCGCCGGCGTCGCGCACGAAGTGAACACGCCGCTGACTGGCATTTCCAGTTTCACGCAAATGCTGCTCGATGGCGCCGATCCGGACGACCCGCGCACCAAGGTGCTCGAAAAGATCGAGCGACAGACGTTCCGCGCCGCGAAGATCGTGAACGGCCTGTTGAACCTGGCGCGCCCCGGCTCTGCGGTGACGACCGATGCCGCAATCGTCGACCTCAATACGGTCATCTCGGACGTGCTCTCTCTTCTCGAACATCAATTCCACCTGCAGCACGTAACGGTCCGGCGTGAGCTCAGCGAGCATCCGCTTGCCGTCGCCGGGGCCGAACAGAAACTGCAACAGGTTTTCCTGAACCTCTTCCTGAACGCAAAAGATGCCATGCCCAAGGGGGGATGGTTGTCGATTGCGACGCGTGCGGAGGATGCGCAGGTGGTCGTCGAGATCGCGGACACGGGCTCGGGGATTCCCAGCGAATACCTGGCGCGTATCTATGATCCCTTCTTCACGACCAAAGCCATCGGACGCGGCACGGGGCTGGGCCTGTCAATTACGTACGGGATCGTGCGCGAGCACCATGGCACGATCGATTGTGAGAGCAGCGTCGGCCACGGCACACGATTCACGCTGAGATTTCCATCTGCGCCGGCCGAACGGCTGGCTCGCGCGGCACAGTAAGCTCGTAAGAACACCATGGCTCGTAACGGATCCGTCCTCATCATCGACGACGAAGAGATCATGCGCGAGATCCTCGAGGCGCTGTTGTCGCGCGAAGGCTACTCCGTGCGCGCGGCGTCAGGCGGATCCGAAGGGATCGAGCTGGCCAAGTCGGTGCCATTCGACGCCGTCATCGTCGACGTGATGATGCCGGGAATGGATGGGATGGCCGTTCTCGAGGAGTTGAGAAAGTTCGACGACGATCTACCCGTCATCATGATCACGGCCTTCGCGTCGGTCGAGAACGCGATTGCCGCGATGAAGCGCGGCGCCTTTGACTACATCACCAAGCCGTTCAAGAACGACGAGGTTCTCGTCGTGGTGCGCAACGCCGTCGAGCGGCGGCAGCTGATCGCGGAAAACACCGCGCTCAAACGGAATCTGCAAGCGCAGGCGCTGAATTTCGACGGGATCATCGGCCGCAGTCCGAAGATGAAGCAGGTCTTCGATCTGATCATCCAGGCGGCGCCGAGCCGCTCGACGATTCTCATCACCGGCGAGAGCGGCACGGGCAAGGAGCTGGTCGCCCGTGCGATTCATACCCACTCCTCGCGTCCCGATCGCGCGTTCGTACCGGTCAACTCCGGCAACCTGCCGCCTGAGCTCCTCGAGTCGACGCTCTTCGGCCACGTCAAAGGCGCGTTTACCGGTGCTGTGTATCCGAAGAAAGGTCTGCTCGACCTGGCCGACAAAGGGACGATCTTCTTCGACGAAATCGGCAACATTCCGCTCGAAACGCAGGCGAAGCTGCTCAGGGTGATTCAGGAACGCGAGTTCATGCGGCTCGGCGGCATGGAGACGATCAAGGTCGACGTGCGAATCATCGCGGCGACCAATTGCGATCTGAAGCAGATGCTCGAGGCTGGCCGCTTCCGGGAGGACTTGTACTACCGACTCCACGTCATCAACATCTACCTGCCTCCACTGCGGCAGCGAAAGGAAGACATCCCGGTGCTCGCCCAGCACTTCCTGGCGAAATACGGCGAGGAGAACAACAAGCTCAATCTCGAGCTCGCGCCGGAAGCGCTCGACCTGTTAATGGAATATCACTGGCCGGGGAACGTCCGAGAGCTGGAAAACGTGATGGAACGGGCGGTGGTGCTCGCGACGACGCCCCGCATCGGACCGGAGCTGATTCCGGATCATGTCCGTACCGCGCCCGCGTTCCAGATTCCGAAATTCGTGGTGCCGCCTGAAGGCATCTCGTTCAAAGACGTCATCACCAGTGTCGAGAAGCGATTGATTGAGTCGACGCTCGAGGCCGCAGGAGGCGTTCAGAAGCGCGCGGCGGAACTGCTCGGCATCAAGCCGACGACGCTGAACGAAATGATCAAACGGTACGAAATCGGGGTGCGTCGCGGACGGAAGACCGGCAGTGCTCCCGACGACGACGAAGGCGTGTCAGGTTCGGGCCCGTACGAGAGTGACGAGACGTTCAAGACGTCCTAACACCGCGTCCCACCTGTAGTACTGCCGCACGTACTGACGCCCGCTTTCGCCGAGCTGTTCGCGCAGCTTGTGGCGTGTCATCAGCATGCGCAACGCCTCGACGAATTCCTGCCTGGTGGCGTAATAGAGACCAGCTCCGGAACGCCTGCAATGTTCAACAGCCGCGGCGTTGCGGGCGCACGCGAGGACAGGCGTTCCGACGGCGAAGCTCTCGAGCACGGACAGCGCCAGAGGATCGTCGGATCCGGGCGCAATCGTGACGTCCGCGGCTTCGTAGGCGACCATGCGCTCGCGATCTGGAAGCACGCCCGCCTGCCGGACATAGGGCTCGTCGGGCACCTTCATCATCTTCACGCCCATCAACACGAGCGCAGTCCCGCCGTCGTTTGCCGCGTAGGCGTCGAAGTACTCCAGCATCTCTTCGCAGCCGTTGTCGGGTTCGATGCGGCCGCCATAGAGCGCCATCGATCCGTAGAGTCTGTGTCGGCGGCGGAAAGGAATGCCCCGATCCGCGCGGTCATCATCCGGATCGACGTTGTCGTCGGCTCCGTCATTGGTGTCGTCATCGGCGGCGGGTTCATCGGCGGGATCCTGCTGATGCCTCGGGTACGCCTGCCGATGTGACGGATCGATGCCGACCCCGACAAGTTCCTCACGCGGTGGCAAGGTCCCGATGTATGAGTGGAGGAGCTTCCGTTCGGCGCCGGACACCAGGCCAATCGCCTTTGCCGACGCGATCAATTCCCGCCATAGACCGAAGCGCAGGACGGGACCAAATCTGAGACACGGAAACACGACACTCCGTTCGGGGGCGACCGCGATCCCGTGCACCGTCGTCCAGTGAATCAGCGAAAAAAAGATGAGCGCATCATACGAACGCTGCTGTCGCTTGAGGTGTTCGACCAGCCCGGGTGCGGACGGCCCCAGTCGACGTACCCATTCCATCTCTTCTGCCCGCGACCGCGGCGCGTTGAGAATGCGATCTGAAAAGTCCTGGAACGCGCGTGATTCATGCGGCTGGTTGACGGCGAATCGCCGCACCAGGACGCCGCGGATGCGGTCCGCCCCCTCCACGTACTCGTTCTTCCACGTTCGCTTGTCACGAGCGGTGGTGGTCAGCACTTCGACATCGTGACGGAGGCTCAACTGTTCAGCGAGCAGGCGGCACGCGTACTCCGCGCCCGTCGCGATCTCGCCGCCGTACCGCGGGGTGACCAGCGCGAGCTTCATGCAATCGCTCCCTGGCGCTTAGGCGCGGACTTGTCAGGTCGGCGATCGTCAATGTCGACGGCGGGCCCGGTCGGCAATTCGTCCAGTACCTGCGCCGAGGGACGAAGCGACCGCAGCCTCCGCGCGACCCATCCGGGCATCCGTTCCATCCGGTACGTAGCCGCGGTCGATGACAGCAAGGCAAACATGTCCAGGTATTTTCTTTCGATCACCGACCAGCTGTAATGCTGTTCGTAGAACCGACGGCCGCTTCGCCCCAGCTGATCGACAAGCCTGTCGTCAGCGAGCACCCGATCGAGCACTGCGCCGAATTCGTCGGCGTCGGCGTAGTACAGACCCGCGTTGCTGCGAAGACACTGGCCGAGCAGTACGTCGCAGTGCGCGTTGGCGATGACGGGCCTGCCGAGCGCCCAGGCCTCGAGCGCAACCATCGAAAGGCTTTCATAGTACGAGGGCATGATGAGCGCCGTCGCGCCCGCAACAACGTCGAACTTATCAGAATCTTCGACGAATCCGAGGTGCCTGATCGATGGATGCTTCGGGATGTCCAGAACTGGTCTTCCGATCAGGGCGAGTGTGGGAGCATGAGGGCGGTTCGCAGCGTAGCGCGTGAAGAAATCAAAGAGCTCCGCACATCCTTTGTTGGCGTCGATGCGTCCGACATAGACGACGTATGGACCTGTGAGACGAAATTTCGCCCGCGCGCGTGCGGGGTCGACGGTAGCGGGGATCTCTGAGCCGATCCCGACGACGACGCCGGGGACGCGATCGTTGGAGGCCGCCGCGCGAATCAAGGCCTGCTCTTCAGGCGAGTTGTACATAATCGCGCGAACGCCCCGGAAAATCGGTCCGAACATCGCCAGCCCGAGTGCCGGGTCGCGTTCGGCCGTTGGGACGAGCACCGCACGTTCGGGAACAACACGGGCACCGTGGTACGCGTGAAAGTACCGGGCACAGAACAGAAGCACGAAGTCGAACTCGTTGCGGTCGCGTGAGAGTCGCGCGAGCAGCTCGGGACTGTCCGGTCCCTCGCTGGCCAGCCAGTCAAGTTCGTCCTGGAGCGAATGTCGACGGCTGAAAACGTGATCGGAGAGCAGGCCGAACTCCGCCTCGTCGCGCTCGCGCGCCACACGGAATCGTTCGACGGCGATGCCATTGACACGATCGACACCCGGCGTGAATTCATTGCGCCACGTCAGGTAATCGCGCGCGCATGTGGTCAACACACGTACATCGGCGTAACGAGCCAGACGCTCGGCGACGTATCGCGCATGCAGCTCGGCGCCGCCATTGATATCGGCGCCGTATCGCTGCACAACGATCGCAATCTTCATTCGTCGCGGTGATCGGGCTCCGCGGGTGGCGCCGGTTCCTCGTGGCGCGCCGTGGACGGGCCGACAACCGGTTCGACGGCGGTGACAGGTTCAGACGAAATCATCGGCTCGGATGGGACGGACGCAAAGGAAGTGGGCGGCTCAGATGGAATGATCGGTTCAGACGAAGGGGTAGCCATCGGAGACGCTGCGATCTGCTCGGATACCGATGCTGGCTCGGTTGCGTTGAACGACTCCGGCACGGCTTCGTCATCGAAATCGTTCTCTGTGTCTCCGTCGTCTGGTTCCATGACGGCCGGTGCAGACGACGCGTTCGCGCCCGCCTCCGCGGGAACGTTCATCCCTGGTCCGCGTCGGCCGCGGCGACGACGACGGCGGCGGCGGGCGGGTTCAGCGGGCTGGGCGGCGGCAGCCTGCGGTGACGCGGGAGCGCTTTCAGAGGCGGCGGTCGAGACAGCCTGCACGGGTTGAACAGGTTCCTGTGGCCGCACCCGGACTTGTGCCCCTTCCATGGAACGTACACGCCGCTCGTTGAAATCGACCTTGCCGGCCAGCGACTCAACGCGCAGCAGCAAGTTCTGGGAGTCGATGCTGCCGCGCGAGACTTCAAGGGCGAGCCGCTGCAGGATCTCGTAATGAAGCGCGTTCCATTCGGCCTGACGCCGATCGCGTTCCGCCTCCCGTGCCGCGATCTCGGCGTTCAAACGCGACTGCACGGCGAGCGCGTGGGCGATGGGCGTCGGGTTGAACATCATCCGAAGCAGCGGCTGCAGCAGTTTGCGGATGAAGCGGAGCAGCGGGTTCGGTGAATCGTACAGAGCTGCTTCGTCGAACGGGTACGATTGCGCGCTGCCGGCAGGCACGACATCGACGGACACCGAACGGTCTCCGGCGCTGCGGCGCAGCTGGTCGAGCAGCTCCGGC
>DASTZI010000135.1:0-19608 GCA_035764385.1 Vicinamibacterales bacterium
CGAGTCAAATGCGCCAGCGCTTTGGAGATTCCCGCGGCCATTGGGAAGGCGACACGCTGGTCGTTGATGTCACTAATTTCAGTCCGAAGTCGGAATTTCAGGGTGCACGTGAAAACCTGCACTTGATCGAACGCTGGACTCGCACTGGTCCCGACACACTGGAGTACGCCGTCACAATGGAGGATCCAACCACGTGGACGAAACCGTGGACGGTCAAACAGGAAATGAACCGGCAGGACGAGCAGGCGAACCGGATCTATTACGAACCGCGGTGCCACGAAGGCAACTACGGCCTGCCCGCGCTGCTGTCAGGAACCCGCGCCGAAGAAGCGGCGTTCGCCGCGGGGAAGGGTCCCGACCCGGCGACAAAGGACTCGGCGACTGATTTCGGCACCGAAGGTGGCGTGGACGCGCTGACAGGAGGTGGCTAATGTCCAGACGCTCGCTGATCGCGACCATTCTGGTCACCGCCGTTGTCACCGCTCTCGTCACGGTATCGACGACGCGCGCCGTCGTTGGTCAGGGGACTCGTCCGGCACGCACGGCCGACGGCAAACCGAATCTGAGCGGCGTCTGGCAGGTCAATAACGAAGCGAACTGGGACCTGCAGACACACGGCGCCCGTCCTGGCGCCGTGACGCAACACGGCGTCTATCCGTACGGATATGCGGACGTGCCGGCCGCGCCGGTGCTCGCGCTCGGCGCCGCCGCGATCGTGCCTGGGTCGCTCGGCGTGGTTCAGGGCGATGGGCAGATTCCGTACACACCGGCGGCGGCCATGAAGAAGGCGGAGAACGCCGCCAACTGGATCGATCGCGATCCCGAGCTCAAATGCTATCTGCCGGGTATTCCGCGGGCGACCTACATGCCCTACCCGTTTCAGATCGTCCAGAGCTCCGCGAAGATTCAGATGATCTACACGTTCTCCAACGCAGCGCGCACCATTCACCTCGATCAGGTCGCGGGTCCGCCGGACGACACCTGGATGGGCCACTCCGTGGGCCGCTGGGAGGGTGACACGCTCGTCGTCGACGTCACCCACTTCAACGACAAGACGTGGCTCGACCGCGCCGGAAACTTCCACAGCGACGCGCTGCATGTCACCGAGCGCTTCACGCCGATGTCGCCGGATGCGCTGCGCTACGAAGTCACGATCGAGGATCCGAACGTGTTCACGCGGCCGTGGACGATCGCGATGCCGATCTATCGACGGCTGGAGCCGAACATCCAGCTCCTCGACTATCCGTGCATCGACTTCACCGAAGAATTCCTGTACGGACATCTGCGCAAGCAGCAACTGGTGAAGCACTGGGAGGGCGAGACCATCGCGGTCGATATCACGCGCAAGGTACCGCCAGGCGAGCGGCTATTCGAGTGGTACGGGAAGTAACGCGCAGGAGGCTGACACGATGCCGACCAAGTTGACGGTTGTGACGATGATCGTGGGTGCGTGGCTCGCGGCAACGGCTGTGCCGCTGCTGGCGCACCACGCATTTGCCGCGGAGTTCGATGCGAAGAAACCGGTCCACTTCACCGGTACGGTCACCAAGATGGAGTGGATTAATCCGCACGTGTGGCTTCACATGGACGTGAAGAAACCGGACGGCAGCGTCGAGAACTGGGCATTCGAGGCTGGAACACCGAACGTCCTGTTCCGGCGCGGTTTCACGAAGGATTCGCTGAAGCCGGGAACGCAGGTCACCGTCGACGGCTATCAGGCCAAGAACGGGTTGAAACGGGCGAACGGCCGCGACCTCACGTTCACCGACGGCCGCAAGCTGTTTCTCGGCTCCTCAGGGACCGGTGCGCCGTACGAGTTGACACCGAATGATCAAAAAGTGAAGTAGAGGCTAGTCACACGTGCCGGGCCAGCCCTCATGGCAGGCGAGGGCTTCGAGCCCGGCGCGACTCACATTTCTGATCGGACCTTTACTTCCCCGCAGAACGATTGGGTAATCGTCCGCCGACGCGCGTGCCAGCGTGCGCGGGTGATACCGATCGGAGTCGTCCTGCAGGATCGCAAGTTCCTCGCAAGCCCACATCGAACCGCGGTCGCAGTCGCTGGACACGATGCTCTCGAGGTACGGGCAGGCATACGGCCGCCCCTCCGCACACGCCTGTTGCCAGAACGGCAGCCATTGACCTGGATGGCTGTCGCCGACGCCCTGCACCGCGCTCATCACCGCGAACACCACCGCCCACGCGGCCATATAGGCAAGATGCCGCCGGCGCGGCGCGAGCGGCCGCAGGATCGCGGTTGGATCGATGCGTTGCAACGTGTTCGAGCGCGCAAGTCGATCAATCAGTTCGATCGACAGATTGAGGATTGGGATCTGGAGCAGCTTGTCGTAGAAGGTGGGCACACCGAGATTGCCGAGCAGTGCGTACAGCGCGATGGTGCTGGCGCCATACAGAACGCCAAATATCACCCGCCCCAGATCGGTCCGAGGCGAGGTTGCCGGATCGGTGAAGAGCAGATGCATCCCGAGAAAGACGGCGATCGGGATGTACGAATCGTAGAAGAAGTAGATGCCGGTCGTCGCGTAGTACAGCAGTCCAAATAAATACGTCGTCACGACCGCCGACATCGTCATCGTCGTCACGCCGAACAGGAACTGGCCGGGCAGCGCGAAAAGAAAGAGCGCCAGGTACATATGGGGCGGATAGAACAGCGTGGTGGCGATGTCCTGCCCCCATGTGAGATCGGTTGTGCTCGTGGCGATCAACGCGAGCGAAAACACCGCGAGCGGAAAGGATGACGGGTTGAAGATGTGAACGGACCTTCCATCCTTATCCCACCGCAGCAGTTCTTTCGCCGCGAAACCGAACGCCACCATCAGGAACTGAAAGTAGAACCAGTCGGGTCTGAACCAGAGAAACAGGTTCATGCTGAAGACGACGGGAAATGGTCCGAAGCCGAGCGCGTAGACGTCGCGTCGCGACCAGCTTAGAAGCATGTCGAACGTGTAAGCGAACAGCAGTTGGGCGGCGATCAGGTGGGCGGAGTCGTAGACCTGACGCCAGTACCAGCCCCAGTAGACGAGCAGCGACCCCTGGATACACGCCTGAAGATAGTGCTGCTTGCGCAGCACGATCTCGACGCTCAACGTGCGTGCGCTGCGCACGGCCGATGCGAGCAGTACCGCATTCCAGGTAAGCAGCACCGCACTGGCGCCCGCGAACGTCCACGTCAGCGGCGTGTTTTGTCGTACAGAATCGAGAAGCAGAAATGCCGCGAGACCGAGCGTGAAGGCGAGCGGAAGCCCCAGCGCGCGTGTGGCCGTCGCACCCTCGCTTACCCGAACTTCGAAAACTGTTGATTCCACGTCTATCGCCGCTTACGTCGATGGGCATTCTCCTCGAAAACCCCTGGCTGCGTTATCCGTCGGGCTGTTGGCCGAACTAGAGCGTTGCCACGGCAATGGACCGGGCCCGCATCCGGTCGTACTCCGACTTCGGCATAGGCACAGCGTTCGGATCA
This sequence comes from Vicinamibacterales bacterium, assembly GCA_035764385.1. Taxonomy (GTDB): domain Bacteria; phylum Acidobacteriota; class Vicinamibacteria; order Vicinamibacterales; family UBA2999; genus Gp6-AA40. Next base: position 3,482 of record DASTZI010000135.1, read on the forward strand.
CCGAGCTCGTTCAGACGGATCCGGTAGCTCTCTCGCGCGCTCCAAGCTGCGATAGCAGAGACGATCGTCACGCCGAACGTTATTGTTCCGATCTTGATCGGAACGTCGGTCGAACCCGGAGGCGCCACAGTCGCGTAGACCACCGGTAGCAACGCCGTGATCATCGTTCCGACGTTTTGGGAAATGGCCACCGCGGTGACGCGCGTGCGAGTCGCAAAGAGCTCCGGGTAGAAGCTCGGGAACACCGCGTTGTAGCCTTGGTAGACGACACCCCACATGAGCAACGACAACGCGATTGCCAACGGCACGTTCTTGATGCTGATGGCGTAGAGATAGCCGAACGACAGCAACCCGGACAGAAGCGCGCCGACGATGACGGGCGGCCTGCGGCCGATCTTGTCGGAGAGGTTACCGACAAAGGGGATCACGATCACCGCCACGATGTTGCCGAGGACAGGGATCCACAAATAGACATCGCTGTCGAAGCCCACCCTGTACCCCGGCTGAACCGCGTAGGCCGCGCCGAAAATCGTGGTGACCACCGGGATGACATTCATCAGAGCCATGCAGATGACACGGAGCATGTCAGCCCAGCTGTACCTGAACGCGTCGATGATCGGCGACTTCGGGATCGCGTGTCGCTTGCTCTCTTCCAGGAAGGCAGGCGTTTCATCGACTTTGCGGCGAATGAGATACCCCGCGACGATGACGATGAAGCTGAGGAGAAACGGGATACGCCAGCCCCAGGAGTTGAAATCCTCCTTCGGCAGGTAGTGCGCGAGCGGCAGGAACACTGCGGCGGCAAAGATCTGGCCTGCCTGTACGCCCTGGAGGGTAAAACTGGCGTAGTAGCCGCGTCGCCCAAACGGGGCGTGCTCGAGGATCATCGAGCTGGCCCCGGAGATCTCTCCGGCCACGGCAAAGCCCTGGATGAGACGCAAGGTCACGAGTAATACGGGGGCAAGCACGCCGATCTGCGCGTATGTCGGCAGAACTCCGACGACCATCGTCGAGAAGCCCATCAGAAATATGCAGACGAGGAGCACGGTCTTGCGACCGTGGGTGTCGCCCCAGTACCCGAGGAAGAAGGCGCCGATCGGGCGAGCGACGTAGCCGGCACCGTAGGTTGCCAGTGATGCGACGATGGCGACCGTGGGGTTTCCCGAGGGGAAGAAGAGTTGTGGGAAAACCAGCGACGCCGCGGTCGCGTAGATGAAAAAGTCGTAGAACTCCAGCGCGGAGCCGATCCACCCGCTGGCGGTCGCTCTCGTACTACGACTCATGTTCGCCGTTACATCTGAGAGCTACAGCTTGGATCGATAGTGATCCCAGGTCTTCTTGAACAGGCTCGGCGTCCAGAGCTTCTCGCGTGACGCTTTCTGTTCCGATTCGCTGAACACGTAGGGCGTGCCGATCTGCATCGCCATGTACTGACGGTAGGCGTTCTCTTCGACGTAGGCCGCCAGCGCGAAGCATTCGATGATGTCGGCGCCGACGACAACGACGCCGTGCGCTTTCAAAAGGACGGCCGGCCCGCGGCCAAGCATCTCGGCCATCTTCTCGCCCATCGGCTTCGTGTTGATCGACAGCGGCGAATCCATCAGCGGAATGTCGCCGAGCAGTACCCCCTGCGCATACACCGCTTGATACTTCACGCCCGTCATCGTCAGGAACGTGGACCATTGCGGATGCGTGTGCATGACCGCATTGACGTCCGGCCGCGCGCGATAGGCTTCCGAATGAATGTGGTACTCGAGCGGTGGACGAGCGGTGCCTTCAACCAGGTTGCCCGCGAGATCGACCGTGACGATGTCGTCGGTCGTCAGCGCACCGCGCACTGACGCACCCGAGTTGATGAAGAAGCTGTTCTCGTCACGACGCGCACTGCAGTGACCGTTGTGGTCGATATAGCCGGCGCGCTCGAGCATCCGAATCGCGTCGACGAGTTGTTGCTTGATATGCACGATGGCCCTTTGCGCTCCAGCCTTAAGGAGTAGCGAATAGTCGCTTCGCGAAGCGCAGAATCTGTGAGGAGGTCTCCTCGCGCTCGCTGTCGTTCATCTCCGTCCAGACGCTCATGTGGGTCCGGCCTCTGACTTTGTAGACCGTCACATCCGTATCGCCCGCCGCCCGAAGCGCTGTGGCGAAGTCGGCCTTCTGCTGCTGCCGCCACCCTTCATCGCCGTCGGTGTCGAGCAGCAGTACCGGCGGCGTATCGGGCCGGAGATAGTGGGCCGGTGAGGCTTCGACCCAGGCCTTTCGGTCTCTTCCCCAGACGTATGCGGGGCGATCTGGCGCGACGCCCTCTCGCTCGACCCAGTAGAAGCCGCTCACGGGCGCGACCGCCGCGATATCGCGCGGTGTGAGATTGTGCGCGGCGAGCCAACGCGGATCCGTTGCGAGCAGCATCGCAAGATAGGCGCCCGCGGAGTGGCCGATCACCAGGATGCGGTTGGGATCGCCGCCATGGCGTGCGATGTTGTGCGTGACCCACGCGAAGGCGGCCGCAACGTCCTGGATGTGTGCCGGATGCGAGACGTCCGGCGACAGACGGTAGCTGATGACGACCGTGACATAGCCGGCGCCGGCGAATCGCTGGCCGACGAAGCGTTCCTCGCTGCGATCGCCGGCCTCGAGTGCGCCGCCGTGGATCGAGAAGATGACCGGCGTGTTGCGGGCGCCGTCAGGGACATAGATGTCGAGGCGATCCTTGCCGTCGGCGTAATCAGCGTTTGCGACGTAGTCGACATCGCCGACGATTTTCAGCGAGGTCGGGCTAACGCCGGACCCTAGCGCTGATTGTGCTGCCGCCGGAAGGGCCGTCAGCAGCACTATCGTCGTCGCCGCGCACGTTGACGCGATCAGGCGCGCAGAATGCTTCATACACTACTCCACGGAAAACGCGAGCAGCACGTTGCCGGGAAGGATGCCACCGTGGTGCGAGTAGCCCGAATTGACGAACAGCATGCCGTCGACCACCGCGGCGCCGCCATTGCTCATCGAGCCGCCGTTCGCGTGTACGTGGTTGACCGTGTTGAACTCGCGCGCGGTGTCGTACTCCCAGAGCACCGTGCCGTCGCGCGTCGAGTAGGCGCGTAGCCGGCCGTCCATCGTTCCCGAGAACACGACGCCTGGAATCGCCGTCACCGCGGCGCTCTGGGACGGCTTGCACGGATTCCTGTTCGCACACCCCGCGCCGGGCACGCTCCAGACGACACGACCCGTGCGAAGGTCCACCGCATTCATCCCGCCGCTTGCGCCAGAATTCTCCGCGATGAAATCGGCGTTCGCCGCGTAAATGTTTGCGCCGTCAGTTGCCGATCCCCAGAAGACGCCGCCCGACGACGACCCCTGCGCAACGCGGCGCTGCCAGGCGATCTTGCCGCTGGCATCAGGATCGAAGCCAAAGATGGCACCCGACTTGTTGCCGACCACGATCAGCTGACGGCCGCCACCGACGTCGACGAGGAACGACGAGCCGGTGAAATCGAAATCGGGCGCGTCCTTGTCCGGGCATACCGCGGCTTCGCGATTGGGTGCGCGACAGCTCCCGTTCCAGATGTCGTTCTCGGTGATTTGACGCGACCAGCGGACGCCGCCGGTGTCGAGATCGAGGGCAAGCAATGAATCCGACAATGCGGTCGCAGGCGGCGCAAAGTTATTGCCGGTGCCGACGTAGAGCACGTTCCGCTTCGTGTCGATCGTCGGCGTGTTCCAGATCGCGCCGCCGGCGGGCCCGTATAACTGCGTGCCGACGCTGTTCCTCGTGGTCGGCTTCACCTTCTCCGCAACGGTGTACGTCTTCCAGAGGCGCTTGCCGGTTCTTGCCTCCAGCGCGATGACGCTGCCGCGGAACGAGCAGCACGGGTATCGCGGATCGCCGACTTGCGACTCTTCGCGGGAGGAAACCGGCACGTATAAACGGCCGTTGTGAAGCTGGGGCGCCGCGGTGATCGCCGCGTGCGGATGATCGTCCACTTCGACCTTCCAGAGGACCTTGCCCGCCTTCGCATCCACCGCGTAGACGTTGGCGCTCTGATCGCCGAAGTACGCGACGAGCGCTCCGTCCGGCCGCTCGTCGAGGGTCACCGCGCTGCGGACTGCCGCCTCGACCTCGAGCGTCCAGTACACGCAGCCGGTCGTCGCGTCGAGCACGTACAGTTCGCCTTCGGCGGTCGCGACGTACACGCGGCCCCCGACGATCACGGGCTGCGTGCCCGCGGAGCTTGCGCCGGGGAAGCCGAAGGCCCATTTGAGCGCGAGCCGCGGCACTTGTTCTGCCGGCAGCCTGGCGGCGTACGCCGATTGAAACCGTGTGTTCCCGATTCCCAGCCCCCAACCGTTCCAGGATGGCCCGGCAAGTGCCTTGGCCTGTCGCCCCGTCGTCACACTGCAGAATGCGGATTTCGGGATTGCCGCGTCAGCAGCCGCCAGTGGTTTGCCGGACACGTACGCCGCCAGCGTCCGTCGCTGCGCGCGGCTCCGCTCGGCGGCCCGAGCACGCATCGAACCGCGCTCGAGCGCGGCCAGCACCTGCTCGGCGGTCAACCGTCGCAGCGTGTCAAGCCGCGGCGCCTGTGCATCGGCGGCCGCTCCGTCGTGACACATGGCGCAGTAGGTCTTGAAGAGGGCGGCACCGTCAGACTGGGGCGGAGCATCCTGACCAGCCGCAGGCATCGCCAGCAGCATCAACGCACAGACGATGACCAGCCGTCCTGCCCCGAGAGAGCGCAGCGAGTTGAGGGGGCTTGAAAGGGCCATGACGGGCGCCCATTCTACGATGCTCCCCGTCTCACCGACGCGTTCAATCCTCACGGAGCATGTCCTGCGGGAAGTCGAGGGTACAATTCGCGTGCCTGCGGTGGAGTCCGGCTTCAGCCGGACCTACGTCGTGTGAACGCCGCGCACTGCGGAAACGTCGGTGCCGGCCCTGGGAAGCAACAGAAGGAGGTTTCGATGCGTCAGTACACGACGCCAATTGCGATCATTGCGGCGCTCCTCGTGGGGTACGTTGCCGCGAATCGGACTGCTCCGGCACAGGCGCAGTCGAGCGGCGCGCCGAAGTTCGCCGCCGTGGCGAACGATCTCGGTTCCCTCGAGTCGACGGGTCCGTATGAGGTCGTCCCGAATTGGCCGAAGGATCTCAGCACGCTCCCCGGCAAGGAGAAGTGGACGTTCGGCGCCGGTCAAGGTGTGTTCGCGGAAAGCCCGGACCGTATCTATTACATCCAGCGCGGGTCGCTGCCGGTCATTCCGCCGCAGGGGCGAGGCGCCCCGCCCATCGAGGCCCCCAACGTGGCCGCGAATCTGTCGTTCCCCGTCGCAGGGATGTGGCGTAACGCGACGAACGCGAGCCCGCCGGGAGCGCTCTTCAAGCCGGGCACTCAAGAGCCCGGTGACGATTCAGATCGTGGAGTAAACGGGAAGGACTTCCTGTGGGAGAACTGCATTCTCGTGATCAATCGCAACGGCGACATCATCGAGAACTGGTCACAATGGGACAAGATCCTGCGCCGCCCACATTCCGTCTATATCAGCCCCTACGATCCCGAGAAGCACGTCTACATCGTCGACGACTATCGCCATGCGATCTTCAAGTTCACGCATGACGGCAAGCAGTTGGTCAAGACGATCGGCACGCCGAACGTGCCCGGGTCCGACGCCACACACTTCTACCGTCCCACGTTCATGGCGTTCAACACCGACGGCAGCTGGTACAACTCCGACGGCTACATCAACACGCGCGTCGTGAAGTTCGACAAGAACGACAACTACGTGACGGCCTGGGGTGAGAAGGGGACGAACAACGGTCCGAACGCGAAGATCGAGACGCGGCCGAACTACTTCAACAACGTGCACGGCGTCGGCGTCGACATCGCCACACAGGAGGTCTACGTCAACGATCGCGGCAACCGCCGCATCCAGGTCTTCGACAAGGACGGCAAGTTCATCCGGATGTGGTCGATGCAACCTGGGACGACGGGGCTCGATCTGCACTTCGTCTATCTCGACGCGGATCGGAAAATCTGGGTGTTCGATCAGGTGAGCCAGCAGCTCGCGCAGCTCGACCACGAGGGTCGCCTGATTTACGCGTGGGGCGGGCTCGGGGCGTGGCCGGGCGCGCTCTTCGGCGTGCACGGGATCAGCGTGGACCAGGAACAGAACCTGTACCTCGCCGCGGTCGGCCGCGGTGGCGTGCAGAAGTTCCGGCCGCGGCAGGGAGCCAATCCGGCACTGCTCGTGGGCAAGTTGGTCTACTCGGCCTGGAAGTAGCGGCGTTCGATTCGTTCGGGTCGTTCGGGTCGTTCGAACGATCCGAACGGTCCGAACGATCCGAACGACTAATCTTCAGCGTGCTTCGACCCGCGGACGCGGCACCTCGAACGTCAGGAACGTGAGGTTGCCGTCGGTCGCCTGGTGGGGCACGCTCTCCGGGAAGAACAGGACGTCACCCTTCGACACGTTGTGCACGGTTCCGCCTTCGATGCGCCGGCCGACCTGCTTGCCGTCTCTCATGATCGGCACTAGCGTTCCCCCGGTCGTCACGCTACCGCTGCCGTCGAGCACGAACCACATCTCGGCTTCCGTATTGTGGGCGTTCCCATTCTGCGGCTGCATCCGCCGGTCGATCGCCATCCGATAGCCGAGGCCCGTGATTGACGAGGCGTCGTATCGCTCCAGGATCGTCGTGTTGGCGCTGGGACGCGAGGGAAGCTTCCCCGCAGTCGCGGCGAGGTCCGCAGCGGACATATAGAACGCCTGTTTCGGGTTGGATGTGTCTTTCGGCATCGGCTCGTTTTCCTGTGCCGATACCGACGCGGCTATCGTCAGGACCATGGCGACTGTCCCTAGCACGATTCTCATGGTGACCTCCACGCCGGGGAATCCGGCTGATAAGATGCCGCGCTAAATAACCCGCTTCTTCCAGAGTTCCCACGAGCGGCCGACTGTTGCGAGATTGATCGCGTCGGCCTTCCGTCCTTCTTCCTCGTCGAGGACCGCCATCGGACCGCCAAGCGTCGCAGCCTGCAGCTGCACGCGTGCGCTCACTTCCGTGAATATTGCGCGGAACACGGCCGACGGGAGATCCGGCGCAACCGCGACGAACCCATGTGCACGCAGGAGCACAACCGCCTTGTCGCCGAGCGCATCGGCGAGCGCTGCGCCCCGTTCGGCGCTGCTGATCACGATGTCGGTTGCACCAAATCGATCCCGGATGTCGAACACTGGGACGCCAGCGGCGAGGAACGCAGCGTTGTGATACGTGGCCTGCATTGGCGTCTTCACCAGACCGAACGGAATGATGGCTGCCGAATGGCCATGCGCGATCGCCATGACGTCGCCACGCGTCTGATAAATGCCGCCATGCAGAAAGCGCTCGATGAAGGGCTTACGAGAGTCGTTGTTGCATGAAGCGCAGTCGAGCGTGAACTCCATGATGTCGTCGGCGGTCACGAGCTGCGGCGCGAGCGAGCGCGACATCAGAAATCGATCGGGACGCTCCGGATGCCGTATCGACACGTGACCGGCGGCATCGAATACGTCCTGGTCGACCAGAATGCGGCTCGCGGCGGCGAGATCTTCGAGCACGGCGCGAGCCATGGCGTCAGCGGCCACCGGTGAACAGCACGACAGCTTGAACCACCGTGACCCACGTGCCCCATACGAGAGGAACGCCGACTACTGTCCATGCGAAAAGCAAATCCCAACGCCCAAAACCCAAATCCCAACTCCCAACAATCGCTTTCTTTGGATTTGGGGATTGGGATTTGGGATTTGGGATTTGCCGAGGCGTGACGAGCGCGTTGGCGATGAAGCCAAATACCAAGAGGCCGGCAAGGATGTACATCGTGAAGTCGTACACCTGCTGACGGGGAACGCCGGCCGCGATCTGCGCTTCGCGAATGTAGTTCACCAGCACCGGACCGATGATGCCCGCGGTCGACCATGCGGTGAGGAGACGCCCGTGAATGGCGCCGACATACTGGGTGCCGAACGTGTCCGCGAGGTACGCGGGGATCGTCGCGAAGCCGCCGCCGTACATCGACACAATCACGCAGATCGCCAGCACGAACGCCGCCTGACTCCCGGCGCGAGCCAGTGACGGCGCCGACGCATAGAGCGCGATGCCGAGCAGAAAGAACGTCGCGTAGGTCGCCTTACGGCCGATGCGATCTGAGAGTGATGCCCAGAAGAACCGTCCGCCGATGTTGAACAGCGAAATCAGGCCGGTGAACCCCGCCGCGACTGCGGCGGAGGCGCCGAAGATTTCCTGCAGCATCGGCGACGCCATGCCAATCACACCGATGCCGGCGCTGACGTTCAGACACAGCACCGCCCAGATCAACCAGAACTGCTTCGCTTTGATCGCATCTTGGTAATGAACCGAGTCCTGGATTGTAGGGGTGCGTGTCGTTGCGCGAAGGGCGGAGTCCGGGACCCGATACAAGAACGCGCCGCCCATCATGAACACGAAATAAACAGCGGCGAGAACCAGAAACGTCTCCCAGACGCCGACTGAGGTCGGCGTACGGAAGTACGTCATCAGCAGGTTCGCGAGCGGAGCACCGATCATCGCGCCGCCGCCGAAACCCATGATCGCCATGCCGGTCGCCATACCTCGGCGATCTGGAAACCATTTGACGAGCGTCGATACCGGCGAGATGTAGCCAAGACCGAGGCCGACACCGCCAATCACGCCGCCACCCACCCACATGATCCACAGCTGGTGAACAATGACGCCAATCGCGGCGATGACGATGCCGCCGCACCAGCACACCGCAGAGACGACGCCCGCTTTGCGCGGACCGGCGCGCTCGAGCCAACCGCCCCAGAGTGCGGCCGACGAGCCAAGGCACACGAAGAACAGCGTGTACATCCAGCCGAGATCGGAAACGCGCCAATCGCACGTCGTCGTCAACAACGCGCGGCCGAGCGTCAGGTCGGGGCAGGCAACCGGCTGTGTCACGCCGAGCGCACGCGACAGCGGCAGCCAGAACACGCTGAAGCCGTACGCCATACCGATGCAGAGATGAATCGCCAGCGCCGCGGGCGGTACAAGCCACCGATTGAAGCCCGGTCCCGCAACGATGCGTTCCCGATCGAGCAATCCCGGCAGCGGCTGAGTAGCAGCTACTTCCATGGCATCACCGATACGTGAATGGCGCCCGGTGCGCCCTCGCCACCGACGGACCTGATCGCGTAGTCCACTTCCGCGAGCCCGAAACGATGTGTCGTCAGCAGCTCGAGCGGGAAGCGATGTGACGCAAGCTGCTGAAGTCCAAGTTCAACCGCGCGGTATGAATGACCGCGCGCACTCTTGAGCGTCATACCTTTGCGCGTCAGACGACCGATCGGAAAGTCCGGAAACTTCGCGTTTCCCTCTCCCTGGATGACCATCGTTGCACCGCGCCGTTTGGCGGCCTCGATGCCAAGCAGCACGGGCGCCGGTCCCGCTCCGCTCGTACAGTCGACGACAACATCGACGCCACGTCCCTCGGTCAGCTCCAGGACGCGTGCAAGCGCGTCGTCGGTCTGCACGTCGATCACGGCGTCCGCGCCCATGGACGTTGCGACTTCCAGGCGGCGGGCGTCGCGCGAGGTGCCGGTCACGATGATGAGCGATGCGCCGGCCTGCCTGGCGGCCATCGCACAGCACATCCCCTGCTGACCGGGGCCCTGAATGAGGATCGACGAACCGTAGCCGACGCCGCCGTCCATCAACGTCCACTGCACGCCGTTCGACATCGGCGTGGCGATTCCAGCTTCTTCGGCAGTCAAGCCGCGAGGGACACGGTGCAGCACGGCATTGAGCGGCAGATATACGTAATGGCTGAAGCCGCCCCACAGCGACGGCTTGATGTCGATCGCGGTGTAGCCGTAGCGAATGGCCGTCGGATCGTAGAACCACTCGGTCGCGGCGCAGTGCCGGTACTCGCCCATGTGGTCCCACTCGCAGTGACCACACGGAAGGTAGTGCTCGAGAAAGACGAGGTCTCCCTCCTTGAAGCCCTTCAGCCGCTCGAAGTCGCGTCCGACCTTGGCGAGAAATCCAACGTTCTCATGCCCCATGATGAGCGGCGCACCACGCAGCGGGAGTTTGTACTGGCTGACGTCGGTGCCACAGACACCGGCGATTTCGACCTTCAGCAGCGCGGCGTCAGGCGGAATCTCGGGCAGGTCGAATTCGCGGAACTCGGTTGTGGACGGGCCTGTCTTGAGGGCAGCGAGCGATTTCCCGGTCGCGGTCATGTCCGGGTAAATCTACACGATCGGTCGTTCGGGTCGTTCGAACGAACCGAACGACCCGAACGACTAGGCGACAGCAGCCTGCCGTGCAGCGAACGGATTCTCGTCGGCGCTGGGACCGTAAATCGATGGCACCGGAACGCCAACCTGACGGAGGTAGACCGATAACTGGCCCCGGTGGTGATACCAGTGATTCAGCATCAGCGCCCGGAGGGCCACCCCGACGGGAACGGCCATCACTTCCCGGTCGCCGTCCATCACGCGCCAGATCTTCGCGAGGCTCGCGTCGTCCAGTTGTCGAAGAATGCTCTTTGCGCGCGCGAGGCTCTGATCGAGCGCCGGCATCAGTTCGGTCGCACTCTTCGCGCTCGGCTGCTCGAATTTCGGCACCGGAAACGGCGATATCTGGGTGATCTCGGCAATCGCGCCCGGCAGAGAGGCTATGTGCAGCGCGAGCTGCCCGAGTGACATCGACTTGTCATGCGGTTTCCACGTCAGGTGGTCCCCGGGCACCCGCTCCAGGACACGGCGCGTCGTCTGCGCCTCCTGTTCCAGTTCCTGCAGCAACATTTCAATGGCTGACATTGTTTCTTCTCCTTCCGCAACCTATCGGCGGGCTTGCGCTGCCGTCCGAACGCGATCGTGCAGCGCCGCCCAGCCGCGCATCATGCCCTGCCGGAAATCGTCGGGAATGAAGCCAAGCGCTGAATGGCGGAACGAGATCAATGTTCCACCGTCGACTTCCTTGAGCCGGTACTGCAGGTTCGAGACGACCGGCATCGACATGAACAGCGGTCCCGTGATCTCGAGCAGTGTTGGCCGCTTGATCGCCTGTACGTGTCCCCAGAAGTGTCCGTTGTCGTCGCCGAGATCGCGGTACCAGCGACCACCCGGTCGTGCCTCGAGCACCATCGGCATCGGCACGCCACCGATTCCCGTGTTGTGTGGTCCCATTTCCTCGAGCAGCGCCTCGAACGTGTCGTCGAGCGAAGCCTGGATGCGGATCTCTTCGGTGAGATCCAGCGTGAGATTGTCGAGTGCGGTCACAGCCACAGCGTTCCTCCTTTATGACCTCGTCTTTCGTTCGGCCCGCTCTTTCACGCGCGTCAGTTGGTGACGCCAGTACTGCTGGAATATTCCCGTCCACTCGTGAAGCGGACGAATCGCGTCCGCGTTGGCGCGATAGAACATCTGGCGGCCGTCGCGCCGGAAGCTCACGAGCCCGACGTGCCGCAGCACCTTGAGGTGCTTGGACACCGACGGTTGACTGAGCTTGAAGTTCGCCACGATGTCGCTGACGTGACGTTCCTCCGGCGCGAGGTAGACGAGGATGTCGCGACGCTGGGCTTCAGCGATCGCGTTGAAGATGTCGGATGTCGTCGCAGCGCGAGCCACGAGGCACATTATATTCCCACTACGGAATATGTCAACTCTCGGGGTCAGACCCCGGTGATGCGTCGTGTCGGGGTCAGACCCCGAGTACGAGGCGACTCAACGTACGCAATTTATGAAATGCTACGGGCATGAGTGGCGTCGGAGCGCTCGCACGCGGCAGAGACGCCTTCGCGAGGGGATCGTGGTCAGAGACCTATCAGGCGCTGATGGCTGCCGACAGCGCGACTCCGCTCGAGCCTGAAGATCTGGAGCGCCTGGCCGCTGCGGCCAATCTGGTCGGAGAGGATGCGACCTGCATCGAGGCGCTCACACGCGCGCACCAAGGTTTCCTCGAACGAGCCGACCCGATCGCCGCTGCCCGCAACGCGGTCCGGCTCGCGTTCACGATGTTCGAACGCCCGGCGCTCCAGTCGCAGGCGACGGGATGGTTGGCACGCGCACGTCGGCTGTTCGATGAATGCGCGACCGACTGCGCCGATCGTGGATTTCTGCTCTGCGCCGAGGCGTTCCTGAGAGTGCGTTCCAACGATCCGGCTGGGGCCGAATCATTGTTCAGCCAGGCTGTCGAAGTCGGTGCGCGTTTCAAGAATCGCGATGTCATCGCTCTCGCACGTCATGGTCAGGGACGCGCCCTGCTCTTCCAGAACAGGGCGGCAGAGGGCTTCGCGATGCTCGACGAGGTGATGGTGAGCGTCACCTGCGGCGAAGTCGATCCCATCATCTCGGGCGTCGTCTACTGCAGCGTGCTCAGCGCCTGCCATGACCTCTTCGACCTGCGCCGTGCGAAAGAGTGGACCACCGCGCTGAGCGCATGGTGTGACGCGCATCCCGACATGATGTTCCGCGGCGAATGCCTGGTCCGCCGATCCGAGATGCTGCAGCTCGAAGGCGCATGGGATGAAGCGCTCGCTGAAGCAGAACACGCCTGCGCGCGGCTCAGCGAACGCAGCCACCCGAGAGACGTGGGAACCTCACCATATCGGGCCGCCGAGTTGTACCGGCTGCGAGGAGAATTTCAGAAGGCCGAGGACCTGTATCGACGCGCGAGCCAGGCGGGTCGCAATCCTCATCCCGGTCTCGCGCTGCTCCGCCTCGCGCAGGGACAGGTGGAGGCTTCGGCCGTCGCGATTCGGCATGAACTGGAGCAACGGCGAAGTCCTGCCGTTCGCGCAGACACACTGCGTGCCGCCGTCGAGATTCTGTTGGCAGCCAAAGACACTGCCGCAGCCCACAGTCACGCCGAGGAACTGACGCGCACCGCCAATATGCTCGATGCACTGTTCCTCCGCGCGTCGAGCGCCGCCGCCTCCGGCGCGGTCGCACTCGCCGACGGCGATGTCGCCGGCGCAATGGCGCTGCTCCGCGAGGCGTGCGCCATCTGGCGCGAAGTCGAGGCACCCTACGAGATCGCACGCACCCGCGAGTTGACAGGGTTGGCGTATCGCCAGCTTGGTGACGAGGAAGGGGCGCAGCTGGAATTCGAGGCCGCGGCGGAGACATTCGAACGCCTTGGCGCCAAGCCCGATGCGACACGCCTTGCATCGCTCATCACCGCACCCTCGGCAGACGTGCGTGGGCCGCTGACCGGCCGCGAAGTCGAGGTGTTGCGTCTGATTGCCACCGGCAAGACGAACCGCGCCATTGCCACCGAGCTGGCAATCAGCGAAAAGACCGTGGCGCGGCACGTCAGCAACATCCTGACAAAACTCGATTTGCCGTCGCGTTCGGCCGCGACGGCCTACGCCTACAGCCGCAACCTTCTTTAGGTGGCAGGGGCAGGCGGCAGGAAGCAGACGGCTGCCTCATCTCCTGCCACCTGCCACCTGCCACCTGCCACCTGGCACAGCTACATAGAAATACCCACGGCAGAAAAATATTTGGCCTGCGTATTCCGGCCGATGCGCGCCCTGTAAGGGGAGCCCTATCCTCACGATGTGGGAGGCACGACATGAACAGAGAACGCATCAATACGGTGGTGATCGGTGGCGGGCAGGCCGGCCTCTCGGTTGGCTATCACCTGCAGAGGAACGGCGTCCACTTCGTGATCCTCGACGCGAGCGCGCGCGTCGGCGACGCCTGGCGCAATCGATGGGATTCACTGCGCCTGTTCACGCCGGCGAAATTCTCGGGCCTTGACGGCATGCGCTTCCCCGCGCCGCGGAACTCGTTTCCGACGAAGGACGCGATGAGCGACTATCTCGAAAATTACGCACGGCACTTTCAACTCCCCGTGCGCAGCGGTGCACGGGTCGAGCGATTGTCTCGAATGGGCGATCGGTTTCTCGTCGTCGCGGGCGACCAGCAGTTCGAGGCGGACAACGTGGTCGTCGCGATGGCGGGATGGCAGCGGCCGCGCGTACCGGCGTTTGCAAGCGATCTCAATCCGCGCATCGTGCAGCTGCACACGTTCGAGTACCGCAATCCGTCGCAACTGCAACCCGGTGGCGTCGTTGTCGTCGGCGCGGGGAACTCAGGCGCGGAAATCGCGCTCGATGTGGTTCGGGGGCACGAGACGTGGCTTGCGGGGCCCGACACCGGCCACGTGCCGTTTCGTATCGAGGGGCTGGTGGCGCGCCTGCTGCTCGTCAGACTCGTCCTGCGAGTGGTGTTCCACCGAATTCTGACGGTGAAGACGCCCATAGGCCGAAAGGTCCGCGCAAAGATCCTGCACAGCGGGGAACCGCTCGTTCGCACGAAGCCACGCGACCTGGTGGCGGCCGGCATCAAGCGAGTGCCGCGCGTCGTCCGCATCGAGGATGGACTGCCAGTCCTCGAGGACGGCCGCGTGCTCGACGTCTCGAACGTGATCTGGTGCACGGGCTTCAATTCCGGCTTCTCCTGGATCGACCTGCCGGTGTTCGACGCCAACGGCGACGCGAAGCACGATTCCGGTGTGGTCGCGAGCGAGCCAGGGTTGTATTTCGTCGGCCTCAAGTTTCTCTATGCGGCGTCGTCGGCGGCAATCCACGGCGTCGGCCGCGACGCGGCCCGGATTGCAGATAGAATCGGCGCCACACGGAGGAAGGCCGATGAAGCACGCGTGCCTGATCCTGGCGCTACTACTGCCCGCGTCGCTTAGCGCGCAGTCCCGACTCGGTGCGACCGACGGCGCCGCCGCCATTCGATCGCATCGATCCGGCGTTGACGTCCGGTGGGAAAACAAGGTGGGTCGTGCGCTCAGCGAGCTCGCGATCCTCGCGACGGCCCGCGAGCACGACCAGCCCTATGAGTGGTCGCTTCACGAGATGGAGGCGATCGCCGTTGGACTCGACCCTGCGGTCATCGACGTCGTCCGCAACCGCAAGCCGCTTGCAGGAATTCCCGACAAGGAGACCACCATCATCGAACTCGCGCGTGAAATCGCCGCGCACCGGGTGACGCCTGAAACCTATTCGCGCGCGTTGACCACGTTTGGTGACGCGACGTTGCTTGACGTGGTATCGCTCATGGGCAACTACGCGGCAACGGCCACGCGGCTCTCGGCGGTGAATCAGCAGATGCCTCCCGGCTGGAAGCAGTTTCTTCCGCTGCCGTTCACGCCGCCGGCCGACATTCACGCCGACTCGCGCAGCCGCCTTGCGCTGATTCGAACTCCCGCGCCGGCCCCGGCCATGCCGCCTCCTCTGTATAGTCGTCAGCTCGCGCCGGAGGGCACCGGACCCGGACAAATTGGACGCCACGGCGCCGGGCTGAAGTCACTCGAGGCCAGCGTGGGCCGTGCCCTCATCGACGTCGCCGCGCTCGTGACGGCTCGCGCGCACAACCAGCAATTCGACTGGACGATGACCGAGCTCGCGGCGCAGCGCGACGGTGTCTCGTCCGCCGTCATCGACGTGATTCGGACGAATAAGCCCGCGACGGGAATCGGCGAGAAAGAAACGGTCGTGATCGAATTCGGTCGAGAGCTGTTCGGCCGCCACTACGTGACGGCCGAAACCTATGCGCGCGCGTTACGCGTGTTCGGCGAGCGCGATCTCGTGGATCTCGTCGGCGTCATGGCGCAGCACGCCGACGACGCGACGCTGCTGACCGTATTCGATCAGCAGCTGCCGGCGGGACAAAAGCCGCTCTTACTGCAACTGGCAGACGATAGGACCGAGGCTCAGGTTCGGTAGTACGGTTTGTCAGCCTCACGACGTGGGACTGACTCGCGCGACGAGGTGCGAGACCGAGGGCTTCGTCCAGAACATCTCCCGTAGCGTGTGAAGCGGAGTCTGGAGATCGCGACGCGCGCGCTCCCAGCCAATTTCCCTCAGATAGTACGTCAGTCCTATGACCAGCACGAGGGCCGCGAACGCGAGCGACGCGTTGAATGGCACACCAAAAATCACAGGCACGATGAGCCCGACAGCCGCAGCGATGTTACGGATGCCGCGCTTGTCAGGAACGAGTAGCACGACAAGCAGATGACGGGCGACGTTCATCTTCAGCGCCAGAAGCAGTGAAAACGAAACGAGGCCCCAACCGATTCGGTCCTCTCGCCG
>DASTZI010000136.1:0-2426 GCA_035764385.1 Vicinamibacterales bacterium
AATGCGGGCCTTGATGCCGGCGCCGGCAGCCGTGCTCAACGTCACGATTTGCGTCGTGCCGAGGTACTCGGCATCGATGACTTCGGCGCGCAGCGGCGCATCGTCGGACAGCATCACATGTTCCGGCCGCACGCCGAGCACGAGTTCCGTGTCGGAGACTCCCTCGCGCACTTCCGGCAGCGCGATGTCGACGCTGTCAACACGGACCGTGCGGTCACCCGGCTTGACGCGACCACGAAACGGCAGAAAGCTCATCGGCGGCGAGCCGATGAAATCGGCGACGAACAGCGACACCGGGCGATCGTAGATGTCCTGTGGCGTCCCCAGCTGCTCGACCACGCCGTGGTTCATCAGGGCGATCGTGTCGGCCATCGCCATCGCCTCGAGCTGGTCGTGCGTCACGTAGACGGTCGTCGCCTTCAGGCGGTCGTGCAGCGCCCGCAATTCGCCGCACATCACCTCTCGGAATTCAGCGTCGAGTGCGCCCAGCGGCTCATCGAGCAGGAAGGCCAGCGGCTCGCGCACGATGGCCCGGCCGAGCGCCACCCGCTGGCGGTCACCGCTCGACAGCCCTGAAACCGAGCGGTCCAGCAGATTCTGGATGCGCAGAATCCGCGCCGCCTCCTCGACCCGCGTTTGCACGTCATGGCGCTCCATGCCTTGCGACTTGAGCGGATAGGCAATGTTGGCGCGCACGCTCAGGTGCGGATAGAGCGCGAACAGCTGAAACACGAAGGCGATGTCACGCTGCGATGCGCGCTTTTGCGTGACGTCTTCGCCGCCCAGCAGGATGCGTCCGGCCGTGGGCAGCTCGAGACCGGCGATCATCCGCAGCGTCGTCGTCTTGCCGCAGCCCGAAGGCCCGAGCAGGCAGAAGAATTCACCGTTGCGCACGGTGAACGTCGAATCACGCACCGCCGTGAAATCGCCGAACGCTTTCTGCAGATGCTCGACGCGGATCTCGGCCATCGCGCTCTACCCGGGGAACTTCGACACGACCATGAACAATGCCGTCCCGGCCAGCGTGATCAGGAACGACCAGGTGTACAGCGTCAGGAAGAACGGTTGCAGCAGCATGCACACGCCCGCGACGATCAGCACCGTGGCGACGATCTCCATCGGGCCGCGGCGCAGCCAGCGCGGCCAGCGGCCCTGCAAAGGACGCACGTCAACGTTCATTTGCGCAACGCTCCGAACGTGATTCCGCGCAACAGATGCTTGCGCAGCAGGACCGTAAACACCAGGATCGGCAGCAGGAACAGCGTCGAGCCCGCTGCCACGGCGGGCCAGTCCTGCCCGCCCTCGCCGATGATGATCGGGATGAAAGGCGGCGCCGTCTGCGCCTCGCCGGAGGTCAACAGCACCGCGAACGCGTATTCGTTCCACGCGAAGATAAGGCAGAAGATCGCCGTCGCGACGATTCCCGTGGTCGCCTGCGGCAGCACGACCTTGAAGAACGCCTGCAGGCGCGTGTAGCCGTCGATCAGCGCCGCTTCCTCGTATTCACGCGGAATCTCGTCGATGAATCCTTTCAGGAGCCAGACGGCGAGCGACACGTTGACCGCGGTGTACAGCAGGATCATCCCCAGGCGCGTGTCCGATAGCCCAACGTCGCGATACATGAGGTAGATGGGGATGGCCACCGCGATCGGCGGCATCATTCGCGTCGACAGGATGAAGAACAGCAAGTCGTCCTTGGCCGGGATCTTGAACCTGGAAAACGCGTAGGCGGCGGTGACGCCGAGGACGATCGACAGCGCGGTTGAACCAAACGCGATGATCAGCGAATTCAGAAAGCGCGGCGGAAAGTTGGACGAGCCGACGACGACCATGTTGCTCACTCGCGCGAACGAATCGCAGACGCCCGACGCAGGCGGCAGCTGGGCGACGTACTCGGGGGTTTGCCGCGAGCGTGTGGTGAAGAGATTGCAGTAGCCTTCCGCGGACGGCGTGAACAGGACCTTGGGAGGATAGGCGATCGAATCGGGTCCGGATTTGAAGCCGGTCAGAAAGATCCACGCCAGCGGCACCATCGTGATCACCGCGTACAGTACGACGATCACCCCGGCGATACGCTGCGAAAGCGGCGAGGGCTGGACCACCGAATGGGCCTGGCTGATGGCAGTCATCGTTCGCGCCTAGCGGTTCTTCACGCGGTTGAGCGCCTTGACGTAGATGTTGGCCAAGCCGAACACCGTGACGAAAAGGACGATGGCGAAGGCCGACGAATAGCCGGTCCGCCACTTTTCGAACGCCTCGCGCTTCAACGTGATCGACGCCAGCTCGGTCGTCGATCCGGGTCCGCCGGACGTCAGCAGGTTGACCATGTCGAACATCTTGAAATTTTCGATGCCGCGGAACAGCACGGCAAGCATGATGAACGGCAGTGCCATCGGCAACGTGATCGACCAGAACTGTCGCCAACG
>DASTZI010000137.1:0-2380 GCA_035764385.1 Vicinamibacterales bacterium
AAACTTCTTCGGTTTCTGAGCCGATTGCGCCGATATACCGGCGGCCATGGCCAACAGCAGCATAGCGATGTACCCGGCAGATCTCATCGCAGCCCCCTTATCTGATTGGTGATGGTGGATGGCGGATGACGATCCGCGATCCTGGACGGTGCCAGAGTGTATGAGGTTTGCGGACCGGGCGCCATACCGATTCGGGGGTGCAGCCGCCGGCTCGGCCATGGGGACACGAAGACCGGCGACGCCCGTAGGGTCCGCAGAAACCAGCGTATGTCGTCCATATGTGCGATGGTAATGGCCCCATGAATCACAGGAATCTGACCGAGCTGCTGGACTATCACTACTGGGCGCAAGGGCGCGTGTTCGACGCGTGCGAAGCGCTGACGCCGGAGCAGTTCACGCGCGATCTGGGCAATAGCTTCAAGTCCGTTCGCGACACGCTCGTGCACATCCACTTTGCGGAGTGCATCTGGCACGCGCGCTGGGCGCAGGAGCCGTTCTCGGCGCCCACGCCGGCGATGTTTCCGGATCTCGAATCGGTCCGGCAGGCCGCGAAATCACACGAAGCGAAGATGCGTTCATCACTCGAGCGGCTCGGCCAGGACGGCATCAACCAGCTGCTCGAGTACTCAAGTCGCCTCGACGGCAAGAATCACCGATCGCTGAACTGGCACATGTTCCAGCACGTCGTGAACCACTCGACGTATCACCGCGGGCAGGTGGCGATGATGCTGCGCCTGCTGGGCGCGAAGCCCGTCGGCACCGACCTCATCGTGTTCTATTGGGAACGGGAGCCAGCGGCCGCAGGATAGGCAGGACGGCGGGATGGCTTCCTCGGAGCCTCTGTTTGCGTAGGCCTCGCGCTCAGTGGGCCGGATGGCGCACGTCCGTGTCCCAGCCGGACCCCGCGGCGGCCGGCATGATCCGCATGAACGCTTCAACGGCGTGGATCTGGCCGCCATACACCTTGAAGGCTTCCCAGACAATCAACGCGTTCCCGGCGCCGTAGCGGTCCGCTGGTCCGAAGTTCATGCGCAACAACGTGATGCCGAGCTCTTCGTCGACTGCGATGACGCGGTAAGTCAGGCCTGGGTGGGTCGAGATCGATTGCGCCTTGATGTCCTCGCACGACGGTGGGCTGACCGTGCACCCTTTCCCCGCCATGAGTCGTCCATTCTCGAAACGATACGCGTCCGGCGCAAACGGCGCGTTGACCGAGACGAAGCTTCCAACCTCGAGACCGGCGGGATAGTACTCGGCCAGCCGGATGGCGTCGGCGCGCGAACTACGATTCGCCGGCGCGACGGGAGCAGTCATCGCCGCGTTCAGGGTCTGCAACCCGTCGATCGCGAAGATCGCCCCCTCCTTCTGGTTACGCGTGACCTGCGTCTCCACTTCCGTGATCACGTTGTTCGCAACCTTCAACCGCAGCATCAGCAGCACCGGAGCGCCCGCTTCTTCGACCACGACCTGCGACGCCGCGACGCCATGCGTCGTGTCCACGATGTCGAGCCTGTACGGCCTGATCTTCGATGCCGCCTTCCACAAGCCCTCGCCGAGGTTCTTATCGATCGTGTCTTCAGTGAACCGGACGTTGTGCGCCAGCGGCAGCGCCCCTGGCGTGTGCGCGACCATCGCGTCCAGGTATCGGCTGATGAATCCACGCAGACATTCGCGGTCGCACGTGTTCGCGGCCGCCTTCGTGCTCCTCACATATTTCTTCAGCGCACGTGGCCCCACCTCCGCGCCGTAGATGTTGCCTTGTGCGTCAACGGCGACACCTTCGGCCGCGCTCGTGGTGGTCGCCTTCTCCACCGGATCGGGAATGAAGTACAGAACCTTGCCGTCCTTGACGCTTCCAACCCGGATGCCGCGCTTCCACCCATCGTGATTGCGTGAGACGGATTCGGACTCCGAGTCCGCCACGTACAGCATGTCCTGCTTGTCGATGTAGAGCCCACTCGGCCTGCTGAACTGCGGCCACGTGTCGAGAAGCTTGCCCTGCTGGTCGAATATCAGGACGCGGTTGTTGTTGCGATCGCCGACAAACAGCCGGCCGCGCGAATCCATAGCAAGCGCATGCGGCTGATCCATCTGCGAAGGCCCGCTTCCCTTGCTGCCGAACGACGTGAGGAACGTGCCGTCCTTCGAGAACTTGAGGATGCGTGAGTTGGCGCCACCGTGACCCTCGGAGACGAAAATCTCGCCGCTCGGCGCAACGAGCACGTCATCGGGTTGATAGAAATAGTCTGGTGCGGCGGCACCGCCCGGTTTGCCGAGCGTCATCAGCAGCTTCCCTTCCGGGCTGAACTTGTAGACCTGATGACCGCGCTTCGATCCCGCAAGCGGCCCATCTCGAGTCGCCGCCGCGCCCGCCGGCGCT
>DASTZI010000138.1:0-8573 GCA_035764385.1 Vicinamibacterales bacterium
ACTATCTCGACGAGATGCAGAACGCTCTCTCGCGGCTTGTGCAGGAACCGTCGTGGGCTGGTTTGCTCGGGAAGCCCGGGGGGATGTTCCTGCTGCGCAGCGAGGGGATGCCAGATGCCGACCGCCGCCTCCTCTCGGCGGTCTCCCGCGTCGTCCTGCACGGCGACCTTGGAGATCTGGTGTCACAACTGGAGCGGCCCTCACCATGGCTGTATGAGGGTCACGATGTGCCGCGGTCGGCCGAGCTCCGTGCGCCGGCCCCTGCATCGGCACACGTTGAAGTCCCGCCCCTGGTAATGGAGAACGGGCTCGGTGGCTTCACACGTGACGGACGCGAATATGTGATCGCTCTCGACGGCGAACGCGAAACGCCGTTGCCGTGGTCGAACGTGCTGGCCAACCCGGCGTTCGGCACCATCGTGAGCAGTTCCGGCGCGGCATTTACTTGGGCTGGGAACAGCCGTGAAAACAGGTTGACGCCATTTGCCAACGATCCGCTCTGCGATCCCACAAGCGAAGCCTTCTATGTGCGCGACGAGGACTCAGGGGTGGTCTGGGGACCCACGCCCAGTCCGTTGCCTCGGCAACCAGAAGGACGGTGGGTAATTCGTCACAGCGCCGGAGTTACGCGTTATCAGCATGCGGTCGCCGGAGTGGAGCAGGAACTCGCCGTCTTCGTGGCGTCCGACGATCCCGTGAAGCTGGCGGTCTTGACCATCACCAACACAACGCAGCGGCGACAGCGACTCAGCGTCTTTGGGTACGTGGAATGGTGCCTCGGGCCGCCGCGCGCGGGCGAACACCGATTCGTGATCACCGAAATGGATGACGAACGGCGAGTCATGCTGGCGCGCAACGCCTACAACGCCGAATTCCGCGACAGCGTAGCGTTCTGGACGGCGACGGTTGCTCCGCGCGCGTACACGGGGGATCGAACCGAGTTCGTCGGACGTAACCGCACATTGAGCGCGCCTGCTGCGCTATTCCGCGAACGACTCGACGGGAGGACCGGAGCGGGCCTCGATCCCTGCGGAGCGCTGCAGCTACTCGTGGAGATCGAGCCGGGCGAATCGCGTCGCGTGGCGTTCGCCCTCGGAGAGGGGAGGGATAGGGAGCACGCCATCCAGTTGGCTGCGCGCTATTCCTCTCTCGATCAGACCGAGGCTGCTCTCGCGGCCGTCGAGCGGATGTGGGATGGCATTCTCGGCGCCGTCCAGATTCATACGCCCGATGATTCGTTCGATCTGATCGTGAACCGCTGGCTGCTCTACCAGACGTTGAGCTGCCGCATATGGGCGCGAAGCGGTCCGTATCAGCCGGGGGGCGCTTTTGGCTTTCGCGATCAGATCCAGGATGTGCTTGCGCTGATGTTCGCCCGTCCTGATCTATGCCGCTCGCACCTCGTATGCGCTGCTTCACGCCAGTTCGTGGAGGGAGATGTACAGCACTGGTGGCATCCGCCCAGCGGTCGGGGAACCAGAACCCGCTGCTCCGACGATCTCCTCTGGCTCCCGTACGCCGTCTCCAGCTATGTCGGTCAAACCGGCGATGAGTCAGTGCTCGATGAAGTCGTCCCGTTCCTCGAGGCGCCGCTGCTTGAACCCGAGCAGGCGGAAATCTATACGTTGCCGCATGTCTCCGTAGAGTCTGCGTCCGTCTTCGAGCACTGCACGCGCGCTATCGGCCGCGCGATGAAATACGGCGCTCACGGACTGCCGCTGATCGGCTCAGGAGACTGGAACGACGGCATGAATCGAGTCGGACACGCGGGACGCGGCGAAAGCGTGTGGCTGGGATGGTTTCTGGTGACGGTGCTGACCGAGTTCGCGCTGATCTGCGAACGCCGCGGGCGAAACGATTTGGCCCAGGTGTATCGAGACGAGGCGCGATGGCTGACCGGCATGGTCGAACTCGCCTGGGACGGCGACTGGTATCGCCGCGCCTATTTCGACGATCGGACGCCTCTTGGGTCGGTCCAGAACGAGGAGTGCAAGCTCGATTCGCTGACGCAGTCATGGTCCGTGCTCTCGGGGTCGGCGCAGCTACGCCGAGCGGAACGCGCGATGAACGCCGTCCGTGCGCATCTGGTGCGGCGCGATGCGCAGATCGTCCTGCTGTTGACGCCACCGTTCGATCGGATGACGCACGACCCAGGCTACATCAAAGGATACATCCCAGGTATTCGAGAAAATGGCGGCCAGTATACGCACGCCGCGATCTGGACCGTGATCGCATTGGCGCGGCTCGGAATGGGTAACGAGGCGATGGAGCTGTTCCACATGCTCAATCCGATCAATCACGTGCGCACCCCAGAAGATGTCGAACGATATCGTGCGGAGCCGTACGCGATTGCCGCAGACGTCTACGCGCATCCAGCGCACATCGGCCGCGGTGGTTGGACGTGGTACACAGGATCGGCCGGGTGGATGTACCAAGCTGCCATTCAGGCCCTTCTTGGACTCCGCCGCAACGGCGCGACGATCAGTGTCGATCCATGCATTCCGACGGTATGGGCGCAGTATTCGCTCGAATGGACGACGGCACGCACGCGGTATCGCTTCACGATTTCGAATCCTGAACACCGATGTCAAGGGATCGCCTCGGCAGAACTCGACGGCGCGGGAGTAGATCCGCACGCGATTCCCCTCGACGATGACGGCGGCGTTCACGAGGTGACGATCACACTCGGCAGCGGTGCCGCGTTGGGACTTCAAGTGGCGGCGGGCCGAACCGCGGAGGAACGATCGACAACCCGATGATTGCCGTCGATTGCAAAATACGAGCGGATCGCGCTATCTAAGAAAGCGACGAAAGCCCGGCTGTCGCTGACATAGAAACGTGGGCCTCAAACCGATCGTGCTCAGCAAACCAATGGCTGAAGCTGCTACACTGTAATCGTTCTTCTGACAGCTGCGCTTCCGGCTTTTCGCATCAGATCCGAGTTCCCTCGCCTCTCCTGCGTTCCGTCCCGAGCAGATCCGCTTGAGCCTGCCATCAGATATCGCGCATCCCACGGGATGCAGGAGTGTTTCATGAGTACCAAGCTCTATGTCGGCAATCTCCCGTACGAAACCACTGAGTCCGATCTGCAGGCGCTGTTCGAAGCGTCCGGCCAGGTCGCCTCGATCAATATCGTCCGCGACCGTGCCACCGGACAAGCGCGCGGCTTCGCGTTTGTGGAGATGAGCGACCCGTCCGCCGCGCAACAGGCGATCAAGGATCTCGACAGGCATGCCTACGGCGGCCGTAACTTGACCGTCAACGAGGCAAAGCCGATGGCACCGCGGGGTGCCGACGGCGGCTTTGGCGGCGGCCGTAAGCGCCGTGAATCACGCTGGTAAGCGCAGCGCGTCCTTGCCGTTCACGAATCTTCATCTCCACCCGGATCTCCTCAGAGGGATCCGGGAACTCGGGTTCACCCGTCCCACGCCCATTCAGACCGAAGCCGTTCCGCTTGCACTCGACGGACGAGACCTCCTGGCGTGCGCGCAGACCGGCAGCGGCAAGACGATCGCGTTCCTGCTACCGGTGCTCAATCGACTGATGGGCACGCCGCGGCGCACCACCCGCGCGCTCATCCTGACGCCGACCCGCGAGCTGGCAGCGCAGATTCTCGAGGAGTTCAACGCGCTCAGCGTGCATACACCGCTTACCGGCGCCGCGGTCTTTGGTGGGGTGGGCATGGGGCCGCAGGAGCACGCGTTCCGGAGCGGCGTCGATGTCCTCGTCGCCACGCCAGGACGCTTGCTCGACCACACCACGCGTCCGTACGCGAAACTGAGCGGGCTGGAATACCTCGTACTTGATGAGGCCGACCGCATGCTCGACATGGGGTTCCTGCCGGACATCAAGCGAATCCTCCGGCACATCCCCAGCCGACGTCAGACGCTTTTCTTCAGCGCGACGATGCCGAAGGAGATAGCGGCGCTGGCGTCGGAAATGCTGAAGAATCCCGTCACGATCGCGCTGCAACGCCAGGCTGCGCCCGCCGCAGGCATCACACACGCAGCGTATCCAGTGCCGCAGCCGCTGAAGTCGGCGTTGCTGGTGCAGCTGATCAGGCGCGGCATCATGACGCAAGCACTGGTCTTCACGCGGACGAAGCATCGCGCCGACCGGCTCGCCGACAGCCTCCTCCGGAGCGGTATCACGGCCGAGCGCATTCACGGCAACCGATCGCAGGCGCAGCGAACGCAGGCACTTGCCGGCTTCAAGAGCGGGCGATATCCCGTGCTCGTGGCGACCAACATCGCCGCGCGCGGTATCGACGTCGAGGCGCTGAGCCACGTGATCAACTTCGACGTTCCCGCGGCGGCGGAGGACTACATCCATCGCGTCGGACGCACTGGTCGCGCTGACGTCACTGGCGAGGCGTTCACGTTCGTATCGCCGGACGAGGAACCGACCCTGCGCGCCATCGAGCGCGCCATCGCTAAGCGCCTGCCTCGAGTGACGCTGCCCGACTTCGATTACAAAGCGCGCGCCGCGCAGCTCGAGGTGCCGCGCAGGGATCGCATCGCCGCAATCCGTCAGCGGAAGCGCGAGGAACGCGCGCGAGCCGCGACGAACGCGGCCCGGCGTTCCGCAGACGCAAACAATACCGGCATAGCCGCTGCGCGGGGCGCGCGCCGACCGCAGAGCGCGCAGGGCTCCGGCGGCTCGGCGTCGAGGCACGGCCGTCCCAAGGCGCCGCGTCGCAGGCCGTCGTAGAGTTACTTCGACGACGAGACCTGCCGCCTCGAACCGATCGACGATCCGTTCGGTCCGAGACTGTCACCCATGTCTCCGGAATGAAGTGTTACCCGTGTCTCCGGAATGGACCGTCAACGCCGGCCGAAAATCTGACGGTTCCGCCGCTTGAAAATCTGACAGATCGACGAGGGGACGAGCCTCAGGTCGTCGTAGCCTCCTGACGGGCCGGAGTCCGGCGGCGGCGGCCGCCGCCGGTGGATTCCGGCTCGTGCGCGGTGTGCAGCGTCTGCCACAGCTCGCTGTGCTGCCGCATCCGGTAGCTGTTGCCGCGGATCGTCACGAGATGGCAATGGTGGACCAAGCGATCGATCAGCGCCGCCGCCATGACGTCATCACCGAAAATGTCGCCCCACTCCTCGAAGCCCTTATTCGACGTGAGCACGGTCGCCGCGTGCTCGTAGCGACGCGTCATCAGCTGAAAAAAGAGCATGGCGCCCGTGCGACTAATCGGCAGATAGCCAATCTCGTCGACCACGAGCAGCGCCGGATGCGTGAGGATCTTGAGGCGCGCCTGCAACCGCCCGGCAGCCTGGGCTTCTTCGAGCGACGTAATTAAGTCGGCGAGGGTGCCATAGTAGACGCGGCGACCGCTCTGGGCCGCGGCAATGGCGAGACTGATCGCCAGGTGCGTCTTGCCGACGCCTGGCGGGCTGAGAAAGATCACATTCTCCCGGCGCTCGACGAAGCCGAGCTCGTGCAGGTTTTCGATCTGCTCGCGCCGCACCGACGGCTGGAAGGTGAAATCGAAGTCGTGGAGCTGCTTGACGACGGGCAGGCGGCTGGATCGCATCGCGGCCTGGAGGCGGCGGTTATTCCGCAGCTGAATCTGCGCGGTCAGCAGCTGCTCGATTGCCTCGGGCGCTGTCAGCGTGCCGCCGTCGACGCCGTGGAGAATGGCGTCGAGGGCTTCCAAGGCGCCGGGCATCCGCAAATCCGCAAGGATGTGCCGTAGGCGGTCACGTCGCGAGAGCGGAGCGCTCTTCATGCCGCACCGCCCGTGAGCTGCGCGTACGTCGCCAGCGATCGCTTTTCAACCATCACCACCGCACGCGGTGGCCGACACACCGGCGTCGACGTCGGGATGCGGTCGAGGATTAGGGACGTGTACCGCCGCGACGTCAACGGCTGCAGCAGGAAGCGCTCCTCGCGCTCAAAGCGGTCGCGTGGGCGCTCGTGGGTGGTGCCGTGCAGGCGCACATTCGCCACGCGCTCGAGCCAGTGCTGACACTGCTCATCGAGATCCCGGTCGTGCAGAAAGGGGCGACCGTAGACGAAATTGCCGCGTAAGTAGCGGACCGGGCGCTCGACTTTGCCCTTCGTCTGGGCGCGATACGGACGACAGGCCCGTGGCGTGAAGCCCCAGTGGTGCGCGAAGCGCAGAAACTCCGCATTGCGGACGAGCGCGCCGCCCTCGAGCCGCAGGTCGCGCGTGATCACCGCCTTCATCTGATCGAAGAGCACCTCCGAGGGGACGCCGCCGAAATACACGAATGCGTCTTCAAGGCCGTCGATCAGCGTGGCCATGTCCTGGCGTGGATAAAACCGGCACCACAGCAACCGCGAAACCCGAGTACGACCAGCAGGGCGTAGCGGACGCCCCACGGGAACCGAAACCGCGCGAAGTCGACCTGCGCTTGCCGGCCCGCCGGCGTCTCGAAGCGAATAACGGGATCGGGCGCAGGCGTCGGACGCACGCGGCGCACAAACGCTTTCAGCGGCGTATACCCGCCGGCATACCCCGCGGCGCGGATCTCGTCGAGCAGCCGCACCGCCGACAGCTCCGGATAGGCCGCCAGGCGCGTTGCGATGATCGGCTTGTACGCATCGAGCTTCGTCGGGACCGGCGCTCGCGGCCCGTACCGTACGGCCTCGTCATCGAGATCCCGACTGAGATCGCCCCCGCGAATCCATCGGTGAATGGTGTCGCGACTGACGCCTAACTGGCGCGCCAGCGCACTCTTACTCGTGCCTTGCTCCAGGTAGTGCCTGAGTAGCATCCGCGTCTCCCGTCCGAACATCGCGCCTCCGCTAGGAGGCGCATGGTGAACTGAATCACCGGCCGGGAGCGATGCTCTCAGCCGGCAGCGACACTGTGCTGCCGACTGTCAGATTTTCGCCCGCCACAACTGTCGAATTTATCGCCGCCGCTAACACGGGTACGCCGAGTTGCATCGAACTGAGGCAAATCCGGCACTCGATCCGGCACTGATTTCATTTGCCAAAAGCACCGCTGCACACCTCAGAAGGGTTGGCAGGCACAGCTGGCGCGGATGTCGTCCACCGGCGCTTTGTTTGATTGCGACGCAGTTCTTCACGTATCGCGTTGCCGGTCGTTATCGCTGCGGCTGTCTCGAATCGAAAGCGCGGTATGTTTTGCAGCCACGATGCAGGTGGATCGAGCCCAATCCGTTGGTACATGGCGTACATGTCTTCAGTGCTCTTGACGTCTTCGTCGCTCAGGACTTCTAATGCGTGCCGTAGTTCGTGGCCAATAGAAGCGATGGTGTCGTCGTCGCGCCTTTTTTCCGTCAGTCGGATTCGAAGCATACGGTTCGGACCTGCCTGATCAAGTAGCATCAGCAAGCACGCTTGCATCCCTATCCCGCAAGAGCCCTCCGACAGATAGATCAGCCCGTCACTCTGTTCAATGGTTGCGATCAGACGCTTGAACGTCGGTGACCTCGCGGCGCCATCATGGACCAGTTCTGCAATTCTTCTGTTCGAAGTTCGCACGCGCGAGTCCGATGCACGGTCGGTTGACCCCGGCGGAGCCGCTTGGCCCAACTCGTCGCGCACGGCATTGCCCGCCTTGATCGCCGCGTCGGTCTCGAAGTGACCGCCTTCCTTGGAGCCCTCCTTGTTATAGAGCAACGTCATCGCGCTGCCGCTCCTGATGCTGGAATGGCTGAGCACTTCCAGCGCATGCTGAAGTTCGTGCCCAATGGATCCCATGAGATCGCGATCCACCTTCCGAGGGTCAATGCGGATCCAAAGCACCCGGTTCGCGCCCATCACGGTCATCGAGAGGAGGAGGCATGCCCGCACCCCGTGCTGGCACTGACCCTCCATCACGTAGACGATTCCGTCCGTACGCCCGATTTGATCGACCAGGCCACGAAAGGTCTGTGATCCTGCGGCGGCGTCGCTAATCGACGCCACGAGTCTCTGCGAACTCCCTCGCACGCGCGCATCGGGCGCCATGAGTGAGGGCTGGTTAGCTCTCGCTGCACTGGATTCCGTTGCACTTGCGCGGAATGCCCACCCCAAGACCGCCAGTACCACCGCCGCACGCGCTGCCCGTCGTGTTGTCCTCGCCATCGCGCTTCCCTCCTCCTCGCGTCAGGAGGCGGAAAACGCGGGTCAAAACCAGAAAGGCGCGAAAACAGGCGTAGAATGCGGCCATTCCGGACTCGCTCCCGATTGGAATTGAAATCGTCGTCGAGGGTTTCCACCGGCTCCTCAGGCACGGTGCCCCCTCTGGACGGCAAAGACGGCAAGGGACAGATGACTCAAGCACCACATCTCATCTCGACGCGCGTCGTAATGTCCAGGCTCGTCGGCGGATTTTCGCCGAGGCCAAGCGAATGGAGAAATTCGTGAATCAGGATGAGCTCGGTTCGGACGCTGTTCCGGGTCGACTCGTTTCTGAGTTTCAAACTGCAAACGTAAATCACTTGTGACCCAGGGAATGTGAATGCCAGCCGGTTGCCGTTGCGGCATTGCGGCGCCAGCGGCTTGTTGACAAACCGCAAAGCAGTAAAGGCCTCGACTGGGTTCCTGGCCGTCGAAGCCAGCCTGGTTCCCAGGGGCACGCCCTGCTC
>DASTZI010000139.1:0-6486 GCA_035764385.1 Vicinamibacterales bacterium
GTTCGATGCGGTCCTCGTCGACGCGCCCTGCTCGGGTCTGGGAACCGTGCGCAGGGACCCGGATATCAGGTGGCGCCGGCAAGAGCAGGAGTTGGCCGGTCTTGCGCGCGATCAACTGGCGCTGTTGATGCGCGCCGCCGACGTCGTGCGCGCTGGTGGACGCCTCGTGTATGCAACCTGCTCGAGCGAGCCGGAAGAAAACGATGATGTCGTCGCGAACTTCATCGCCAGTCGTCCCGGCTTTCGAATCGTCGATCTCCACACTCAGGCTGGCGCTGGGATCGCGCCGTTCATCGACGCGCACGGTTTCTTCCGCACGACACCATCAGCACATGGTCTTGAAGCGTTCTACGCGGCACTCCTGATCCGGTCCTGATTGGAGCGTCATGGTACGATTGAGTGTTCAATGCCCTCTCGAATTGGCGTCTGGAGCGTCGGCCGGCTCCTTCTGCTCGCGGCGGCGCTCGGTGGAACCTTTCTGCTTTTCTTTGGCGTCGCGTTGCGCGTGGCGCTGCGCGCCCGCGTCGTACAGGTTCCAACGGTCGTCGGCAAGACCGTGAATGACGCATCGCAAACGCTCGGCGCTCTGGGCTTGACGTTGAAAATCGATCCGACCCGGCGTCCGGATGCAAACGTTGCGGCCAATCGCATCATGCTCCAGGATCCGCCTGCCGGAGCTTCGGCACGGACTCCGCGTTCCATTCGCGTGTGGCTCAGCGCGGGCCCGCGTACCACGACCGTGCCGCAGCTGATTGGCCAGACGGAGCGGACCGCGCGTATCCGGATGGAGCAAGACGGCGTCGAGCTCGGTTCGGTATCCGAATTCCGATCGCCCGATTACGCTGCCGATACAGTCGTCTCTCAGGATCCGCCGCCCGAAGTAAAAGCCCCAAAGGTCGCGCTGCTGCTGAATCGCGGGGAAGCCGCCATCACCTACGTCATGCCCGACGTGATTGGCATGGACGGCAACCGCGTCTCGGACGCGCTGCGCGCACAAGGATTCCGGGTGACCATCACCGGCTCGCAACCATATCCCGGCATTCCACCGGGCACGGTCGTGCGTCAACAGCCGCAAGGTGGCTTCCGCGTCGCGGCATCCGATCCCATTTCGCTCGAGGTGAGTCGTTGAACGGTCCGATCCAAATCGCGCCGTCGATTCTATCGGCCGACTTCTCGATGCTTGGCGAACAGATCGCCGCAGTGGAACGCGGAGGCGCGGACCTGATCCACGTGGACGTGATGGACGGTCATTTCGTCCCGAACATCACCATTGGGCCGCCGGTTGTCCGCGCCATCAGACGCGTGGCCTCACGTCCACTGGACGTGCACCTGATGATCGAGGAACCGGATCGGTACATCGAAGCGTTCGTCGACGCCGGCGCAGACATGGTCTCGGTCCACGTCGAGGCAGTGCCGCACCTTCATCGTACGATCTGCCTTATCAAGAAGCTGGGTGCCCGCGCGGGCGCCGTGCTCAATCCGTCGACGCCCGCCATCGCGCTTCAGGACATCGCCGGCGAGCTCGATTACGTGCTCGTCATGTCGGTCAATCCCGGCTTCGGCGGCCAGACATTCATTCCGCACAGCGTGGAGAAGCTGGGTCACGTTCGCGCCGTACTGACCGACGCCGGGTCGTCGGTGCCGATCGAGATCGACGGTGGGATCGACGACCGGACTGCTCCCAGAGTCGTGGCGGCGGGGGCGAGCATCCTCGTGGCAGGACAGGCGATCTTCGGAACACCCGATCCCGAAGGCGCGACACGGGCGCTGCGAGCCGCCGTCACCGGCATACCGACACCACACCGCGCATGACCGACACGCATACCGGGCTCATCAGACGCACCACTGTTCGCGTGCGATATGCGGAGACGGACTGCATGGGCGTGGTGTATTACGCGAATTACTTTGTCTGGTTCGAAATTGGACGAACCGACTGGCTGAGGGACACGGGCCACAGTTATCGCGCGATGGAAGCTGCCGGCGTGCAGCTGCCCGTCATCGAAGCGCATTGCGAGTACCGGCGGGCGGCGAAGTACGACGACGAACTCGAAATCAGGACACGAGCTGCGCTCCTCACGCCGATCCGGCTTCGCTTCGACTACGAAATCATCCGCGGCGACGAGACTCTGGTAACCGGCCACACGATACATGCCGCGCTCGATCCGCGCGGTCGACCGTGCCGTTTACCTCCAGGAGTGCGAGACCTCCTCGGATGAAGGCCATCGTTACAGGTGCCGCCGGTTTCATCGGGTCGCATCTCAGCGAATACCTCGTTCAGGCGGGCCATACCGTCGTCGGGATCGACGCATTCACCGATTACTACGCGCGCGATCGCAAGGAACAGAATCTCGCCGCTCTGCGCGGGGCCGATCGGTTCACGCTCATCGAGACCACGTTGGCCGATGCGGACTGGCAGGGCCTGCTGGACGACGTGACCTGGATATTTCACCTGGCGGCACAGGCCGGGGTTCGGAAAAGCTGGGGACGCGACTTTCACGTCTATACGGTGAACAACGTGGAGGGAACCCAGATTCTCCTCGAGGCGTGCAAGGGACGACCGATTGAGCGTGTCGTGTACGCGTCCAGCTCGTCGGTCTATGGCGACGACGTCCCGCTGCCGATGCACGAGGACGTGCGTCCGCAGCCCGTGTCCCCCTACGGGGTCACGAAATTATCGGCTGAGCAGCTCTGCCACTTGTATTGCGTCAATTACGGTGTCCCCGCGGTTTCGGTTCGGTATTTCACGGTCTACGGCCCGCGACAGCGGCCTGACATGGGGTTTCACACGTTTTTCCGCGCCGCAATGCGCAACGAACCGGTGCCCGTATTTGGGGACGGGCGGCAAACCCGCGACTTTACGTTCGTGAGCGATGCCGTGGCGGCCACGGCCAGTGCGAGTACGCGGGGAACGCCGGGTGCTGTCTACAATATTGGAGGCGGCTCGCGCGTCGAGCTGTTGGATGTTTTCGAGCTCATCGGCCGGATTACCGGCCGTCCCCTGCGGTTGACGATGCTGGAACCGCAGGCCGGCGACATGCGCGACACCTACGCCGATACGGCACGCGCACGAACGGAACTTGCATTCGCTCCCGCGGTTACACTCGAACAGGGTTTGCGCGCGCAGTTCCAATGGATGACCGAGGCGGGCTTTTTCAACACATGATCGATTTCACAGTTCACTCGCGCGTCGGCTCGCGCCTCCTGCTCGTCTTCGCGATGACGTGGGTCGCCGCATGCGGCGGAAATCGGGCGCCGGAAACGCCGCCTGGCACCGTTCCGCCCGATCAATTCCTGATGCAGCGCGCCGACGACGCGATGAAGCGCGAGCGCTGGGCCGACGCCCGCAAGTACTACCAGCAGATTGTCGACAACTACCCGCAGAGCACGGTTCGGCCGGACGCAAAGCTGGGGGTCGGCGACAGCTACCTGAACGAAGGCGGCGAAGCGAACTTCGTGCTCGCGGAAAACGAGTTCAAGGAATTCATCACGTTTTATCCGACGAGCACCCGCGTCGACTACTCGCAGTACAAACTGGCGATGACGCACTACAAGCGGATGCGCCGCCCCGAGCGCGACCAGACCGAAACCGCGGCCGCAGTCCGGGAGTTCGAGGTGTTCTTCGAACGGTATCCGAACAGCATGCTGACATCCGAGGTGCGGCAGCGGTGGCGCGAATCGCGCAGCCGTCTCAGCGAAGCCTCGTACAAGGTGGGCCTGTACTACTACCGCGCACGGTGGTACCCAGGCGCCATCGATCGCTTCAAGGAAGTCCTCAAGGACGATCCGGGATACCCGGAGCGCGACGCGGTTTACTACTATCTGGCGGAATCTCTCCTCAAGACCGATAAGAAAGCGGAAGCACTCCCGTACTACGACAGGCTGGTCAAGGAGTTCGAGCGCAGCGAGTTTCTCGCGGACGCCCACAGGAAGCTCGAAACACTGTCGATTCAGTAAGTTCGGGAGTGATGGAGAGGTATGAGCCGCCATCGACGCTCCTTCTGCATCCTTTTCACATTTGCACTCCTTCGCACGGCCGCTGGCGCGGCTGCGCAGACGGGGCCCGCGCCGACCCCGACCCGCCTCGGCGCCGACGTCATTGCGCTCGCCTGCGCCCCGACGCTGGCATTTGAGCGACCGCTCGCGTCGCTGCTGATTACGGGCGGCCAGGATGCGTCCACCCGCCACGGATTCCATCCAGGCGATTTGATCACCATCAACGGCGGCTCTGACAACGGCATCGAAGTCGGACAGGAATATTACGTTCGGCGCGTGCAGCCGCCCCGCGGTACGGGAATGTCGCGGGCTACCCCAGCGACCATTCGCACCGCGGGCTGGGTTCGCGTCTACGCCGTGGACAAGACCATGTCGCTCGTCACCGTGTCACACGCGTGCGACACCATCGACATCGGCGACTACCTCGAGCCGTTCAGCGCTCCTGACCCACCAACGCCAGACGCCAATCCGGCCAAACCCCAAAAGGACAACTACGGTCACCTCCTGCTGGGAGCGGATCGCCGGACGATGTTTGCCAAGAACGACTTCGTCACCATCGACCGTGGCACCGATCACGGTGTGACGCTTGGCGCGCGCTTTATGGTGTTCCGCGACAAGCGGCGGATGGAGACCAAGCGATTGCTGGCCGTGAAGGAACTGCCCGACGAAATCATCACGCCGGAGTTTCTGTTCGAGATTGGTGAGGCCGTCGTCGTCGAGGTGAAGCCCGATGTCTCGACGGTGCAAATCCTGTTTGCCCGCAGCGCGCTGCTGTCAGGCGACTACGTCGCCTTACGGAAGTAGGTGGGCCGGCTAAAGCCGGCCCCTACGTATTAAGGCCGGCCGCCACGAACTCCAGTACGTAGGGGCCGCCTGCAGGCGGCCCAACGCTAGCTCGCCCTTCTCTCCCTCGCGACGTTGACGTCCGTAACGCGTGCGTTGAGCAGCACCACGAACCGCCGGTAGTAGTCAATCGCGGAAATAACCGCGGTCAACATCACCACCCAGAGCGCTGCGTAGCCAATCGGGGCGAGCCATGGCAGCGGACGCCAGCCGAGAATCAGCAGCAGGATCGCGGTGACCTGCGACGCCATCTTGATTTTGCCGAGGCGTGACGCGGGAATAGTGATGCCCTTCGTGTAGGCGAGGCTGCGCAGGCCGGTGATGGCGAACTCCCGGCCGATGATCAACGCCACCATCCAGGCGGGCGCCAGACCGAGCTGCACAAGCGAGATGAACGCCGCCGATGTCAAAAGCTTGTCGGCGATCGGATCGAGGACCTGTCCGAGCCACGTCACCTGCCGACGCCGCCGCGCGAGATACCCATCGAGCCAGTCGGTAATCGATGCAATAGCGAAGATCGCGGCACCAAGGAGCTCTTTGGGCACACCGAAGACTTCATGTCCCGCCTGCGTGAGCAACACCACGACCAGGAGCGGCACGAGAAAGATCCGCGCGAGCGTCAGCGTGTTCGGGAGGTTCATCCGATGGAACACTGCAATTCTACCCCATCATTCCGTGCGTGTATGATCGGTGATCGTCATGAAGGCGATCCTTCTGGCCGGGGGCAAGGGAACCCGACTCAGGCCGCTCACCATTCACACGCCGAAGCCGATCGTTCCGATCTTCAATCGCCCATTTCTGCACTACCAAATCGATCTTCTCAAGCAGGTGCCCGAGATCGACGAGGTCATTCTCAGTCTGAATTACCAGCCGCGCCGGATCGAGGAGATGTTCGGGGATGGCTCGAGCCTCGGGATCAAGATCCGCTACGTCGTCGAGCCCGCGCCACTTGGAACCGCGGGCGCGATCAAATACGCCGGCGATCAGCTGACGGAATCGGTTGTCGTGTTCAACGGCGACGTGCTGACGCAAATCGATCTCGGCGGCGTCATTCGACTTCACCGCGAGCGGAACGCCCGCGCGACGATTGTCCTGACCCCTGTCGACAATCCGACGGCGTACGGGCTCGTCGAGACAGACGACGCCGGAAACATCCGCCGCTTCCTGGAGAAGCCCAGCGCTGACGAGATCACCACGAACAACATCAACGCCGGGATCTACATCCTCGAACCGGACACCTTCGACCGCATTCCGAGCAACGTCCCGTGGTCGATCGAACGGAGTTACTTTCCATCGCTGGTGGAACGCGGCGAAACATTCGTTGGCTACATCTACAAGGGCTACTGGATCGACATCGGCACGCCCGAGAAGTACACCCAGGTCCATCGCGACATCATGGATGGTCGTTATGCCGCTGAGCCGTTTCGCGACATCGCTGCGCCACGCACCTGGGTTGCGTCAGATGCACGGATCGAGCCCGGCGCAACCATCGAAGGACCTTGTTTCGTCGACGAGGGCGCTCTGATCAAGTCCGGCGCGAAGATCGGCCCCTACTCGGTGATCGGCCGGCAGACGCAGATCGAAGAAGAGGCGGTGATCAATGGCGCGGTCATCTGGCCGAACTGTCGCATCAGCCGCGAGGCATCTATC
>DASTZI010000140.1:0-9332 GCA_035764385.1 Vicinamibacterales bacterium
TCATCACTTCGACCGGACATGGCGAGCCGGCCATGATGCCGGTTCGCAGCGACGTCAGATCGAACTCGTTGAAGCGCGGATGCGACAGCTGCGCGATGAACATCGTCGGCACGCCGTAGAGCGACGTGCACCGCTCGGCAGCAACCGTCTCGAGCGTCGCCAGCGGGTCGAACGCTTCCGAGGGGATCACCATGCACGCGCCATGTGAGCTGCAGGCGAGGTTCCCCATGACCATGCCGAAGCAGTGATAGAACGGAACCGGGATGCAGACGCGGTCCTGCTCCGTGTACTTGATCATCTCGCCGACGAGATACCCGTTGTTCAGGATGTTGTGGTGTGAGAGCGTCGCGCCTTTCGGAAACCCCGTCGTCCCAGACGTGTACTGAATGTTGATCGCGTCATCGAACTGCAGGCGAGACTCACCGTACGTCACCTCGCTCTCGGACGTACGGCTCGCGCGCTCGAGCAGATCGCGCCAGTCCGTATCGATGACGATTGTTTCGCGCAGATCCGGACAGTGGCTGGAGACCTGGCGCACCATCGCGCCGTAATCGTTGGCGCGAAAGGTGGCGGCATGGATCAGCAACGAGACACCGGACTGTGTCAGCGCGTACTGGAGTTCGGACGTCTTATATGCCGGATTGATGTTGACAAGGATTGCGCCGATACGAGCGGTCGCAAACTGGGTGATGACCCACTCGAAACGGTTCGGCGACCAGATGCCGACGCGGTCGCGCCGCTTGATTCCCGACGCCAGCAGCGCACGGGCGAGCGTCGTCGTTTGGTCCCACAGCTCGCGGTACGTCGCGCGATATCCCTGCGAGCGAACGACAAGCGCTTCGTGGTCGCCAAAACGTTCGACAGTCCGGCGAAGATTCGCGCCGATGGTTTCTCCGAGCAGCGGCGTCAGGCTCGGGCCGTGCAGGTAGGAATCCATCGGGGCGAGAGCGTAGCACGATGATTACGAGAGCGCCGCGAGCACTTCGTCCGCGTGCTCGTCGACCTTCACGTTGTCCCACCGCTGCTGCACCTTGCCGTCGGGTCCAATCAGGTACGTCGTGCGGACGATGCCCATGAACTTGCGACCCATGAAGGCCTTCTGTTGCCAGACGCCGTACTTATCCGCGACCTCGTGGTCCGGATCGGCCAGCAGCGGAAAGGTGATGTTGTACTTGTTCGCAAACTTCGCCTTGCTCTTTTCGTCCAGGATGCTGACGCCGAGGACGGCCGCCGTGCTTGGCTTGAACTTCGGTAGATACGACTGAAACGAACACGTTTCCTTGGTGCAGCCGGGCGTGTCGTCTTTGGGGTAGAAGTAGAGGATGACAGGCCGCCCCGCGTAGTCAGCCAGCTTGTGCACCGTGCCCGTCTGATCTTTCAACGCGAAGGCCGGCGCCTTCTTGCCTGGTTCAATCAATGCCATCGGTACATTAAATCCCAAATCCCAGATCCCAAATTTCAAATCCCAATAAAAGACTCGAGCCGCAGAGGCCAAGACGTTTCCGACTAACATCCCGCCATCATGAGACCCACCAAGTCAACATCGTGGTTCACGCGTCTGACGAAAGTGACCGCGCGCGCGTCGGGCCGCCCGGCGACATTCCTTCTTGCGGCAGCCGTCATCGTCGTATGGGCCGCTCTCGGGCCATCGTTCGGGTTCAGCGACACCTGGCAGCTCGTGATCAACACAGGCACGACGATTGTCACGTTCCTGATGGTATTTCTGATCCAAAGCACGCAGAACCGCGATACCGAAGCCATCCAGGTGAAGCTCGATGAACTGATACGCGCCGTGGGGCACGCCCGCAACGAGCTCCTCGACCTCGAAGAACTCGAGGAGAAAGATCTCGACGGGCTGAAACAGACCTTCATCGATCTCGCCAAAAAGGCACGCAACGAACGGGTGGAGGCGCGTCGCGCAGCTTCCGAAAAATGATCGAGCGGAGCTGGTCCGACGTTAATCCGAAGCTGGTCCGACGTTAATGCAGGTGAACGGGCCGGCTTGGCCTTCATCCACGAGGAGAGTGTCTGGTGTCACGCAAAATTCTGTTCGGGCTCCTTGCCTGTTCGCTCGTCGCGGGACAGGCCTCAGCACAGAACTGGTCCTTCGACGCGCGCAAAATCGGGCTCGGATCGCCGGGCGGAGACGAGAACCTGGCGACACAGATGATCGACGAGGCGCGCAACTATGGCAGCGTCGTGTTGCCATTCGGCCTGTTCCAGGTCATGCGCGACTTCGACAAACTGAAGCCCACCAACGATCAATTCGATCTGATTCGGACGATGGAATACGCGGCCTCGCCGCTGCACTACACGTTCGGGCGCGACACGACGGATTCCGGCTCGCTGTTTGTCGAGGACATCCGCAATGCGACGCTGCATCGCGACCTGAATTACTACCGTGGGTTCGTCCCCGCCAACCAGCCGCCCGCCGAGGGGCTTGCGGCACCAAACTGGGGACGCACGATCAAGATCGCCAGAGGACCTGGCGGATCATTTCAGGGAGTGTACGTTGGCGCGGGACCGTACTTTTCGATGCGGAGCGAATTCGCCATTGACCCGCAGCTGACCACAATCCTCGCCTCGCCGACGGATGTCTATCTGCCGAATACGCAGATGCCGCTGACCAACGCGAACCGCGGGCAGATGGCGATGGCCATTACCGGCGGATACCGAGGTCGGTTCGCGCTGCCGAACGCCACGTCCGACCGTGACGGCATCTATCTCGCGGCCAATTACAACTTCTTGCGCGGCTTCCTTTACGAAGACGTGAGCCTCGCCATGAGGTTGGACACCGATCGCACGGGCCTGCTGACGATCAATCCGTTTCTGCCGTCGCCGCTCGTCGTCACGCGCAATAACGCATCCTCAGGCACCGGTCGAGCGATTGATGTGGGTGCCGGTCTCGTTATCGCACGGTGGGACTTCGGCTTCGGCATCAACGGCATTGCCAACCGCATCGACTGGAAGGACGTCGAGCAGACGACCTACTCGATGGGGAACCCGTTCCTTGGCGATTCAACCTTTATCGAAACAGTGCCCGTACCCGTCGGAGACGCCCGTATCGAACTGCCGGTGAACTATCGCGGAAATGTCGGATACAACGCCGACAGATGGTCCGCAATCGCGGAGGCGGGGAAGGGATTCGGCGGCAACTCGCTTCACGGCGGTTATGAATATCGTTTCGGCGTTCTCGAGGTGCGCGGCGGCGCCGGTTACACACGTGAGATGTGGAACCCGGCGGGAGGCATTGGCCTCAACATGAGCCCACGGGTGGCGCTCGATGTCGCGC
This sequence comes from Vicinamibacterales bacterium, assembly GCA_035764385.1. Classification (GTDB taxonomy): domain Bacteria; phylum Acidobacteriota; class Vicinamibacteria; order Vicinamibacterales; family UBA2999; genus Gp6-AA40. The sequence continues at coordinate 3,293 of DASTZI010000140.1, forward strand.
TCTACAGCAATTCCGCCAACATTGAACGCAAGCGACATCCGGCGATTGCCGCCTCGTTGCGGTTCAATCGGTAGTCCTGCGGGGTCCGGCCACCAGTCCCGCGACCACGGGATGGTGATCGGACCCATAGTTGTCACTCACGACTCGCCGGGTGACGGTCCAGCCATCCGGCAAATCAAACAGCAAATGGTCCAGCACCAGGCGGTTCTGAAACGTGGGTTGAAGGCGATCAAACCGCGTCTTGGGAAATCGCTGCAGCAGTTCGCGCCATGCCGGTTCGCCGGGACCAAACCAGGTGTTCAGATCCCCGCCCAGCACACCATGCTGGTTCGCCGGTAACTCCTGAAGCAGCGCCCGCGCCTGTCGTCCACGCGCAGCGTCACTAAGCAGCGCTTTCCACCACGCCACCCGGTTCTCGAGATGCACGGTGGCAATGAACAAGCGTTCGCCGGCGACGGTGATATTGGCAGCCGCGGACGCCCGCGGCTGACGCTGGCGAGGGAGTGGAATAATCCGCGGCTGCTCGAACGGCTGGGTGGACAACATCGCATTGCCGGTGATCGCTCCGTGTACCCGACGAAGCGGAAGGAAGAACGCAAACAGGTGGCGCGTTGCCGCGACCGCGCCGAGCGGCTCGTTGTCGCGTTCGACGTCTTCCTGCAGGAGCACCACGTAATCACTCGGCGCGGTGCCGGTCAGCCGGCCCGATGCGAGGTCGTCCACAAACCGCACGAGGTCGCCCTTGCCCGCGTGCATGTTCCACGTGGCAACGGCCAGCGTAATCGGCGTCGGCGGAGCCGATGGAGCAACGACTTGCGGGCGTACGCAGGCGGAGGTCGAGAGCGTCGCGATTACCGCGACGACGGCTGCTCGCGCGCACGCCCACGCAGCAGCGCGAACACCGGGATTCCGAGCAGCACGATGACGAAGCCGGGCCAGGTGGTCGCCGGCCGATAGATCAACAGCACAACCATGATCACCGCGGCCGCGACGATATAGAGCGCGGGAACGATGGGATAGCCGAATGTCCGATACGGCCGCGGAACGTCTGGCATCGTCTTGCGAAGGCGGAAGACGGCAGCAATTGTCAGGACATAGAACAGTAGTGCCGCCGAGATGATGTAATCGAGCAGATTTCCGTACAGATTGCCGTACTGCCCCGTCGTCGGATCGAACGTCCGCGGAACGACGAGCACGATCGCCCACACGCACTGGAGAAGCAGCCCCCACGCCGGAACCCTTGCTTCGTTGAGTGTACCGGCTCGGCGGAAGAACAGGCCGTCGCAGGCCATCGCATAGTAGGCGCGAGCTCCGGCCAGAATCAGGCCGTTGTTGCAGCCGAAGGTCGAGATGAGAATCGCCACCGCCATGACGGTCGCGCCCAAGCCCGGCACAATCGCATTGACGGTTGCCGTCGCGACGCGGTCCGCGGGCGCGTGCTGAATGGCATCCAGGGGTAGCGTCATCAGATACGCAACGTTCGCCAGCAGATACAGCGAGATCACGAGCATCGTGCCGAAGGCGAGCGACAGCGGGATGTCCCGTCGAGGATTTTTGACTTCGCCGGCCGTGAACGTGATGTTGTTCCAGGCGTCGGCGGAGAACAGCGATCCCGTTTGCGCGACGCAGAGGGCGACGAAGATGCCGAACGCGCTGATGACCGAGACGCCCGGGGCAATGGGCTCAAAGCCTCTCGGGGTCCACAAGTCGCCGAAGTTGGCGGTCACCGCCGCCGCGTTGCGCCCTATGAGGGTTCCCGCCACGATCAGCGCGACCAGCGCACCGGTCTTCGTCGTCGTGAAGATGTTCTGGATGACTTTCCCGTACTTGAGACCACGCGTATTCGTCCACGTGAGGAGCGCGATCATCACGATACCGATGAGCTGGGCCGTCGAGAGTGATACCGCATAGCCGGTCGAAAGGTGAATCGGAGGAACCAGATAGTTGTCCTCGGCGATCCACGGCACCAGGATGCCGCTGAATCGTGCGAAGGCGACGGCGACTGCGGCGATGGTTCCTGTCTGAATGACCGTAAAGAGCGTCCACCCGTAGAGGAAACCCCAGAGCGGTGAATAGGCGGTCCTCAAGTAGACGTACTGACCGCCGGCATGCGGCATCATCGCCGCCAACTCGCCGTAGCTGAGGGCCGCGGTGATCGTGAGGACGCCCGTGATTAGCCAGGCCACCAGCAGCCAGCCGGGACTGCCGAGCTCGCGGGACATGGCCGCCGAGACTATGTAGATTCCGGAACCGATCATCGACCCCGCGACCACCATGGTCGAGTCAAACAGGCCCAATTCGCGCCGGAATCCTCCTTCGACCGCCGTGGCTCGTTCGACCTGTGCTTGCGCCCCTGCCATTCGCATCCCTCCCGGTGAGTACGCCTGCAGTGTAGCCGCTAAGTGTCCCGTTTGTGTTGTAGATGCCGTGAACCGTGTGCTATATTCGTCAGGTTCTGCGTGGGACTAGGACACCCTATCTAGTCTCAACCACTTGGGAAGTAGTCCGCGACCGGCGCCGCCAACAGGCGGATCGCCTCGCGCCTCACACATAGGGTCATCAGTTTCAGGTGCCAGAAGCGGCCCGGTGCCGCCTCTTCAGGCCTGAAACGACGCGCCGGCTGCGACGCTGACAGCCGTGTGTGTTCGTGTTGTACGGAGTCGGGACGATTTTCGAGGACGCCCCGATCCCAGAGCGTGGTTGGGCGTGTCCTCGAAGAAATGATCCGCGATCGTTTATGCCGACGATTAGCCAGCTCGTTCGTCAGGGACGCAAGAAGATCGTCACCAAGACGAAAAGTCCCGCGTTGCAGGTCAGTCCGCAGAAGCGCGGCGTCTGCGTCCGCGTCTTCACCCAAACGCCGAAGAAGCCGAACTCCGCGCTGCGCAAGGTGGCGCGCGTTCGCCTGACCAACGGCATCGAGGTGACGACCTACATTCCGGGCGTTGGGCACAACCTGCAGGAGCACTCGCTGGTGCTGATTCGCGGCGGCCGCGTGAAGGACCTGCCGGGCGTTCGGTACCACGTCGTCCGCGGGACGCTCGATGCGGTCGGCGTTCAGGGACGTAAACAGGGTCGATCGAAGTACGGCGCGAAGCGCCCGAAGCAATAGGAACGAACAGATGCCTCGCAGACGAGAAATTCCGAAGCGCGAACTTGCCGCCGATCCGGTGTACGCCAGCACGCTGGTCACCAAGTTCATCAACACCGTGATGAACGACGGCAAGCGGAGCACCGCCGAGCACATCCTCTACAAGAGCTTCGACATCATCAAGGAGCGCACCGGGGACGATCCGCTCAAGGTGTTCAAGAAGGCGCTCGACAACGTCAAGCCAAGTCTCGAGGTGAAGTCGCGCCGCGTCGGCGGCTCGAACTATCAGGTCCCGGTGGAAGTAAATCCCAACCGCCGGTTGTCGCTCAGCATCCGATGGCTGGTCGGCTTTGCCCGGTCACGTGGCGACGGCAAGACGATGCAGGAGAAGCTGGCCAACGAGCTGCTCGATGCAGCGAACCTGCGCGGTGGCGCGGTGAAGAAGCGAGAAGACACGCACCGGATGGCGGAAGCCAACAAGGCTTTCGCGCATTACCGCTGGTAGCACAACAGAACTTGACGAACGAATCGGGACGTTAGCAATGCCTCGCCAGACACCGCTCAATCGAACACGCAACATCGGCATCATGGCGCACATCGATGCCGGGAAGACGACCACTACCGAGCGGATCCTCTTCTACACCGGCATTACGTACAAGATCGGCGAGGTCCATGAAGGCACTGCCGTCATGGACTGGATGGAACAGGAGCAGGAGCGCGGCATCACGATCACCTCCGCCGCGACCACGTGCTTCTGGCGCGACATTCGGATCAACATCATCGATACGCCCGGCCACGTCGATTTCACCGCCGAAGTCGAGCGCTCGCTGCGGGTCCTCGACGGCGCGGTCGCCGTGTTCGACGCCGTCGCCGGCGTCGAGCCGCAGTCTGAAACCGTCTGGCGTCAGGCCGACAAGTACCGCGTCCCGCGCATCTGCTTCGTCAACAAGATGGACCGCATCGGCGCGGACTTCAAGCGGACGCTCTCGCAGATCGAGACCAAGCTTCAGGGTAATCCTGTTGCCATTCAGCTCCCCATCGGCAGCGAAGACAAATTCAGGGGCGTCGTCGACCTCGTTCGTATGAAGGCCATCACCTACAAGGACGAGACGATGGGGGCCGACTACGACGTGTCGGACATTCCGGCCGACATGATGGCCGACGCGCAGCAGTTCCGCGAAAAGCTGATTGAAAAGGTCAGCGAGCACGACGACAAGCTGCTCGAGAAATATCTGAGCGGCGCGCCCATCAACGAGGACGAGATCAAGGCCGCCCTTCGCAACCGCGTCATCAAGTCGGTGCGTGAAGAGGAGGCGCCCTTCGTCGTCGTCATCTGCGGCTCGGCGTTCAAGAACAAGGGCGTTCAGCCGATGCTCGATGCGGTGGTCGACTACCTGCCGTCGCCGATCGACGTGCCGGCGATCATGGGCATCGATCCGCGCGCCAAGGAAGAAACGCTCATCGAGCGGCCGGCATCCGACGACGCGCCGTTTGCGGCGCTCGCGTTCAAGATTATGACCGACCCGTTCGTCGGTCAGCTGACGTTCATTCGTGTCTACTCGGGTGTGCTCACGTCCGGGTCATCCGTCTACAACGCGACGAAGGGCCGCAGCGAACGCGTCGGCCGTCTCCTCAAGATGCACGCGAACAAGCGCGAGGAGATCAAAGAGGTGTATGCCGGCGACATCGCGGCGGCGGTCGGCCTGAAACAGGTCAGCACTGGCGACACGCTGTGCGATGAGAAGAAGCCCATCATCCTCGAATCAATGGACTTCCCGGAGCCGGTCATCTCGCTGGCGATCGAGCCGAAGACGAAGGGCGACCAGGAGAAGCTCGGTCAGGGTCTCGCCAAGCTCATGGCGGAGGATCCGACGTTCCGCGTCAATACGGACGAGCAGACCGGCCAGGTCGTCATCCGCGGTATGGGTGAGCTACACCTCGAGATCATCGTCGACCGCCTGAAGCGCGAGTTCAGCGTGGAGGCGAGCGTCGGCAAGCCGCAGGTCGCCTACAAGGAAACGCTCACGCGTCCTGCGGATGGCGAAGGGCGTTACATCCGTCAGACTGGTGGACGCGGTCAGTACGGCCACGCCAAGATTCATCTGTTCCCGGCGGAGCCGGGCACCGGCTACGTGTTCGAGAACGAGATCGTCGGCGGCTCAATTCCGAGGGAATACATCAAGCCGATTGATGAAGGCATCAAGGAAGCGCTGACGCGCGGCATCCTCGCGGGCTACCCGGTCGATGACGTGAAGATCGAGCTGTACGACGGTTCATTCCACGACGTCGACTCGTCGGAAATGGCGTTCAAGATTGCCGGCTCGATGGCGTTCCAGGATGCGGCGAAGAAAGCGAAGCCCGTTCTGCTCGAACCGGTGATGCGCGTCGAAGTGGTCGTCCCGAAAGACTACATGGGCGACGTGATGGGCGATCTGGCCAGCCGGCGCGGACGGATTCAGTCGCAGGAAGATCGCGGCGGCACGCAGATCATCAATGCGCGCGTCCCGCTGTCGGAGATGTTCGGCTACGCAACGGATCTGCGGTCCCGCACGCAGGGGCGCGCAACGTATTCGATGCACTTCGATCGCTACGAACAAGCACCGCAGAACGTATCGGAAGAGGTAGTGGCGAGGATCCAGGGAACGAAATAGGTTTCAGGTATCAGGTTTCAGGGGTGGTCTAGGCCTGACACCTGATACCTGACACCCGACAGTTTGCGAAGCGAGCGGAGCGAGCATGGCAAAAGAGAAATTCGATCGTTCAAAGCCCCACGTCAACGTCGGGACCATCGGCCACATTGATCACGGGAAGACGACGCTGACGGCGGCGCTGACGAAGGTGGCGGCCGACAAGGGGTGGGCGAAGTTTGTGCCGTATGACGAAGTGGCGAAGGCGAGCGAGTCGCAGGGGCGGCGCGACGACACGAAGATTCTGACGATCGCGTCGAGC
>DASTZI010000141.1:0-3167 GCA_035764385.1 Vicinamibacterales bacterium
GATCAAGGCGAAGGATCCGCTGGGCGACTTCCTTCCTGGCCCACCGACCGCGACGCGCGAGTTCGAGAAGGGCGATCTGCTCGTCCTCTTCGCGGAGTTCTACGAGAACGCGAAGGGCGCCGCACACATGCTCGACTTCAAGGCGGAGCTACGGGCCGAGGGCGGTAAAGTCGTGCAGCAGGTGGCCGATGAACGCTCGTCGACCGAGTTGCAGGGCAACAGCGGCGGTTACGGTTTCCAGGCACGACTGCCGCTCGACAAAGTCGATTCAGGGCTCTACGTCATCCACGTCGAGGGGCGCTCGCGCGCGAATCAGGACGCGGTCGCGAGCCGGGACATTCAGATCAAGGTGCGTTGAACCTCGACCTGATCCAGACCGTCGCCTTCGCCGGCTTGATGCTGTTCGTGGGCTACGCCCTCAAGCGGCAGGTGACGGTCCTCGCACGCTATAACATTCCCGCCCCGGTCGTCGGCGGCTTGCCGGTGGCCGCGTTGCTGGCGCTGTTCCACGTCATGGAGTGGCCAACGCCGGTCTTCGACACCACGCTGCAGATTCCACTTCAGAACAGCTTCTTCGCCTCGATTGGTTTTGGCGCCAGCCTCCTCGTGTTGAGGCGCGGTGGTCCGCTCGTTGGGGTCATGATGATCGTGGCCTCGGTTGCGGCGGCGCTTCAGAACATCGTGGGTGGTGTCACCGCAGTGCTTCTCGGGCAACATCCGTTGATGGGGGTGCTCGCTGGATCGACCACGCTCACCGGTGGTCCCGCGACCGGGTTGGCCTTTGCACCGATCTTCGAGCAGGCGGGTGTTGAAGGCGCCGCGACGTTAGCCGTGTCGGCCGCGATGACGGGGATCATCGCAGGCGGTCTGCTCGGCGGACCGATCGCAACCTATCTGCTCCAGCGCCAGCCCTCATGGATTCCCGTGCAGCCTGCAGTGGAACCGATCGTGCATCTCGTTGAGGAGCGTACGTCTGAGCCGGTGACGACGGCTCCGGTCGGCGAGGACGTCGAGGCATTTGGGCTGTTGAAGCATTTCGTGCTGCTGGCCGTGTCGGTCGGCGTGGGCGCATGGGTCAGCGTGGGCATTGCACGTCTCGGCCTGACGCTCCCGTCGTACATCGGCGCGATGATCGTCGCCGCGTGCGTCCGCAACTTCGACGATAGGACAGGCGCGATCGGCATCTCGCAGCGGACGATGGATGACTTGGGAGAGGTGGCGCTGACGCTGTTTCTCGTGATGGCGCTGATGACTCTGAGACTGTGGGAACTGGCCGGCGTGGTGATCCCGCTGTTCGTCATCCTCGCGATGCAGGTGGCCCTCGTCGCCGCCATCTGCGTGTGGGCGATCCCGCGCGTGATGGGCCGCGACTACGACGCGATTGTCATGGCCGGCGGCTTCTGCGGCTTCATGTTGGGGACGACGGCGAACGCGATGGCCAATATGGGCGCGCTCGTCGAGCGCTATGGTCCCGCGCCGAAGGCGTATCTGGTCGTGCCGCTCGTCGGTGCGTTCGGCATCGATTTCGTCAACGGCTTGCTGATCACGGCAACGATCAATTTCTGGCGCTGATGGACCGGTGTGACGAGATGACATCCGACCTCGTGTCCACCGGCCTTCCGCGACGTGTCGCGGCTGCCCTCGCGTATGCGGGCTGGTGGGTGACCGGAGTGATCTTCCTGTTCATCGAACAGCGCGATTCCTACGTCCGCTTTCACGCGGCACAGGCGTGTGTGGCGTTCGGTGCGATCGCGCTCGTCGTCGCGGCGTTGACGGGCGCGGCGGTGACGGCGCTGATGTTCATGCCGCGCGCATTCGGCTTCTGGGCGTGGACGGCGGGTCTGAGCTGGCTGGCGGGGCTGGGGCTCTGGGTCGTCTCGATGTGGAACGCGGCGACTGGGCGCCGATGGCGTATTCCGATGGTCGCGGAGATCGCGGACAAGCTTTCCGTCGCGAAGTAAGTCGGGGGGAGGTAGACGCGGGTCGCTGTGAGGAAGTAGGGGCGGGTCTTTAGACCCGCCCGGTAACCATGTAGGGGCGGGGTCTTTAGACCCGCCTGAGAAGTCACTTACAGCTTCGGCAGGAGCTGCGTCTTGATCGTGCCGTTGGCGTGCTCGAACTTGTACTGATTCCGATCCATCTTCGGATTCGTCGGCACCTTCAGCACCACTTCGATCACTTCTCCCGGCTGCATCGGTTTGCGCCATCTGAAGGGCTGAGAACCGGTCACAGGCTCGCCGGCCTTGTCGTACCAGAACTCGTCGACCTTCAGACCGGCGATCGCACCCGCCGAGAGATTCTTCACCTTGATCGTCGTGACGATCAGGTTACCTTCACGCTTGCTGACCGGTTTCGTGTAGCCGAGCAAAGCTTCTCCGCGCACCGGCGCGGCGAGTTTTTTCGGTGCACCCTCGTCAGCGGGCTTCTGTGTCGTCGTTGCCGGAGGTGTCACCGCAGGCTTGGCTTGCCCAGCCGAGGCGACCGCCGCGACGAGCGTAACGCCGGCGAGGAACAGAAGAAGACGTCCAGAACGGTTCATGGGTTGACCCTCCACCAGCCCGGCATTATAGGCTACATCTCACCGTTCCAATCCTCGGGCTCGGGATTGAGGGATCGGAAAATTTCGAGGTGCCACTTGCCGCCGCCCCATGGTTCGATGACTTCGGTGGCGACGACGTCTACGAGGATTTCGGAGAACGTCCGTCCTTCGGGATCCCCGTCGAGGTGGTACGCCGGCTCATCCCATCCGAAGTTGGGATACAGAATCACACTCAGAAACAGATCGTAGCCATCGTCCACGACGAGAATCTGGCCGCAGGGCCGTTTGATCGTCGAGTGGTAAATCAGGTACTTCTCGGCGCTGTGCGCGCGGATGTAGCGCTTCAGCGCGAACTCGCGGGCGACGATCTCCTCGACCGCAATCTTCTTCTCCCAGCAGTCGCGGCAGTAGCGTTCTTCGCCGCGCGGCTCGGAGACTTCCTTGGCCTCGCACAGGGCGCACTTGGTCTTGGCGATGTTCGATTTTCGCGGCGCCATCTCCCGATTATATCTGTTCGCTGATTGCGCCTACAGGCGCCTCACGCCGTTCTCGCACGCGCGTCACGTGGTCAGCGTCTCCCGCCGAACCGCGGGCAGATACATCTCGTGCACGTATTCCTTCACCATGC
>DASTZI010000142.1:0-26081 GCA_035764385.1 Vicinamibacterales bacterium
CCCGATCCCCGATCCCCGATCCCTACCCACTCCCGGATCCCTACCCACCTACCTCTACGACGCCGACACCCCTCGCCTGCTCGCAACGCCGCGCCACTACGCGTACATCAAGATTGCGGAAGGCTGCGACTACAAGTGTGCGTTCTGCATCATCCCGACGCTGCGTGGCCACTATCGCAGTCGGCCTTCGGCTTCGATCGTCGACGAGGCGCGCGCACTTGCGTCGCGCGGGGTCAAGGAGCTGCTGCTCATTTCGCAGGACACAAGCTTCTACGGTAACGATCGCGGCGAGCGCGGAGCGCTGGCGCGGCTGCTGCGCGAGCTGAACGCGATCGACGGTCTCGAGTGGATCCGGATGCTCTACCTGTATCCGACGACGATCGGCGATGACGTCCTCGACGCGATCGCTGAGAGCGAGAAGGTCTGCAACTACATCGATCTCCCGCTCCAACACGCATCAGACGAGGTGCTGAAGCGCATGAAGCGGCCGGGCACTCGCGCAAGCTATGAACGTCTCCTGAATCGCATCCGCACGCGGATTCCTGGGGTCTCCCTGCGCACAACATTCATCGTCGGCTTTCCAGGGGAGACCGCTGAAGATTTTGCGGAGTTGCACGATTTTGTGGAGACCGTCGGCTTCGATCACGTCGGGGTATTTACGTACTCCCATGAGGAAGGGACCTCGGCGCACGGGCTCACCGACGACGTGCCGGCCCGTATCAAGAAGCAGCGGCAATCGGCCCTGATGAGTCTGCAGAAAAAGATCGTCAAAAAAGCCCAGCAGTTACGGGCCGGGCAGCATGTACGGCTGCTCATCGACGGTCCGTCCGCCGAGCACGAACTGGTTCTGCGGGGGCGGCTCGAAGGGCAGGCGCCGGACATCGACCCGGTTGTCTATCTGACGGATTGCGACCCATCGGACTTCCACGCCGGCCAGTTCCTCCAGGCCGAAATCGTCGGCTCTCGCGACTACGACCTGCTGGCCCGTCCTGTGGCTGCGTGCTATTCTTAAGGGCTACTACGCGGAGAAAGTCTCCAAGTGGGCTCGTGCCCACTTTTTTTATTTGTGGGTACTAGGCGGACCTGAAGGTCCGCCTCTACGGGTGGATCGCTAGGGTGGATCGCGTGCGACGTAGAGGCGGACCTTCAGGTCCGCCTGAGAACGATGCAGCCGCTGGAACAGATCCGGGCGATTGCTGAGCGCGTGGCACGGTCTCACGGTCTGGAGATCTGGGACATCGTGAGCCGTCGCGAGACGACGGGACAGATTGTGCGGGTCTTTATCGACCGCCCGGGGCCCGCGGCAACCGCGGAGGAGAGCGTCAGCATCGAGGACTGTGAGCAGGTCAGCCGAGAAATCGGGACGATTCTCGACGTCGAAGACCCGCTGCCGTTCGCGTACACGCTGGAGGTTTCATCTCCAGGACTGAATCGGCCGCTGCGAGGCGAACAGGATTACCGCCGTTTTGCGGGACGGCTCGCCAAGATCGTGGTGAGCGAAGCGGTTGATAACCAGACGGCGTTCGAGGGGCGCCTCCGCGGCGTCGAGGATGGGACGGTTCTGCTCGAAGGGCCCAGGGCACGGATGCACCGGCTGCCGTTGCGGCTGATAACGCGAGCACGTTTAGAAGTGGAGTTTTAGGAAGTACGACGATGCAAAACCCGTTGATGCAGACGATCGAGGCGCTCGCCAAGGAAAAAGGGATCGAGCCCGACATGATCATCACGGCCATCGAAGACGCGGTGCTGACGGCCTCCCGCAAGTATTACAAGACCAACGAGAACCTGAAGACGCGCTTCAATCAGGAGACCGGACAAGTCGACCTCTTCGCCATCAAACACATCGTCAAGGACGTCGAGGACCCGTCCACGCAGATCTCGCTCAAGGAGGCACAGGACCTCTACGGCGAGGAGGCGGAAGTGGACATGGAAATCGAATTTCCGAAGCGAACCGATGTACTCGGCCGGATCGCCGCCCAGACAGCCAAGCAGGTCATTTTTCAGAAGGTCCGCGAAGCGGAGCGCGAGAACATTTACGCCGAATACAACCAGCGCATCGGCGAGGTGATCAACAGCACGGTGAAGCGGTTCGAGAGCGGGGACCTGATCGTCGAGATCGGGCGCGTCGAAGCGGTGCTGCCGCGCAAGGAGCAGTCGCGAGCGGAAAGCTATACCCCGGGCGAGCGCATCCGCGCGGTCATCAAAGGGGTAAACCGCAGCGCCAAGGGTCCGCAGATTGTGCTGTCGCGAACCGATCCCGCCCTGCTCATCAAGTTGTTCGAGCAGGAAGTGCCGGAAATCTATGACGGCACCGTGATGATTCGCGGCGCCGTCCGCGAGGCCGGCGACCGCGCCAAGGTCGCGGTCTACTCGCGCGAGCGCGATGTCGACCCTGTCGGTGCATGTGTCGGCATGAAGGGCACGCGCGTGCAGGCGATCATCCGTGAGCTCCGCGGCGAGAAGATCGACATCGTCGAATGGTCGGAAGACCCGATCGTCTTCGTGACCAATGCACTCAGCCCCGCAAAGGTCCAGCGCGTCTCCATCGTGGATGAAAAGGATCGCGTCATGGAGGTCGTCGTCGAGGACAAGCAGCTGTCGCTGGCCATTGGCAAGAAGGGGCAGAACGTCCGCCTCGCGGCGAAGCTCACGGGGTGGCGCATCGACATCAAGAGTGAAGAAGAGAAGCGGAAGGAAGTCGAGGCGCAGTTCGGCGCACTAGAAGCGGGCGACGCGCAGGCGCAAATGGATGCACTGTTCCCCGATACGCCTGCGGAACCTGAGCAGAAGGAGCCTGCGACCGAAACAGCGGAGGCGCCGTCTGCGGAAGCTTCCACCGAAGTTGAACAGTCGTAGAGGTTTGTAACTAAGGGAACGCATTGGCAACAGTCCGGATTTACAAAGTCGCGGAGCTGCTCGGCTCCACCAGCCAGGAAGTGCTGGCGCTGCTCAAACGCGATCACGGCATCGAGTTGAAGAGCGCGTCGAGCACCATCGAAGAGGTCGTCGCCCGATCGTTTGTCGAGCGCATTGCGCGGCAGCGCGGCATCTCGCTGCCGAGCGGTGACATGTTCGCCGAAACGCCGGCGCCGGCAAAAGGCGGCGGTGCGAAGAAGACCGCTGCGCCAAAGAAGGCGGAGCCACCCAAGCCGACGGCGCCCGTCCTCGGACCTCCTCGGCTGGTCAAAACCATCAGGCCCGCGCAACCCGCGGTGGCGGCTGCGGTTGAAGAAGTACCGCCGCCCGCGGCGCCTCCGCCGCCAGCCCAGGCTGCCGCGCCCGCACCCGCGCCGCCGCCGGAGGTGCAGGTCGTTCCCGAACCGCCACGCGTCGAGCCGCCGCCACCACCACCCGTCGTCGAACCAGCTCCGGTCGTTGCAGCAGCACCGGTGGTCGAAGAGGCGCCGGTTGAAGCGCCACCACCGCCGGAACCGCAGGCTCCGCCTCGGGTCGTGCCGCCAACGATTCGGTTGCGCATCGAGGAACCTGGCAGGCCGACGCAACCCGCGCGTCCGCTGACGCCGGCCAAGCGTCCGGTCGTGTCGCAGCCGCGTATGGTGCAGCCGCCGCCGGCGGCCACCCCGCCGAAGGCCGCGACGTCGACACCAGCTGCCGCGCGTCCTGCGACGCCGTCCGGGCGGCCTGGTCCAGCAGGTGGGCCGCGGCCGGCCTATCCGCCGCCGCCACGCCCGACGACGCCGAGCATGCTGGGAGGACCGCGGCCCCTTCCCTCACAACCGGTGCGGACACAGCCGAGCGCGCAGGCGCGACCCGGAATGCCAGGGGTTCGTCCGCCGGGACCGCGTCCGCCGATGACGCAGGTGCCACGCCCCGGCGCACGTCCCGTTGCGCCGAGGAGGGAACGTCCCGCGGCGCCTGCCATCGCTTCCATGCCGGCGGCTCCGCCGCCGATCACGCGAACGATCACGCTCGCCGAGGGCATGACGGTGAAAGACCTCGCCGACAAGCTCGACGTGCGTGTCAAGGATGTGCTCGCGAAGCTGTTGATGAAGCGGATGATGATGACCATCAACAGCACCCTGGACATCGAAACCGCTCGCGACGTCGCGCGCGAGTTCGGCGCCGACATCGAGATGCGGAGCTTCGAAGAGGAGCTCGTCGCCGAGCAGGAGGATTCCAAGCCCGAGGATCAGGTGCCGCGGGCACCCGTCGTGACGGTGATGGGACACGTCGACCACGGAAAGACGTCGCTGCTCGACGCGATCCGCGAAACCAAGGTCGCCGAACGAGAAGCCGGCGGCATCACCCAGCACATCGGCGCCTATCACGTCGATGTCGGCGACGATCGCAGCGTGGTGTTCCTCGACACGCCGGGCCATGAAGCGTTCACCCTGATGCGTGCCCGCGGCGCAAAGGTGACCGACGTCGTCGTCCTGGTCGTTGCGGCTGATGACGGCGTCATGCCGCAGACGCGCGAGGCAATCGATCACGCGAAAGCGGCCAATGTGCCGATCGTTGTCGCCATCAACAAGATCGACAAGGCGGGCGCGAACCCCGACAACGTCAAGCGTGAGCTCGCCGAGCTGGCCCTGGTCCCGGAGGACTGGGGTGGACAAACCGTGATGGTGCCCGTCTCGGCCAAGAAGAAGCAGAATCTCGATCAGCTGCTCGAGATGATTTTGCTATCAACGGATATCCTCGAGCTGAAAGCCAACCCGAAGCACAGCGCGTCCGGCACGGTGCTGGAAGCAAAGCTCGATCGAGGTCGCGGTCCGGTCGCCACGGTCCTCGTGCAGGACGGCACGCTGAACGTCGGCGACAACTTCATCGCCGGGCCGGTCGTAGGACGCGTGCGCGCGCTCATCGACGATCGTGGTCGTGCCGTGAAGTTGGCGCCGCCATCGACGCCTGTCGAAGTTCTCGGGCTGACGAGCCTGCCGCAGCCAGGCGACCCGTTCCAGACCGTGGCTGACGCGGCAAAGGCCCGGCAGATTGCGACCTTCCGGCAGACGCAGGCGAAGGAACGCGCCCTCGGTGCGCGCGGCGGCCGCCTGACGCTCGAATCGCTCAAGGAACAGATTGCGGAAGGTGGCGTCAAGGAGCTTCCGATCATCGTCAAGGCGGACGTGCAGGGGTCGGCGGAAGTGCTCGCCGACACGCTGACGAAACTCTCGGACGAGAAGGTGAAAATCCGAATCATTCGCTCCGGCGTCGGCGCAATCAACGAGTCCGATGTGCTGCTGGCCTCCGCATCCAACGCCATCATCGTCGGCTTTAATGTCCGGCCCGATCGCAACGCGGCCGACATGGCCGAGCGCGAAGAGGTGGACATCCGGCTCCACTCGGTGATTTACAACGTCACCGAGGAGATCAAGAAGGGCATGGAGGGTCTCCTCGAGCCGACGTTCAAGGAAGTCCGCATCGGGAGCGCCGAAGTGCGCGAGGTGTTCCGCGTGCCGAAAGTCGGGTCGATTGCCGGCTGCATGGTCACGGAGGGACGGATCACGCGGGCGGGCGAAACCACGGCCCGGCTCCTGCGCGACAACGTGGTCGTCTTCGAAGGGAAGATCGCGTCTCTGCGCCGCTTCAAAGACGACGTCAGCGAGGTCAAATCCGGCTTTGAATGCGGCATCGGCCTCGAGCGTTTCAACGACATCAAGATGGGCGATGTCATTGAAGTGTTCACGATGGAGAGAGTGAAGGTCGCCACGGCCTAAGTCCCAAATCCCAAATCCCAAATCCCAAATCCCAAGTGGCCTCCCCGCGTTGGGATTTCTTGGGATTTGGGTTTTGGGATTTGGATTTTGGGATTTGCTATGGCACAGGGATACAGACCAGATCGAGTCGGCGACCAGATCCGCCAGGAGCTGAGCGAAATCCTCACCCGCGGCGAAGTGCACGATCCGGGCATTGGATTCATCACGCTGACGCGCGTGCAGGTCACTGGGGATCTGCAGCTGGCCCGCGTGTTCTACACAAGCCTCGGCGACGCCAACGCGCGCAAGGAGACGGCGCGCGCGCTCGCACGCGCGACCGGCTTCTTCCGCCGCCAGATCGGCGCGCGTCTGCAGCTGCGGCGCGTCCCCGAGCTCGAGTTCCGATTCGACGAATCGATCGCGAACCAGGACCGGATTGAGCAGATCCTCCGCGACATCCACGAAGAAGATGCGCAGCGCGCCGCGGAGAGCGAATCGCCTGCCTCCGACACCGGATCCCCGATCGCGGATCCGGAATCCCGACAGAAATGACGACCGCGACCGAGGTGAGCGTCCGCGCCCGCATTGCGGACGAGATTCGAAGGCGGCAGCGCTTCGTGCTCTCGTCGCACGTCCGTCCCGACGGTGATGCCATCGGATCGCAACTCGCGATGGCGTTCGCGCTCTGGCAGCTCGGCAAGGAGGTGCGCCTCGTCAACCACGACGCGCCGCCGGGCCCGATGCTCGTGTTCCCCGGCGTTCGGAACATCGAGGTGGCCAGCCGCATCGAGGATCCAGGCGATGCCGTCATCATCATGGAGTGCGGCGATCTGTCGCGCACGGGCGTTGAAGGCTTCGACCAGGGCTTCGTTGTCAACATCGATCACCACATCGGCAACACGAATTACGGCGCGCTCAACTGGTTCGATCCGAGCGCAGCGGCATGCGGTGAGATGGTGTTCGACCTCGTTGGCGAGCTCGGCGTTCCGCTGACGCGCGAAATCGCCACGCACGTGTACGTTGCGATTCTCACGGACACCGGGTCGTTTCACTATTCCAGCATCACCCCTCGTACGTTCGACATCTGCCGGCAGTGCATGGAGGCCGGCATCGATCCGCCGGCGATCGCCGGCGCGATTTTCGACAGCAACACGCTTGGGCGGTTGAAGCTGTTCGGTGCAGTACTCAGCCAGATGCAGCTTGACGCGTCGGGCCGGGTCGCCACCGTCTACGTCGATCAGAAGCTGGCCAAAGACTGCGGCGGCACCTACGAGGATACTGAGGGCATCGTCAATCTCCCGCTCTCGGTGAAGGAGATCGAGGCGGTGGCATTTTTCAAGGAAGCGGGCCCCCGCGACTGGCGTGTCAGCATGCGCTCCAAGGGCGAGGTCGACGTGAACGCGATCGCGAAGCAATTCGGCGGCGGCGGCCACAAGAACGCCTCGGGGTGCAATGCGCGGGGGACATTCGAGGACCTCAAACTGTTGTTCCAAGGCCTGTTACTCCAACAAATCGAACCAACGAGGAAATCACAAACGTAGTTCACGATCACAAGCCACAGAGGCTCAGAGACACAGAGTTAGCCTAAGTTTTCTCTGTGCCTCTGTGTCTCCGTGGCCCGTGATAGTAAACAACCGCGAAACATGGATGGGGTCATCGTCATCGATAAGCCCGAAGGCCTGACGTCGCATGACGTCGTCGTGGCGGCGCGCCGGCTGTTTGGCGAAAAGCGGATCGGTCACACGGGCACGCTCGATCCGCTGGCCACCGGCGTCCTGCCCCTCGCCTGCGGCCGCGCGACTCGGCTCGTGCGGTTCCTGTCCGCCGCCGAGAAAGAGTACGAGGCGACGGTTCTGTTCGGCGTGACGACGGATACGCTCGACGTGACCGGCGAGGAAATCAGTCGATCGGGTCATGCGCCGTCACGCGAAACACTCGTCACGGCGCTGAGATCGTTTGAAGGTGAGCAGCTGCAGGTGCCGCCCGCCTACTCGGCAAAGAAAGTCGCGGGGCGCCGAGCGTATGAGCTGGCGCGACGGGATGAATCGGTGGTGCTCGACCCGGTGCGTGTGCGCGTGTCACGGATCGAGCTGCTCGAGGACGGGAACGACCGCTGCCGCGTCAGGCTCACCTGTTCCGCGGGTTTCTACGTGCGAGCCCTGGTGCGCGATCTCGGCGAACGATGCAACACCGGGGCAACGCTCGAAGCGCTGCGCCGCACGCGCAGCGGCGACTTCACGCTTGACGAGGCGATCGATTTGGACGCGCTTGGACCCGTCCGGGACCGGACGAATCCCGAATCCCGAGTCCCGAATCCCGGCATGGAGACCGCACTCATTCCCATGGAACGCCTGCTCCCCGGCTTCCCTGCCGTCACCGTGACCGCCGAGGGATTGACGCGCGTCTCGCATGGCCAGCACGTCAGGCCTGTGGACCTGACGGGTGACGCCCCGGTTGGAGCGACGGGGTGGGTCCGGCTGCTCGATTCAGGCGGCGCGCTCGTCGGCCTTGGCACGCCGCAGCGGCTCTCAGGTTTTTTGCACCCTGAAGTTGTACTGATTTAGAATGTTAAGTCTTTGAACTAGCAACAATTAGCAACAACGGCGGTCTGGTGCTCGCTCCGAGTTCCTGGGCCGTACGTGGAGGACGCAAAGGTGGCCTTAACCAAGGACCGCAAGACCGGCATCATCGGGGACTACAAGACACACGACAGCGATACGGGATCTCCGGAAGTGCAGGTGGCACTTCTCAGCGAGCGTATCAACTACCTGACAGAACATTTCAAAATTCACGCGAAGGATCACCATTCCCGTCGCGGCCTGCTGAAGCTGGTTGGCCAGCGTCGGCGGCTCCTCGACTATTTGAAGAGCAAGGACTCGGATCGCTACGCGGCGCTCATTCAGCGTCTCGGCATCCGGAAGTGACCGCTCCTTTCGCCATGCACAACGTCAATTTACAGAAGCGCGAGATCCAGATCGGATCCCGCCGTATTTCGATTGAAACAGGCAAGCTCGCCAAGCAGGCGGACGGCTCCGTACTCGTCCAGTCCGGCGACACTGTCGTGCTCGTCACCGCGTGTCACGCGGCGAGCGCGCGCGAGGGCATCGACTTTCTCCCGCTGACGGTCGATTACCGCGAATACACCTACGCATCCGGCCGCATCCCCGGAGGGTTTTTCAAGCGCGAGGGGAAGCCGTCGGAGAAGGAAGTGCTGACGAGCCGGCTGATCGATCGGCCGATTCGTCCGTTGTTCTCGTCCGGCTGGCGCTACGAAACACAAATCATTGCGCTGCTGCTGTCGGCCGACACGGAAAACGATGCCGACGTGCTCGCGATCACGGGCGCATCGGCGGCGCTCGCGCTCTCCGAGATTCCGCTCGAGAAGACCATTGCCGGCGTACGGGTCGGCATGATTGACGGCAACTACATCATCAACCCGACGTTCGAAGAGCGGAAGCAGAGCGTCCTCGACCTCGTCGTGGCCGGAAGCAAAGACGGGATCGTGATGGTGGAGGCAGGCGCGAAGGAAGTCACCGAAGCACAGGCAGTCGGCGCGCTCGAAGCCGCGCACGCAGCGATCAAGCAGATCGTCGGCACCATCGATGATCTCAAGGCCGCGGCGGGCAAGAAGAAGCTCACGGTCGATGCCAAGCCGGTCGATCACGCGTTCTATCGCGAGGTCGAGGAGAAAGCCTACCTGCCGCTCGCCGAGGCGATGCGCATTCGCGACAAGCTGGAAAACTACACCAGCGTCGATGCCGTCTTCGACGAGCTGATCGCCTCGATTCCCGAAGAAGAAACCGAGCGCCGCAGCACAGCCAAGAGCATCTTCCACGAGTTGAAGGAGAAAGTGCTCCGCGACGAGGTGCTGCAGCGCAGCGTCCGCCTTGACGGCCGCAAGTTCGACGAGATCCGTCCCATCTGGAGCGAGGCCGGCGTCCTCCCCCGGACGCACGGATCGGTCGTCTTCACGCGCGGTGAAACGCAGGCGCTGGTCACCTGCACGCTCGGCACCGCAGACGACGAGCAGAAGGTCGAGCATGTGAGCGGCGAGTTCTACAAGCGGTTCATGCTCCACTACAACTTCCCGCCGTTCTCGGTCGGTGAGGTCCAGTTCCTCCGCGGTCCGGGGCGTCGCGAAGTCGGCCATGGCGCGCTCGCGGAACGCGCGCTGGTGTCGGTCGTCCCAGGCGAGGACAAGTTCGCCTACACGGTTCGCCTGGTCTCCGACATCCTCGAATCGAACGGCTCCTCGTCGATGGCGTCGGTCTGCGGCGGCTCGATGGCGATGATGGATGCGGGTGTTCCCATCAAAGCTCCTGTCGCCGGCATCGCGATGGGGCTCATCATGGACGAGAAGAGCGGCAAGTGGGCCGTGCTCTCGGATATCGCGGGCGCCGAAGATCACTACGGCGACATGGATTTCAAGGTCGCCGGCACAGCGCAGGGCATTACCGCGCTGCAGATGGACATCAAGGTCACCGGCATCACGTCGGAGATCATGGCCAAGGCGCTCGAGCAGGCACGCGCCGGACGGATGCACATCCTTGGCGAAATGGCCAAGACGATCTCCGAGACGCGCAAGACGATGTCGATGTTTGCGCCGAGGATCGTGACGATCAAGATTCCCGTCGACAAGATCCGCGACGTGATCGGTCCCGGTGGCAAGATGATTCGCAGCATCATCGAGCGCACGGGCGTGAAGATCGACGTCGAGGACGACGGGCGCGTCAATGTCGCGTCGGCCGACGGCGAGTCCGCGCAAAAGGCGATCGGCATCATCCAGGAGCTGACCGCGACGCCTGAGCTGAACAAGACGTACATGGGCAAGGTTCAGCGCATCACCGATTTCGGAGCGTTTGTCGAGATCATGCCCGGCACTGACGGCCTGCTCCACGTGTCCGAGATCGCGAATCATCGCGTCAAGGACGTGCGGGATGAGCTGAAGGAAGGCCAGCAGATCCTCGTGAAGGTCATCAATATCGATCCCACCGGCAAGATTCGGCTGAGCCGCAAGGCTCTGCTGCAGGAAGAAGCAGCAGCCAAGCAGCCGCAGGAAGCGGCCCCTGCGGCCAAGGAGTAGCTCTGTGGTGTAGGGCGGGCCTAAGGCCCGCCCCTACCATGCCGAAGATCTGTATAGCGCCGAACCGGAACGGTTCGGCCTACGTCACACCAGTATGAGAATGACCCGCCGTTCGCTCGGTTTCCTGCTTCTCGGCGTTGGCGGCGTGGTTGTCGCCGCACCGGCCGTCGGCCGTCTGCTGGCGCAGGAAGCCCCCAACAGGCGCGAATTCACCATCGTCGCAAAAGATTTCCACTACTCGCCGACGCGCATCGAGGTGATGCAGGACGACCTGGTCAAGCTCACGGTCCGCAGTGAAGACATCGCCCACAGCTTCACCATCGACGAATACCGCATTTCCAAGCGGGTGCCCGCCGGCGCCTCGACCACGTTCGAGTTCCAGGCGGATCGGCCCGGCACGTTCGCCTTCTATTGCGCGCTGACCGGCGACCCCGGCCATAAGACGATGCGCGGCGAGCTCGTCGTCCGCGGTCGGTAGGCGTTTTCCACTAACTGGTCATTACCTGCCAACCCGGCCGCTGAAGGAGCTGGTTTCGGCCGGACCGGAACCTGCACTACTGTGCGCTAATGAACGAGCCCACGTTGGTTATGGTCGCGCTGTCGCTGCTCGCCACCGCGTGTGGAGGGCTCACCGCCCTCTCGCCTGCTGCCCCATCGGCAATGCTGTCGACGCCCGCGGCGTCTTCGCCGCCGTCGGTCGCATCCACGCCGACCCACGCCATCGGCCCAGACGTCCCCTCCGGCCTTGTACCGTCTCAGCAGGTGATTCAGGGAACTGTCGGGCCGCTCGCGAACTATTCAGTACCCTGTTACGTCGAGCGCTACGCGTGCGAGAAGTACCGCTTCGCGCTGCAGAAGGAGGGCGCTGCCGAAGTGACGCTGTCGTGGCAGGGCGGTGCGCGAGCCATGCTGGTTCAGCTGTATCAGGCGGGCGCAGGGTTGATTCACGAGGATCTCGCGCCCCGCGATGGATCTCCGACCATCGCATTCCGCCGCGTCAGTCTTCCTCCCATCGAATACGAGCTCCGCGTCGTCAACATGGAGCCAGACGTGGCGCATCCGTTCACGTTGACGCTGACGACCTGGCAGTGAACCGTGATTCCCTCGGCACACGTGACTGAATCCGTGACCAAAGCCGAGTGCGTTTTGTTCGTCGAAGATAGTGACGACCTCCGAGAAATGTTTGTCGAACTGGTTGACTTCGTTCTTCACCGTCGGTGCATTGGGGTCGGCAGCTATGAGGCGCTGGTGGCCCTCGGCGATCGCGCGCTCGGCTGTAGCGTGGCGATTCTCGATATCAATCTGGGGCCCAGTCCATGGTCAGGCATCGACGCCTACACCTGGCTCCGCGAAAAGGGGTACACGGGACGGATCGTGTTTCTGACGGGGCACGCCGACACTCATCCTCTCGTCGTCGCGGCCAAACGAAAGGGCGACGCGGAGATTGTCTCGAAACCAATCGACCCGGATCGCCTGCAAGCGGTCGTCGACGGGTAGCTCCGATGACAGCGCCGCCGGATCTCGAAGCACGGCATGCGTGGCGAGGCGCGCTGGTCGCGGCAGCTCTCAATGCGGTGGGCATGCCGTTCGATTACTTTCTCGCGCGCAACGTCCCGAACATGCCCTTCTATCCTTCGGCGTTGTCAACGCTGGTATCGGTCGGCCTGATCGTAGTCTTGTTGATCCAGCGGCGGCATCCGACGGTTCGCTTCAGCTCCGTCGTCTTTCTGATTAACATGCTTGTGATTCTCGTCGCGCTCTGGATCACCAGCGGCTACTGGGCGCCGACGCAGGCGTGGAGTCCTTTTCAGGCGAACAAGCTGGGTGCCCTGGCCGTTCCACTCGTCGCCCCCGAGCTGAGGGTAGGACTTGTCTCGATCGCTGGCTTGGCAGGTACGGCGATTGCCAAGTTCTACGTTCTCGATCCGGACATTCAGCGGAGGCTTCCGATCGGCGAACCCTGGTTCGTGCTGATCTACGCGATGTTCGGGGGGGTGCTGCTGGTGTTCCGCCTGCGCGGTCTGGCGTTCGAACGCGACGTGCTGCGTCTACAGGCCGAGGCGGCGGTTACGGCGGACGTTGCGCGCGCCTTCCTTCGCTTGCGCGACTACGCGAACACGCCCATTCAGACGATCGTCTTCGCCACAGCGTTGTTGCGCAGGCGCAATCCGGAGCTGGGGCCGATCCTCCTCCGCATCGATCGTGCGACGGCACGCCTCATTGAGATCAGTCGAGCCCTGAAATCATACGAGTCGATGAGCAAGTGGAATCCGGGTGACCGATCACCGGATCGGGTCGCGCTGACCGACCGCGCGGCCAGCACCGAGCCGACACGGAATCGAGCCGCGTAAATCAAAGCTCGCCAATTCTGGAAATAGCGCGCTACGGCCTTGCGTCCGGCTGCCCGATACGTTGATTTATCCATTCAACGAGGAGCTTCAACGTGGGCAATTTGAAGAAATGTGCAGCCGTTTTGGCGTTTCTGTTCCTCCCGGTTGGAGTCTGTTCCGTGGCCTCGGCTCAGGAGGTCGCCCCTGGTCAAACCGAAGCGGTGGGCTTCATCGGCGGCGTAACTGATGGCGGCGGCTTTACCCTGGGCGGAGGGCTCCACTACGCGGTCAATTCACGATGGTTGTTCGACAGTGAACTCGCGTATTTGACCGGCGGCAACGACGTTCAAGGCGTCGTGCAGGGATTTGGCGTCGGCATCGAGAGCAGCGCGATGTCGATCGATCTGAATGCCCATTACCTGTTTCCGCAAACCACCAATCGAAAATTCACGCCGTATGTGCTCGGCGGCCTCGGAATCCTGCGTGTCAGCGCGAGCACGACCTTCTTCGGAGTCAGAAACAGCGTGTCCGATACCCAGGCCGGGCTGAACGTGGGCGCCGGTCTACGGTGGCAAACGGGAGGTCACTGGGGTGTGCGACCCGAGATGAAGGTTCTGGTCGCGGACAATAGCAGCGTCCGCTTCAGTACCGGCCTCTACTATAAGTTCGGGCGTTAGGTCACTCGGGAGGCGGACCACGCGCCCGATGTCACGGGTTCACGGACCGACGTGCGAATTGCGGTCGATGCGCGTGCTCTGGCTCGAAACGCATTGCCATCGGCCGTCGCGCAACACGAACACATCGGTAAACCGGTAGTCGTTCTGCACACGCTCGCCGTTGACGGGGCCGATCAGGTGCAGTGTGAACCAGACGACTGCCGTGTTCCCGAATTCCTTCACGATGAACTCGTCCATTGTGGACGACTCAATGTTCTCGTTGAGCGATTTGGCCAGCTCGAGCTCGAGCGTGCGATCCGCCCGTACGCCATTGTCGTAGGTGACGATGAACTCGTCGGCGAGAATGCGATCGATGAACGCGGCGTCGTGTCTGTGAAACGCCGCGTCCCAGTCGTGCTCGAGTTGAATGAGGATGTCCTGATCGGACCGTACGGGGGCGGATTGTTGTGCCGCCACGACGGTCGGAACGATCAGCAACACCGCAAGGCACTTCAGCATGGCTCCGCCATCGCGACCATCCGCTCGAGCGGAATGATCTGGCCGGTCTTTTTGGCGCCGGCCTTGATCGCGTTGTACTCAATCGTCGCTTCGCGCACCCGATTCGCGTCGTAGTCAGGCGTCAAGGTGCCGTCCCATTCCTGATACCAACGGACGGTATCCATGATGAGACGCTCCGGTCCGACCCAGTTATCGAAACGCCCGAGGCGAATCTCGGCGGCGGCAGCGCCGGCTGTCATCTTCGCGTCGTAACGCTTGCGCGCCTCGACGCGGAGGACGCGGAAGTAGTTCGCCATCTCGGCGAGCTCTTTCTTGGTGCCGATGGGTCCATGCCCAGGGACGAGCACATCGGCATCCCACCCCGCAATCGCGTCGCAGATTTCCAGCCATTTCGTGATGTAGCTGTTGTTCGCGTACGGCGCGACCCAGAAGAAGCCCACGTCGCCGAGAAAGACGATCTTGTGCTGCGGCAGGTAGGCGACGAGGTCGCCCCATGTGTGCGCAGGGCCGGCGAAGCGGAATTGCACCTCAGTGTTCCCAAGGAAATAGCTCACATCATCACGGAAGGTGACGGTTGGAGGGACGAGCACGCGCGGCTCGCCGCCCTGAGCAACGTTTGGCGTCGCCGTCCACGTCTTCGGCGTATTCGCGATCGCTTTGAGTACTTCGTTGCGGCAGTAGGGATGGCTGCTGATCTCGGCGCCTGTGAAAAACTGATTCCCTGCCACGTGATCGCCATGATGATGCGTGTTCACGAGACGCCCGATCGGTTTGCCGCCGCCCACCTTCTGCGCCCGCGCAATGAAGTCCTTGGCGGGAATCGGTCCCTGCAGCGCGTCGATGGCGAGCATGTAGTCGGGACCGACAATGAGGCCCGCGTTCGACACGCCGGGGCCACTCATGTCCGGACCGCCGCCCTGGGTGTAGGCGTAGACGTTCGGCGCGAGCTGTTTGAGGTCGCGCGCCCATGTTGGCGGAAGCGGATACCGCTGATCGCGCGCGGGAGGAGGCGTCGGGTTCACGGCGCCGCCCTGCGCGGAAAGACGCGTTGCCGCGAGCGCAGCTGCCGCTCCCGCGAAGGCTCCCGCACCAGTCCGAATCACGTCACGGCGAGTCATTCTGTCCACACACACCTCCTCGAGACGAGGCATATGCTACGCCGAACCACGCGTGAATGCTCAACGCTCAATCGTCAATTAATGTCCACGAAGGACGGATCTGATGAGACGTAAAGGCCACGACCTGAATCACGGATGGTTCAACGACCAGGTGAGAGAAGCACTCGGCGCGGCCGAGCAGGGGCGCACCAACGCCGCCGCGGATCTTCTTGGGCGCCTTGCGACCCTATGTCACAAGGCGGCTCACAACTCATTGACAGAATGGCACGAGATACAGGCTCTCGGGCTCCTCGGTGTGGAGCTCGAGAGACAAGGCGCCCACGCGAAGGCGGCGAGGGTGTATCGACGCATTGCGAATTTGCGACGGGCGACGCTCCAGGAGTCGGGCCATGGCCTGTCCGCTGCATTGGCGGCGGCTGCCGTCGCGAGCGTGCGGGCCGGCAAGCACTCCGCTGGTCGGACCCTTGCCAACGAGGCTCTCGTCCTACATGACGCGTATCCGGTGCCGAAGCACGATCTGGTGTTTCTTGAGCAGCAATTGGGTCAACTGCGGCCTTCACCGCGCCGAAATGTCGAATCGAGCCTCCTTGCTGCCTGGCACACGAACAACCTGGTCACGACTCGGTTCATCGAACGTTTGCCGCCGACGCTCTGGAATGTCGCCGTTCCCGGCGTGCCGCGCCGTACGATTCGCGCCATCGGTGCCCATCTTCATAACGCGAGGTGCCGGTGGGTCAAGACGCTGGGACGTGAGCACGGCATCACCGCTCCTGCTCGCGTGGATCACCACCGAGTGACGCCCCGGCAGCTCGTAGCCGCGCTGACGCGGAGCAGCACCGGAATGGAGGCGCTGCTGAAGCTGGGCTCTGCGGCGAATGGCTCAATCCCGCCGTCAAGAGGTTACGTCTGGCAGAATCTCTCTCTCGACGTGGCTCACGTGCTGACCTATTTCGTGGCCCACGAAGCGCATCATCGTGGTCAGATCGTCATGGTGGCGCGCCAGACTGGTCATCGCTTGCCGGTCACGACGACCAGCGCGCTATGGCAATGGAAGATGGTGTGATTGTTGACGATATGGACTTCACCGAAATCGACGAACGTCTCGTGAGGCAAACGATCGAGCTGGCGCGAAGCGCTCGACAGGCGGGCAACCATCCGTTTGGGGCGCTCCTGGCGCTGAACGGAGCGGTTCTGCTGACCGCCCAGAATACGATTGCGACAGATCACGACCCCACGGCGCATGCGGAAAGCAACCTGGTCGCCGCCGCGATCCGGACGCTGGCCCCCGATCAAATTCGTCGTAGCGTCCTCTATTCGAGCTGTGAACCGTGCGCCATGTGCACCGGAAAGATGTATTGGGCTGGCATTCGATCCGTCGTGTACGCCCTGCCGTCAGAACAGCTTGCGGCGCTTGCGGCCCGCGATTTCGTGATTCCCTGCCGGGAACTGTTCTCTCGATCGCGGGAGAAGGTGCAGGTAATCGGACCCGTCTTGGTCGACGAGGCCCGCGAGGTTCACCTGGGTTTCTGGCAATGACATCGACCTCGTTGCTGACCGTCCTTCTTCTCGTCGTCGGACCGTTACTGGCGACCGGCTGTCGTTCCAGTTCGTCAGAGTTTGAGACATTCATGGGGATGCGGCTTCCCTCTGACGTCACGGTCAACATGGATGGAAACTGGGGAAATGATCCATGGCGCTGCTGGGAGATCTACCCGGCAAACGACGAGCTGAAACGAAAACTTGTCATGAGGTGGAACCTGGCTCCGAATCCGCAGGCGTTTCATGGAGTCGCCAGTGGAAACCACATCTATTGCAAGTACGACGATCTCAGCGAAAGTTATTCCGGTGATTCCTCCGATTCATATCGGGCGGTTGGAATTGATGCCAGGAACAACCGGTTGGTCGTGTACTTCTACAACGGCTAAGTTGCCAGCCCGGTGCCATCGTCCTCGGTCGCAGTGCTCGTCACGATTGCCTTCAGCATGATCGGTGTGCTCGGTGATTATTTCCTGAAGCTCGCGAGCACTCGCGTGCAGCCGCTGCGGACGGGATGGTTTTATCTCGGCTTCGCCCTCTATGCGTCAACGGCGTTCGGGTGGGTGTTCGTGATGCGACACCTCAAGCTGGCCACCATCAGCGTGCTGTACTCGGTTTCGATGGTGCTGCTGCTGACGGCGATCGGCGTGGCGGTCTTCCGCGAATCACTCAACCACTTTGAACTGGCCGGAGTCGTCCTCGCGGTGGCGTCGCTCATCTTGCTCATGCGCTTCGCGTAGTTGTCCCAATTCCACGTATGAGCCCCGCGCGCGTGCCCACGACGGCGATCGATCGCCGCGTGGCCTTTCTTCGTGGAATCAACGTCGGTACCGCCAAGCGGGTGTCGATGGCCGACCTTCGCAGGCTGTTTGAAGACCTGGGGTACGAGGACGTCCGTACGTTGCTGAACAGCGGCAACGTCGTGTTCACGATCCCTAAAGCCTCGTCACGGGATCATGCCGCGCGTGTACAGAAGGCGATCGCGGATGGTCTCGGCATCACGTCGCGCGTCGTGGTGCTCACCAAACGTGAGGTCGCCGAGGCCGTGGCCGACAATCCTTTCACATCGGTGGCCGACAATCCGTCGCGTCTCCTCGTGCTGGCGTGCGCGGATTCAACGAGCATCGCGCGACTCAAACCGCTGCTCAAGGAACACTGGAGCCCGGAAGCGCTCGCGCTGGGAACGCGGGTCGCGTATCTGTGGTGCGCGAACGGGATCGGCATCAGCCGATTGTGGACGATGGTGAACCGAGCCATTGGCGACGCGGGAACGGCGCGGAACATGGCGACGATGACCAGGCTGCTGGCGACACTCGATAAATGACGTTGTCGCGATCGTCACCCCGCTACGCCGGCGCCGCTGACGCGACCCTGCTGTAGAAATCCAGA
Organism: Vicinamibacterales bacterium; assembly: GCA_035764385.1. Taxonomy (GTDB): domain Bacteria; phylum Acidobacteriota; class Vicinamibacteria; order Vicinamibacterales; family UBA2999; genus Gp6-AA40. Next base: position 18,289 of record DASTZI010000142.1, read on the forward strand.
AGTGTCTTCGAAAACACGGCGGGTTCTTCCACCCACGGAAAGTGACCCGTATCCGGGATGCGCACGTTCGGCGCTGTGGGGAATCGTGCCGCAAGGACCGCATTCGTCTCCCTGATGACGTCCTGCTCGCCCTGGACGATCAACACTGGTGCGTCCAGTGACATTGTTCCCAGGTAATCGTCGCCGAGCGCCTTGACAGACCTGTTGGTGCCGCGCCACGCCCGCTTGCTGCTGTAGTAGATGTTGAATCTCTTCGGCGCGCGCTCGGGCCGCACCACGTAATTCGGGAGGAGTTGTTTCAGCGCCAGTCCGAAGCCAAGATCCCCCAGCCGTCCGGGAAACTGCATCAGCGTGCCGCCGAGCACCCACGCGAGCTGCGAGCGCTTCGGTTTGGCCATCACGCGTTCGGCGATGCCCTTACTCTCCATCGCCGCGACTCGGCTGCCGGTATTCCCCATCGAGCAGCACAGCACGAGGCTGGCGACCTGTTGCGGGTGAGTCTTGGCATACAGCTGACCAAGCAAGCCGCCCCACGAATGTCCGAAGACATGAATGCGGCCGGCGCCGAGATGCGTTCTGATGGCGTCGAGATCTGCGACCTGGTTCTCGACGTCGAATGTCCCGTCGCATGTCGAGGGCCCGCAGCCGCGCTGGTTGTAGCTGACCACGCGATACGGTGGCGACAACACTTCCGGGAAGGTGTCGAAGTAGTTGCCCATGCCGGGTCCACCATGCAGCAGCACGATTGGATCGCCGCTGCCCGCATAGTGTCGAACGTCCAGCGTGGCTCCATCCGTTTTGATGCGAAGCGATTCGAACCGCGCCATGGGCGCATTCTATTCGGCTAGCGGCTCTTCGCCCACGCCTGCGCGGCGTCGATGCGCGCGCCGATTGGCGGATGCGTGTAGAAGAGAATCTGCACCAACCTCGACGGGCGTTCCTCCGCCAGATTCTGGGCGCCCAGGCGTTTCATCGCGCTCACGAAGGCGGGCACATTCCTGGTCATCTCGAGCGCGTAGCGATCCGCCCGGCGTTCGTGCGCTCGCGAGAACGCGTTGACCAGCGGCATGAGCGCCAGCGACACCGCACCGGCCGCGAGCAGGAGCAGCGGCAGCGCCGCGATGTCGTCCTTCCCAGTCAGTCCGAACGAGGTCGCAAATCGCGCCAGCACGGCATCGGCAAGGTAGAACCCAAGCGCGATGAGGACGGTTTCGAGGGCAATGCCCTTCCAGATATCCCGGTGCACGTGATGCGCGAGCTCGTGCGCCAGGATCACCTCGATCTCGTCATCGGAGTGCTCCGCCAGCAGCGTGTCCGAGATGATGATGCGTCGCGTCTGGCCGATGCCCGCCAGCGCCGCATTCGCCTTTTTCGTTTTGTCGCTGAGCCGCCATTCGAACACGCCCATGACGCGCGCACCGGCACGTTCGGCGAGCGCCACCAGGCGCCTGACGAGCGCTTCGCGCTCGAGCGGCTTGAACTCATAGAACAGCGGCAGCAGCAGCACGGGCGTGAGCTGCACGAGCCCGACCATGATCGCGGTGAACACGACGGCGGCCGGCACCCACCACCGATCGGGCTGCCAGCGGATCAACGAACACACAATAAACGCAGCAATCAACCCGAACGCCAGCGCGATAACGCCGGCCTTCAAGTGATCGAGCCACCAGCGCGCTGTCGTCTGCGTGGATAACCCGTACCGCCGCTCGAGCGTCACACCTTCGTAAAACGCGAACGGCAGGCTGATCGCTTCATTCAGCAGCGCGAGCAGCACGACGTACATCGCGAGCGTGGGGAGGAAGGATGCGCCCACGAGCGACCCAGCGAAGTCTCGGAGCGAAGCGGACCAGCCCGACGACACGAAGGCGATCAGAAAGGCGACGCTGACGAGCATGCCCGCGATCGATGCGCGCCGCCGGAGCCGATGGTATCTGGCGGATTTGTCTTCGTTCATGGTTCGACTGCCGGCTTCCGACCGCCGGCTGCCGGCCTGGCCACGCCGGAAGTCGGGAGGCGGTCGCCGGAAGCCGCAGGTTAGTTCAGCTGAACGGAAATCAGTTTCGACACGCCGGGCTCCTCCATTGTCACGCCGTACAACCGGTTGGCAATCTCCATCGTCCGGCGGTTGTGGGTGATGAGGATGAACTGCGTACGGTCGAGCATCCCGCGCAGCATCTCCACGAAGCGTCCAACATTGGCGTCGTCGAGCGGCGCGTCAATCTCGTCGAGCAGACAGAAGGGACTCGGCTTGTATTTGAAAATCGCAAACATCAGCGCGATCGCCGTCAGCGCCTTCTCGCCTCCCGAGAGCAGCTGGACGCTCTGCAGACGTTTACCGGGCGGCGAAGCGACGATGTCGATGCCGCTTTCGAGCGGATCGTGCTCGTCGAGCAGCGTCAACCCGGCTCGCCCGCCTCCGAAAAGGGTGCTGAAGGTGACCTGGAAATTTTCCTGAATCGCCGCAAACGCCTCTGCGAAACGCGCCTTGCTCGTTTCGTCGATCCGCCTGATCGCTTCCGTCGTTTGGGCGATGGAATCAACGAGGTCCTTGCGCTGCGTCGTCAGGAATGCGTGACGGGTTTCGAGTTCGTCGAATTGCTCGATCGCCATCATGTTGACGGGACCAAGACGATCGATTTTTCCCTTCAACGCGACGATGGCCTCTTCGGCAGTCATTGAGCCAGAGGCGACGGGATCGGGGATCCGGGATCCGGGATCCGCAGCTTCGATGCTCTGAGGTTCGACACTCGCGGATCCCTGATCCCCGATCCCTGATCCCGACTCCTCGTCAGACTCCTGTTCCTCAGCCGTAATCGCGACGGCATCGGGGACGGCCGTGCCGGCCTGCTCCATCGCTTCGACATCTGCGAGAACGGTGTCGAGCGACATCTGAACGGCGTCGGCGCACGATTGGGCGAGGTGGGTCAAGTCGCTCTCGGCAGTTGCTCGTGCAACATCGAAGCTCGCGACCTCACTCCATACGCTTTCGAGCAGTTGTCTTGCCTCGCGAATGATGGTGTCCTGCGCGTCAACGGCAGCTCGCAGCGCGCCAGCCGCCTCGTCAGCCGTGCGCAACTCCTCGCGGAGGCCGTCGAGCGCCCGGATGTCCTCATCGAGCATTCGCTCGCCGGCCGCAATCGCCTCCAACAACTCTTCGCGCCGCGACACAGTCTGCCGCCGCTCCTCCGACCTCGACGTGATGCGCTCTTCGAGCTCCAGGGCCGCTTCGCGCAGACGCAGGACATCAGCGGCAAGCGCCGTCGCACGTTCAACGAGTCCTGCGTGCGCGGCGCGCGCCGCGGCGGCCTTGTCGTTCAGCTCCGCGGCGGCAGCCCTGGCGGCGCCAAGACTTCGCTGTGCGTCCGCCAGCGACCGGTCAGCCGCCAGCTGCTGCTCTTCGAGCCCCGATATCTTCTGCTGCGCCTCCGTTGCGCGTGCATCGAGCGCGACACATTCCTCTTCTGCCTGACGCCGCTCGAAGCCAATCACTTCCGTCTTTCGCGCCAGACGGAGCGTGTCTTCGCCGAGGCGCGACAGCTGCGCCTCGTGGCCAACGATCTCCTTCTCGTGGCGATGCTCTTCGGCCGCGAGCGATGCGATTGCCGTACTCGTTTCCGCAATCGACACATTCAGGGCAGCGGCCGCGTCGACCAGCCCGGCCAGCGACGCACGATCGCTCGCAATCCGCTCGCGAAGCTCCTTGATTTCTCGTTTCGTGGCGAGGATTCCGCGCGACTCCGCCTTGGCGCCTCCTGCCACCAAGTGGGATCCGCGGAAGACGTCGCCGTTGATCGTCGCAATCGGAACCGACGTTTCGTGGGAGAACTCGACCGCCTGCTCGAATGTTTCAGCGACGTAGGCGTCTGGTACGACTTTCTGAATCGTCGCGGCATGCGGACCGACGATACGCAGCACCTCGCCGACCGGAACAATGCCGGGACGGGCACCCGGCGCCTGGAGCGCCTCGCGCGCGTGGTAACCGTTCGACTCCGGGTCGATCACCACGAAGCCACAGCGTCCCGCGTCATGCTCACGCACGAGTGACAGGCCCGCCGCTGCCTGTTCGTGGCGCTCGACGATGACGTGCTGCAGCAGATCGCCGAGACAGGCTTCAACCGCGCGTTCATAGCGTCGATCGACTTCGAGATAATCGGCAACGGCGCCTTGCTGGCCAACGTGGCCGTTGGCCTGAACCAGCACCATCCGAGCCGCGTCGCCGAACTCGCCTCGAGTCGCGACGAGCTCTTCGAGCGAGGCCAGCCGCGCTTCCAGTGCGGCGAGGTCCTGCTCGCCACTTCGGACGCGACGCATCGTCTCGTCGTGCGCCCCGCGCGCGGCCGCCAGCGCAGCCTCCTCCATCGCGTGCTGGATGCGCACCTGATCGAGTGCTTCATGTGCGCGCCGGAGGGCGTCGCCGGCCGTTGTACGATCACTTTCGACCTTCTGCACCTCGACGAGGACGTCGGCCTCTTCGACGTCGAGCTTGGCAAGCGCCTCGCCGACGCGGCTTCGCTGCGCCGAGGCGTGCTCGAGCGCATGGCGAAGCGCCGTTACCGAATTGGCGACTGTGTAGACGTGCGTCCGCGCTGCATCGACGTCTGTTTCGAGCGCGTCGATCTGCTGTTGCGCGCGAAGGTGTGCCTCGGTGGCGTCGGCGAGCACGGCTGCCGCCTCGTCACGCGCCCGCTCCGCATCGGCACACGCCTGTTCGCGTGTGTCGATGGCAATGCGCGCCGGCTCCCGGCGCGCCTCGAGATCCCGCATCTCGTCCGCGATCTCCCCCGCGCGCGTCGCGAGCGACGATGCCTGATGACGATCGAACTCGAGCTGCTGCTGCCGGCGATTGATATCGAGCTCGGCGGCATGGGCGCGCTCGCGAACCGAGGCCGCACGTTGATCGGCTTCGGCCTGTTCGATCCGCAGCCGCGCCAGGTCGGCCTCGACCTCAGCCACGCGTGCCGACGCCGCCGCTTCCCGCTCGCGCGCGCCGGCCAGGCTCGCGCGCGCCGACTCGATGGCATGCGCCAGCTCGCGGTAGCGACGTGCAAACAGCACCTTTTCCCAGCGCCGCAGCTCGTCGCGCAGCCGTTTGTAGCGGCGTGCCTTCGCGGCCTGACGTTTCAGCGCGCCGCGCTGCTTCTCCACCTCGAAAACGATGTCGTCAACGCGGGTCAGGTTCTGCTGCGCGGCCTCCAGCTTCAGTTCGGCAGCGCGCCGGCGCGACTTGTATTTGGTGATGCCCGCGGCTTCTTCGATCAGCTGGCGCCGATCGGTCGGCCGCGAGCTGAGAATCATTCCGATCTTCCCCTGCTCGATAATCGCGTACGCCTTGGCGCCGAGGCCGGTGTCCATCAACAGCTCATGGACATCGCGCAACCGGCACACTTCGCCGTCAATCAGGTATTCGCTTTCCCCCGATCGATAGAGCCGTCGTGTGACCTCGACGTCACGCGTGAACGCCTCGACAATGTCATCGAGCGAATGATGTCCGTTGCCGTTGCCGTTGCCGTTGGCCCCGGGCGCAGTCGAGTGATGGCCGTTTCCGTTGCCGTTCGAGGGAGTGCCCGGATGGAACTCGGGAAGCGCTGTGGGATTGGCGTCCTCGGCTGCCTTGGCGGCAAGCCCTTCGACGCCTCTCGGAGCCAGCGGGAGTCCCGTCAGACGGAGTCGAACTTCCGCGGCTGCGCCTGGCTTGCGAGCGTCGCTACCGCTGAAGATGACGTCCTCCATCTTGTCGCCGCGCAGGCTCTTGGCGCTCTGCTCCCCAAGCACCCACGTGATGGCATCGGCCACGTTGCTCTTGCCGCATCCATTGGGCCCGACAATCGCGGTGACACCTTCGTCAAAGGCAAGCTGCGACCGGTCGGAGAACGATTTAAAGCCGGCGATTTCAAGGCGTTCGAGGCGCATTCCTGTCCCCTGATACCTGGTACGTGGAACGTGAAAGCTGAAGAGGCGAACAGACTAGCAAGGCCCAGCCATTGTGGCAAGGCCGAATAGACACCACAATATTTTGGGCTGGGAACCCAAAGGCAGGGGTGGTGTTTATCAGTGGGCAGGCGGCAGGCGGCAGCGGACAGGAAGGCTGTTCCTGCCGCCCGCCACCTGCACCCTGCCGCCTATCGCGAGACCCGCTGCGTCCCCGAGATCTTCGTCATGTCGAGCAGACGCTGCGCTTCGGGGAAGAGCGTCAACGCGAACTGCAGCTGCGGATCGCTCTTCACCAGATCCTTGCGTGCGGCTTCGACACCAAACAGATCGAGATCGATCTCGTAGCGGATCATCGCTTTGATGAACGGCAGATCCTTCTGCCAGTCGGCTTCCTCAATCCTGACCTTTGACTTCTCGACGAGCTCGCGGAACTCGCTGACCATCGCGTCGGTCACTTCAAATCCGGGCGACAACTCACGCGGCGCCGCCGTCGGCGTCAGCGAGATGCGCGTGTCTCCCTTCCGCGTGAAGCGCTGCGCGTAGACGTCGAAGACGTTGCGCGCGTTGAGGGTGCGGCCGAACCGACTCGGGTTGAATCCCTCGATCGGTCCATCGAATCGGCGATCCGGTTCAATGCCGCCGCCGCTGTACACCTTGCGCCCCGCGTCGGTCAGCTTCAGGTCCTCGGCGTTATGTACCTTGTTGGGATCCTGATCGCGCATCGTGTAGGTGAGGTATTCGTCGAAGCTATCGTCCCACGGACGCTGGATGAGTCGTCCGCTCGGCGTGTAGTAGTGAGCGGTGGTCACGGCCACGCCGGCGCCTTCGCTCACCCGGTAGACCGACTGCACGAGTGCCTTGCCGAACGTCGTTTCACCAACAATGAGCGAGCGATCGTGATCCTGCAGCGCACCCGACACAATTTCCGAGGCGCTGGCGCTGCTGCGATTCGTCAGCGTCACCATCGGAATGTTCAGGTAATCGCTCGATTCCGTGGCGCGGTAATCCTGGTCGGAATTCGGCACGCGCCCGCGCGTGTAGACGACCATCGCGCCGCGCGGCAGGAACCGGTTCGCGACCTTGATTGCCTGATCCAGCGCGCCGCCCGGATTGTTCCGCAGATCGAAGACCAGCCGCTTCATGCCTTGCCGCTGCAACGCGCGCAGCGCCTGCCCGAGTTCCTGATCCGTGTTCTCGCCGAACTCGGAGAGACGGACGTAGCCCGTCTGCGCGTCGAGCATGAACGAGGCAGGAACCGTCGGAATGTGAATCTCGTCTCGGATGACGGCGAGATCGATCAGCTGAGTGAAGCCGCTGCGCTTCAGCGAAATGCGAACCGGCGTGCCCTTCGGCCCGCGAAGCTTTCTCACCGCATCGTCGCTGGTCCAGCCCTTTGTCTCTTCGCCTTCGATCTTCCCGATGATGTCGCCGCGACGCAGGCCCTTCTGATATGCGGGAGAGCCTTCAAACAACGACACGACGGTGATTTCGCCATCGACGACGGCGATCGTGATGCCGAGACCGTAGTACCGCCCCTCCTGACGTTCGCGCATCTGTGCGTAGGTGCGCGGGTCCATGAAACTGGAGTGCGGATCCAGCGTCTGGAGCATCCCCGTGATGGCGCCGTACACCAGCCGGTCGGACTCGACGGTGCCGACGTAGTTCGCCTCGACGGCGTTCAAGGCTGCCGTAAAGACCTTGTATTGGTCGGGAACCTGGTCCTCGACGGCAAGGGCGCTGCGGCCATAGAACCCGCCCACAAGGGCGCAAAAGGCGACCGCAAACACGGCGACGGAGACGGAACGATAGCGACGCATATATAGGAAATGTTAAACCGTGTCCTTGACCCCGTCCAGATCGGA
>DASTZI010000143.1:0-2574 GCA_035764385.1 Vicinamibacterales bacterium
ATCGTCCACAAGGGCGAGCTGCTCTTCGTAATCGATCCCGTCCCCTACGAGATCAAACTGGCAGAAGCGACTGCTCAGATGGAAAACGCAACAGCACGGCTCGAGCTCGCCAACCGCGAGCTTGCACGCGCTCAAATGCTGAAACGCAATGGGGTTGTATCAGTGGAGAACCTCGATCAGCGGACGTCGGATCAGGACGCCGCCCAGGCGGCCTTGGACGATGCTCAAGCCCAGATCCGTGACGCGCGGTTCGATTTGGATCATTGCCGCATCACCGCTCCTTTCACCGGTCGGATTGGCAGCCACCTGGTCTCCGGTGGCAACCTGGTTGCCGGCAGCCGGGCCGCCAGCAGCCCAACGACCTTGCTCGCGACAATGGTGTCGCTCGACCCAATCTATCTGGATTTCGACATGAGCGAGTCCGACTACCTGGCCTTCTCTCGAGAGCGTGCAAAGCAGAAAACCGTCCTTGCCGACAAAATCGAAATTGCGCTCAGCGACGAGACAGACTTCAGCCGGCAAGGCACGCTGGATTTCGTGGATAACGTGCTCGACCGGTCGAGCGGCACGATCCATGCCCGCGCAACAGTTCCTAACGCCGACTTGTTCCTGACCCCGGGTAGCTTCGCCCGCGTTCAGCTGGCTCTGGGAGCACCGGTCACGACGCTCTTGGTGCCCGATGCAGCGGTGCTGCCCGACCAAACCCGCCACCTGGTTATGACCGTCGCACCGGATGACACCGTCGTCCCGAAGCCTGTCGAGACTGGTGACGAGCGCGGAGGACTCAGGGTCATTCGCTCCGGTCTCAACGCCAATGATCGAGTCATCATCGACGGCCTTCCTTATGCATCCCCTGGATCGAAGGTCAGCAGCAAGGACGGCGACATCCGCTACGCCGCTGCCAGCCAGGACTAGGACAAAAGCCTCGAAATGCGCCTAACCCACTTTTTTATTGACCGGCCTCGTTTTGCGGTCGTTTTGAGCGCCTTTGTTACTCTGCTTGGACTGGGTGCTCTCGCGGTGCTGCCCGTCGCCCAATATCCGGAGGTTGTGCCGCCGACGGTCCAGGTCACGACGAGCTATCCGGGCGCATCGGCGCAAACCGTCGCGCGTACTGTCGCGACGCCACTCGAGCAGCAGATCAATGGCGTCGAGAATATGATCTACATCAGCAGCCAGTCGACCGGCGACGGGAACCTCACGATAACGGCGACATTCCGCATCGGAACCGACCTCAACGTCGCCCAGATGCTGACCCAAAATCGGGTGCAGGATGCGCTTCCACGATTGCCGGAAGATGTCCAGCGCCTCGGTGTCCAGGTGAGGAAGGCGACTCCAAGCATCCTCCTCGCTATTCACCTCTATTCTCCGGACAAGTCGCGAGACACGCTGTATCTGTCCAATTACCTCACCCTTCATGTGAAGGATGCGCTGGCGCGCCTTCAAGGCGTCGGCGATGTACAGTTTCAGGGCGGCCGCGAATACGCGATGCGGATTTGGCTCGACCCGGATAAGATCGCTGCACATGATCTTAGTGCCTCGGAAGTTCTCGCCGTCCTGCGCGCACAAAATCTCCAGGTTTCTGCTGGCGTTCTGAACCGACCCCCGGTTCCCGGTGACCAGGCCTACCAAATCAACGTCGAAGCGCGTGGTCGTCTGTCCACGCCTGAAGAGTTCGGTGACATCGTCCTCAAGTCTGACAGCCAAGGACGCGTAACCCGTGTCCGAGACGTCGGACATGCCGAGGTCGGTGCTGCCGACTATGGCAACACAGCCTTCGTGGACCGAGACGATGCTTCCGTGCTTCTCATCTACGCTGAACCAGGCGCCAATTCTCTCGCCGTCGACCGCGAAGTGCTCTCAACCATGCGGGAGCTGGCCAAGGACTTCCCGCAAGGCGTCGCCTATATCATCGTCTACGACCCAACTATCTTCATTTCGAAGTCGGTCAACGAGGTCATTGTCACCATCTTCGTCGCGATCGCCCTTGTTGTCGGAGTCGTGTTTCTGTTTCTCCAGACTTGGCGCGCAACCATCATCCCGGTCATCGCAATCCCGGTATCTCTGGTGGGCACTTTCACCGTCCTCGCGATATTCGGGATCTCAATCAATAACCTGTCGTTGTTCGGTCTGGTTCTCGCTGTCGGGATCGTCGTCGACGACGCCATCGTCGTCGTCGAGAACGTTGAGCGCAACCTCCGATCGGGGATATTGCCACGAGAGGCCGCGCATCGAACGATGGACGAGGTTGGCGGAGCACTCATCTCGATCGCACTGACCCTTTGCGCGGTTTTCGTGCCCTCCGCCTTTCTTTCGGGGATCTCCGGACTGTTCTTCCGGCAGTTCGCAGTGACGATCGCGGCATCTACGGTAATCTCGTGCTTCGTTTCGTTGACGCTGAGCCCCGCGCTTTGCGCAGTGGTGTTCAAGGCACACGATGCCCACGCCGTTGCGCGAGGCGGCTTGCCTCGGCTCCTTCTTCGCGCTGGCTTCGAGAAGTTTAATTTTGGATTCGACAAGCTTTCCGCCTTGTACGGAATAGTCACGGGTCGGCTCGTCCGAGCCATACCCCTC
>DASTZI010000144.1:0-13164 GCA_035764385.1 Vicinamibacterales bacterium
TGATGAGCAGCTCGCGTGGCGACGTATGGAGCTGGCTGAGTGAGAGCATGAGTCCCTTGAGTTCCGCCATATAGAGCGCGGCCGATGTGCCCTTCCCCGCGACGTCCGCGACGATGATCCCGACGCGCTTGTCACCGAGCGGCAGGTAATCGTAGTAATCACCGCCTACTTCCCGCGCGGGTTCGCAGTGTGCCGTGACCGACAGCCCTTCGAGCCTGAGCGGCCCCTGCGGCAGCAGTGACATCTGAATCTGGCGGGCAATGCGCAGCTCCTGTTCGAGGCGCTCCTTTTCCGCCTTCTCGTGCAGCAGATCCTCGACGCTGGCGGTCATCGAGTTGAACGAATCGGCCAGATCGCCGAGCTGGTCGTGGCTGCTGACCGAGATGCGATGCGTGAAATCGCCGCGCCGCACGTGCTCGGTACCGGTCGCCAGCTCGTGCACCGCACCGGTGATGGATCGCGCCAGTTTCAGGCCCATCACGAACGCGACGCTCTGAATCGCAAGGAAGAGTCCGCCGACGACCGCGAGCAGGATGAGCAGCAACTGGCCGACGCTGTAGTTGCCGATCTGGGTCAACGGTGTGGCCGAGATGCGCTGGTAGATCTCGGTCACGTTCAAGCCGATGGCGATGACGACGTTGCCCGAGCGCCCGGTGAGCCAGTCGGTGTAATCGAGGAACGTCATCCACGTCAGCGCTTCGCGAGTCGCGGCGTCCGTGGCATCTTCTTCGATCGCGCGGCCCATCACCGGCTTGACGTCGGTCGCCGTCATGCCCAGCGTCGAGATGTCGCCGAGCTCGATGCCGGTGTCGTTCTCAATCTGCAGGCCGGTCGCCGCCGTTACGGGGACGTCAATGATCACGGCGTAGCGGGGCACCGCTTCCGCAGGGAAGGCCACGGCGCGCACGACCAGATGTGTTCGCCACAACGGACTTTCGCGGATCGCCGCGGCGCCAAGCGGCGGCGCCTGATACGCAATCAACCCGGCGAACCCTTCGCATGTCACCCACATGGGCAACATCGTCGGAGGATCGAGGTGCGCCCAGGCGCCGCTGTCGAGCGGCCGGTTGACGCTACGGCCCGGCGTCGCATTTGCCGGTCCACACACACGCATCGTCGGCACGACCACCATCGACGCGCCGTGATATCTGGCCGACGCGGCTTCCTGCCGGCGTGTCAGCACTTCGTCGAAGGTCGCATCGTCCGATGTCCGCGCGAGCTCGATGGCGGACGCTTCCGCCAGGAATCGCGTTTCGTCGACGAGCGCCTCGACGCGCGACTGCACCAGATACGAGCTGACGTTGAAAAACAGCAGCAGACCGCAGAGCAGGAAAAAGACAACGATCAGCAGGACCGGGACGAACCCGATGAAAATGTAGGAGAGCGTCAGCTTGCGGCGGACACGCCAGAGAAATCCCTGCGCCATGGGTCTGCGGTCTACAGTCTACGGTCTATTGATATGCTTTTCTTACCTTGAAGCTTCGCGATACGGCGAGATTCAGCACGATCTGCATCCACGCCGGCCAGATCCCCGATCCGTCAACAGGCGCGATCATCACCCCCATCTACCAAACATCCACCTACGTCCAGGAGGCGCTTGGCAAGCATAAGGGGTACGAGTACGCGCGGACCCAGAACCCGACGCGTTCCGCACTCGAGGGCAACATTGCCGCCATCGAGGGCGGCAAGGAGGCGTTCGCCTTCGCCTCGGGTATGGCGGCTGAAGGCGCAGCGATGACGCTGCTCGAGTCCGGCGACCACGTCGTCGTCACCGATAACACCTACGGCGGAACGTACCGGCTGTTCGAGCGCGTGCTTCGAAAGTACCAGCTCGATTTTACGTATGTGGATTCGTCCAGGACCGAAGCCATTGCCGCCGCGATCGGGCCGAAGACGAAGATGTTGTTTCTCGAGACGCCGACGAACCCCACGCTGCGGCTGACGGACCTCGCCGCGGCATGCGACGTTGCGCACAAGCGGAACGTCGTCGTCGCCGTGGACAACACGTTCGCCAGCCCCTACATTCAGCGGCCGATCGAATTTGGTGCCGATCTGGTCATCCACAGCACGACGAAATTTCTCAACGGTCACAGCGATAGCGTCGGCGGTGTCGTCGTCGCGACACGGGACGACCACGTCGAGTGGCTGCGGTTTGTCCAGAATGCCGAAGGCGCGATTCTCGGGCCCATGGATGCGTGGCTCGTGCTGCGCGGGACCAAGACGCTGCCGATCCGCATGGAGCGGCACAACGAGAATGCGATGCGGCTGGCCGAATTTCTTGCGGCGCATCCAAAGGTGACACAGGTGCACTATCCTGGACTGCCCTCGCATCCGCAGCACGCGCTTGCGAAAAAGCAGATGCGGGGCTTCGGCGGCCTGATCTCGTTTACACTCGGATCGCTCGACAACGCGCGAACGCTGCTGAATCACGTTCAGCTCATCGCGCTGGCTGAGAGCCTCGGCGGCGTGGAATCGTTAATCAGCCATCCAGCAACGATGACACATGCATCCGTGCCCGCCGATCGGCGTCAGCAGATTGGCATTACAGACGATCTCGTACGCATTTCCGTTGGAATCGAAGACGTGGCCGATTTACAGGAAGACCTTCAACAGGCGCTCGCCCGGATCTCGTGAATTTCCTCCAGAACTTTTTTCACACTATCTACAACGTTCCCGAATTGATCCGCATCGTGGGTCAGTTCGGTCTGCCGCTGATCATCTTTGCGGAGACCGGGTTGCTCGTCGGCTTTTTTCTGCCGGGCGACTCGCTGCTCATCACGGCGGGTCTGTTCGCGGCGCGCGGCGACTTGAACCTGCCGCTGCTGATCGTGACGCTGATTCCGGCGGCCATTCTCGGCAACGCGACGGGGTATCAGATTGGGAAACGCACCGGCAAGGCGCTCTACAGCCGTCCCGATTCGCTGCTCTTCCGTCGTGAGCACCTGCGGATGACGCACGAGTATTACGAGCGTCACGGGGGGAAGACGATCATCATCGCGCAGTTCGCACCGATCCTGCGGACGTTCGCGCCTGTCGTCGCCGGCGTCGCGGAGATGGGCTATCGGCGCTTTGCGAGTTACAACGTCGTCGGCGCGATCCTCTGGATCACGAGCATGACGCTCACCGGCTATCTGCTCGGCAACATCATTCCCGGCATCGACAAGCGCATCGACGTTCTGGTGATGGTTGTCGTCGCCGTATCGTTGCTACCGGCGGCAATCGCGTTTCTTCGTGGTCGTGTCAACCGTTCGAATCGTTCGGAACAATCGGTTCGTTCGGATCGTTCGACGCTCTGACATTACGGTTCATCGGCAAATCGGTAGCCTACCCACGGCTCCGTGAGCAGATACCTCGGTCGAGCGGGATCACGTTCGATCTTGCGGCGAAGGGACCCGATGAGCACGCGAAGGTGCTCCGGCTGGTCGACGGCATGCGGCCCCCAAATGGCCTTCAGGATTGCGCGGTGTGTGAGCACCCGACCCGGATGTTGTGCGAAGAACAGCAGGAGATCGAATTCCTTCGGCGTCAGTCGGATCTCCTCGTCGCCACGGAGCACACGCCGGCGATCGCGGTCGATCACCAGATCGCCTCGTACGATCTGCCCCTCCGGTGCGCCCGCCGGCTCCAGGCGGCGCAGCGCGACCCTGATGCGAGCCAGCAACTCCTCGGTCCCGAACGGTTTGGTGATGTAATCGTCGGCACCGGCATCGAGCGCTGCGACCTTGTCGGGTTCATTCCCGCGCGCCGACAGAACGATAATCGGTGTCGCACTGCCATCGCGAATCAACCTGCAGATCTCGATGCCGTCGATGTCCCCCAGTGCGAGATCGAGCACGATCAAATCGGGTCTGTCGCGTTCGAAGACGCCCAGCGCTCCGCGGCCGCTCATCGCGGTTGACACCTCGTACCCTCTCGCTCGCAACAACGCCGTCATCGAGGCGAGTATTGACGGCTCGTCGTCCACGATGAGAACGCGTATGCTCATCGGCTTCTAGACGACGGCCGTCGGACGCGATTCGGCCGGCACTGCGATCCAGAACCGCGCGCCGCCGCCGTCCTTGTTCTCCGCCCACGTGCGCCCTCGCTGCGCGGCGAGCAGTCCCCGAGCGATGGCGAGGCCCATTCCTGTTCCTGTGGTGGCGCGCGCGGCCGTTCCGCGGAAGAACGGCTTGAATAGACGCGCGAGATCATCGGGCTGAAGTCCAGGACCCGCGTCACCGACAGCGATCCGGACCTCACCGTCACGCACGAACGCCTGGATTTCGATGGTTGAACCGTCGGGTGAATAACGAGCGGCGTTCTCGAGCAACTGGGCAAGCGCACTCGACGTCAGACGCGGATCGATGTGGACTGCCCTGTCGATGCTCGCGTCAACTTGGAGGTCGTGAGCGTCGAGCGAACGTCCCGCATAGCTCATTGCGGCGTCGACAACGTCCGCGGGAGTGACCCACTGACGTTCCGGCGTAACCGCGCGAGCATCAATCCGGGCCATATCGAGAACGTGGTCGAACAGATGCGTAAGGCGATCCAGTTCCCGAAGAGCGACGTCGGCCTGTTGCCGCCGTTCAGCATCAGAATCTGTGTCGGCCAAATTTCCAACCGCGACCCGGATTGCTGTCAAGGGCGTCCGAAGGTCATGGCTCAGCGATGCGAGCAGCGTCGAGGCGAGTGCGCCACGCGTCCCCTCGCGCGCGCGAGACTGAGCCGTCGCGGAGAGCTGGCTCGCGATCACTGCGACCACGAGAAAAACGATGAGCGCCAACCAGTTCTGGGGCGCAGCGATGGCCAAGGTACCAATTGGCGGCATGAAGAAGAAGTTGAGCGACAGCGTCGCCGCCACAGCCGCCAACATCGCCATCCACAGGCGGCCAAACGCGGCAACGGCTAACACCGCGAGCAGCAACGCGAGCGCAGCCGTAGTCGGGCTGATGTCTATCACCTGATCCTGACGGTACGCCATCCGCATCCGCCGCGATTCATAAAAAAGCCATAAACACCGTTACGAATCGGTGGCCTGTTTGCATAATTTGATGACGCAGCCTAATTCGCCCAGAGGGCGAAGCGGGGGAACCACCCAACGGGGCGTATCCCGCCGAAGCCTTGCCGAGTCCCGCCGAAGCACCGGAGGTGCGAAGGCGGACGACGGCGGGCGAAGGTGGGTAGAGGACTCCAACCTCGAGCCCGTCAGCTAACCCCGCCGGCGCATTGGAGGCCTCTGTGGCGGACGAATCGTTTCTTGGGCAGGTGAAGCGCCTGATCGTGGGCGCCCCTATCCCGTCGCGGCTCGCGCATCACGAGCGCTTCTCGAAAATCACCGGACTCGCCGTGCTGTCGTCCGACGCGCTCTCCTCAGTTGCGTATGCAACGGAGGAAATCCTGCGCGTCCTGATGATCGGCGGCGTCGCCGCCCTCTCATTAGTGACCCCGATCGGCGCGGTGATCGCGACGGTGATGATCGTCGTGGTCTTTTCGTATCGGCAGACGATTCATGCCTATCCAAATGGCGGCGGCGCATACATCGTCGCGAAGGAGAACCTCGGAAGGACACCGTCGCTGATCGCCGCGGCGTCGCTGTTGATTGACTACGTCCTGACCGTGTCGGTGAGCATCGCGGCAGGCGTCGCAGCCATCACGTCCGCGTTCCCGCAATGGCAGCCGCATGCGGTCGCGCTCTGCCTCGCGTTCGTCCTCATGCTGATGCTCGGCAACCTGCGCGGCATCCGTGAATCGGGTCAGTTGTTCGCCGGGCCCACCTATATCTTCATCATCAGCATGCTCGCGATGATCGGCGTCGGCGCCGTACGGTATGTCACCGGCACGCTTCAACCGCTGCCGCCGCCTGAACACCCGCTTCCGCCGGGGACGACGCTGCTGCCCCTCTTCGTGTTGTTGACCGCCTTCTCCAATGGATGCACCGCGCTGACGGGCGTCGAGGCGGTGTCGAACGGCGTCCCCGCGTTCAGACCGCCGGAAAGCCGGAACGCCGCCGCGACGCTCGTCGCCATGGCAGTCCTCGCGATCACGATGTTCATGGGAATCACGCTGCTCGCGCATGCGTACGAAATCGTGCCCAATGACGTCGAGACTGTCGTGTCGCAGATTGCCCGCGCCACGTTCGGCGGCCGCGGCTGGCCGTACTACGCCGTGCAGGCCGCAACAATGGCGATCCTCGTGCTCGCGGCGAACACGGCGTACGCCGATTTCCCGCGACTGGCCTCGATCATGGCGCGCGACCGGTTTTTGCCGCGTCAGTTCATGAATCAGGGCGACCGGCTTGCATTCTCCAACGGCATCCTGATTCTCAGCGTGCTGGCCTCCGTTCTTCTCGTCATCTTCGGAGGCGACACGCACGCGCTGATCCCGCTCTACATGATCGGCGTATTCGTCTCATTCACGCTGTCGCAGGCGGGCATGGTCGTCCATTGGCGCCGGCTGCAAGAGCCGAGATGGAGATTGAGCGCCGCCATCAATGGCTTCGGAGCCATCGTGACCGGTATCGTGCTCGCCATCGTAGCGATCACCAAAGCAGCAGAGGGCGCGTGGATCATCATCGTGATGATTCCGGTGCTGGTCGGCATCTTCGAAATCACCAGGCGGCACTACGATCACGTCGCCGCTGAACTCACGCTGCGTGGCTGGCAGCCGGAACCGGCAGGACGCCACGTCGTGATCGTGCCGATCGGCGGCCTGCAGCGTGCCGTTGTCAAGGCGCTGAGGTACGCGCGCACGCTCTCCACAGATGTTCGCGCCGTGTATGTTGAGCTCGATCCCGCGGCGACCGAGACGCTACGCCGGCAGTGGAAGCAATGGGGTCAGGGCGTCGACCTCATCGTGCTCGAGTCGCCGTACCGCTCGTTGATGGAACCCCTGCTCGATTACATCGAAGAGCTCCAAGAGGCCGAGCCCGCCGCCTATGTCACCGTGATTCTTCCTGAGTTCGTGCCGCGCCGGCTGTGGCAGCACCTGCTGCACAACCAGCACGCACTCCTCATCAAGGGAGCGTTGCTCTTCAAACCCAACGTCGTGGTGACGAGTGTTCCCTACCATCTCGGGCGTGCCGTCGAGCATGCGCCGGCCAAGGACGCCGCCCTGGCCAATCAGGAGGTCGGTTGATTTCTTACCGTCTATTTATCGCTTCTTTACCTGCCACCTCGTTATGCTGTCTGTAAGGAGGCGCGTTATGGGCGACTTCTCCGTGGTGCACTCGTCGGACGTCGCGCCTGACGAACTGGCATCTCTGGTTGCCGAGCGCATTGCACGAGAGCAGGCGCGCGGGTTTCGTCGGTTTTTCCTGATGTGCTTTGCGATCGTGCTGGCCGGTGTGTGGCTTCTCAGCTGGCCCGTGCACGTGCTGCCTCACACCCTCCTCTGGTCGCTGCTGGCGACGGGCGCCTTCGTGATCGGGCTCACTTCACCGCCACGGAGTCACGCAACCAGTCCAGATAGGCAGTCGATGCTTCTGCGCTGAGCACAACGAACTCCGGGAGCTCATAAGGGTGGAGTTCCTGAAAGCGTGCCTCTATTGCCGCTACACGATCCTGCGTCGTCTTGATCACCAGCTGCTGCTCACGGTCCTCCTCGATCGCCCCCTTCCACCAGTAGAGCGACGTCATCGGCGGCAGCACGTTGACGCATGCGGCGAGGCGGTCGGCCACCAGCACGCGCGCGAATGCGGCGGCATCGGTCGACTCCCCAACCGTGGTGAGGACGACGACGGCATTTGGCTCTTGTACTGTCATTGGAAGTTTGGTACTTGTACTGGCGACCGAAACGCGCTATTCTGCCACGACCTCGTGAAGAAGCGGACGAGTGACGCCACCACGACGACCTCCAGCCAGCCGCGCGAGCGGCGCGGCCGGATTGTCCGTTATCTGATCATCGCGGTCGGCTGCGTCCTCATCATCGACGCGCTGGTCGGCGACCGCGGGTTGCTCGCCATGGTCAAGGCGCGGCAGCAGTACCGGTCGCTTGAAACCTCGCTTGTTCGCTCGCGCGAGGACAACGCGCAGCTTCGCGAGCAGGCCCGTCAGCTTCGCGAAGATCCACAGGCCATCGAGGACATTGCCCGCCGCGAACTGGGCCTGATCCGGCCCGGTGAGAAGCTCTTCATCATCAAAGATGTGAAGTAGAATCGTGCGCATTTGAGGAGATTGCCTATGCGCACAACCTTCGTGTGTCTGCTCGCGATCGTGTCGCTGGCGGCACCCGCGCTGGCGCAGAACCGCGCTGCCAAGCCGCTCGACATCTACGTCATCGATGTCGAGGGCGGCAACGCCACCCTGTTCGTCACGCCGTCAGGCGAGACCGTGCTGATCGACACCGGCAACGGCGGCGCGCAGGCCGCTCGCGACGCAGGACGCATCATGGAGGCGGCGAAGGATGCCGGGGTGACCAAGATTGATCATTTGATCTTCACGCACTGGCATGGAGACCATTTCGGCGGCCTGGCGGAGCTGGCCAAGCAGATTCCGATCGCCCGCTTCTACGATCACGGTCCGAACGTGCAGGCGACCCCGGCGACCGACGAGTTCTTCAAAACCGTCTACGAGCCGTTGACTGCGAAAGCGATGCACACGGTGGTGAAGCCGGGTGACTCGATTCCGGTGAAGGATCTCAGCTGGAGGGTCGTCGCCGCCGCGGGCAACGTGATGAAGACCAACCTGCCGGGTGCGGGGCGCGCCAATCCCTACTGCGCTGAATCGAAGCCGCAGGATCCCGATCCGACCGAGAACGCACAGTCGGTCAGCAGCTACATCACGTTTGGAAAATTTCGCATCGTGCACATGGGCGACCTCACCTACAACAAGGAGCTCGACCTGATGTGCCCGAACAACCGCCTCGGGACGACGGACGTCTTTATCGTCTCGCATCATGGCCAGGCGATCTCGAACTCGCCGGCCCTCGTCTACGCGCTGCACCCGCGCGCCGCCATCATCAATAACGGCACGCGGAAAGGCGGCCAGCCGGATGCGATGCGCGTCCTCTTCTCGTCACCTGGACTCGAGGATCTGTGGCAGATGCACTTCTCGCTGCTCAGTGGCCAGGAATACACGGTTCCGGGCGCCTTCATCGCCAACCAGATCGATCAGCCGGACACTGCCCTTCCCATCGCCGCCTGGACGCCGCCGCCCCAGGGGCAGCAGGCACCGCCCGCGCCCGTGCACAACGGCAAGTCGTATTACTTCAAGATCGCGGCGCAGCAGGACGGGACGTTCACGATCACCAACATGCGCAACAACTTCAGCAAGACGTATCGGCCCGGCGTGGCCAACGCGACCCGGTAAGAATGGTGGTCGTACGCGCCGCCGAGGAGTGCTTATGAAAACTAGACGCGCGCTCTTGTCATTGGCTGCCGTTGCCTGTCTTACCGCGCCTGCGCTTGCGCAGAACCGGGCGGCAAAGCCTTTGACGATTTACGTCGTGGATGTCGAAGGTGGCAACGGCGTCTTGTTCGTCTCGCCGACCGGCGAATCGCTCCTGATCGACACTGGGAACGCGAACGCCGCTGCGCCGCGAGATGCCGGACGCATCATGGAGGCGGTTCGTGATGCGGGACTGACGCAGATCGACAATCTGATCATCACGCACTGGCATGGCGACCACTATGGCGGCCTCGCCGAGCTCGCCAAACAGATCCCGATCAAGCATTACTGGGATCACGGCCCAAACGTGCAGCCCGGACAGGGCCCGGACGATTTCCTCAAGAACGTCTACGCCGATCTGATCTCGAAAGCGCAGCACACGGTGGCCAAGCCCGGCGACAAGATTCCGCTCGGGGCGACCAACGTCACGGTCGTCGTCTCGGCCGGTGAGCCGATCGCCTCGCTGAAAGGTGCCGGACAGCGCAATCCTGAATGCGCAAACTTCCAGCCGGTCGAGAACAACATGGAAGATCCGATGTCGGTCGGCGTCATGGTGACCTACGGCAAATTCAAGGCGCTCCATATCGGCGACAACACGAGGAACATAGAGTTCAAACTCGCGTGCCCCGTGAATCGCCTCGGAACAGTGGACCTGATGCTCGGCATGCATCACGGTCAGGCCAGCTCCAATTCGCCGGTACTGGTACACGCCGTTCGGCCACGCGTGGCCATCGTCAACAACGGCACGCGAAAGGGCGGCGAGCCGTTCTCGATGCAGTCGATGTTCTCCTCGCCCGGACTTGAGGACGTCTGGATGGAGCACTTCTCGCTGCTGAGCGGGCAGGAGTACACCGTGCCGGGTGTCTTTATCGCCAATCAGATTGATCAACCAGACACGACCATGCCGATCGCCGCCTGGACGCCGCCGCCGCAGGGACAGCAGGCGCCGCCCGCGCCGGTGCACAACGGCAAGGCGTACTTCATCAAGGTGACGGCGCAGCAGGACGGGACGTTCACGGTGACGAACACGCGGAACAATTTCAGCAAGACGTACCGGCCAGGCGGAGTAACCGCGACGCGATAACGATCACGGAGCCGCAGAGACTCAGAGACGCAGAGGACGTTGTTTTCTCTGCGTCTCTGTGTCTCTGAGGCTCGTGACTGCAATAGGATCGACACATGGCCAAGAGCGGGCGACACTTTCTTCAGATTCCCGGACCCACCAACGTTCCCGATCGCGTGCTGCGCGCGCTCAGCAAGCCGACCATCGACCATCGAGGTCCTGAGTTCGCGGCGCTCGCCAAAGAGGTGTTCAGCGGACTGAAGGACGTCTTCCTGACCTCATCGCCCGTGATCATCTATCCCGGGTCGGGAACTGGCGCGTGGGAAGCCTCGCTCGTCAACACGCTGTCCCCCGGTGACAGGGTTCTGATGTTCGAGACTGGCCATTTCGCGACGCTGTGGAAAGACATCGCGACGCGCCTCGGGCTGCAGGTGGATTTCGTCGCCGGCGATTGGCGCCATGGCGCGGATCCAGCGGTCGTGTACGCGAAACTCGCCGACGATCGCAGCCATACGATCAAGGCGGTCTGTGTCGTTCACAACGAGACCTCCACCGGCGTCGTCAGCCGCATCGGCGAGATTCGGAAACAGATCGACGCGGCTCGGCATCCGGCGCTGCTGCTCGTGGATACGATTTCCTCGCTCGGATCGATTGAGTACCGCCACGAGGCGTGGGGTGTGGACGTCACGATCGGCTGCTCGCAGAAGGGACTGATGCTGCCGCCGGGCATCAGCTTCAACGCGATCAGCGACAAAGCGCTCGCGGCGGCCAGGTCGGCACAATTGCCGCGAGCCTACTGGGACTGGGAGCCGATGCTCCGCGACAACAAGGCGGGCTTCTTTCCCTATACACCGTCGACCAACATCCTCTACGGCCTGCGCGAAGCGCTCAGCATGATGCGCGACGAGGGGCTGGAAACCATCTGGGCGCGCCACGAGCGCTTCGGCCGCGCGACGCGCGCGGCGGTCAAGGCATGGGGTCTCGACATCCTCGCGCAGAACGCCGCCGAGTACAGCGGCGTGCTGACGGCCGTCGTGATGCCCGACGGTCGCGACGCCGACGCATTCCGGCAAATCGTGCTCGAGCGCTTCGACATGTCGCTCGGCACCGGCCTCGGAAAGATGAAAGGCAAGATCTTCCGAATCGGCCACCTTGGTGATTTCAACGACCTGATGCTGGCCGGAACGCTCAGCGGCGTCGAGATGGGCTTTGCACTCGCCGGCGTGCCGCATAAATCCGGCGGCGTGCTCGCCGCGCTGGAGTTGTTGACCAGCGAGTCACTCCAGGCCGTCTCATAAGCAACTCTCAGTCACCGGCGGCGCGGGCCTTGAAGTCTCGCGCTACTGGCCCGTGTCGATCAGCTGAACGCCACGCGGCTGCCGACGTGGAGGGCGATGCGGCGCCACCGGCCGCCTTCGTCGCGCGTGTCGATGGCGATGCGCTCGTGTCCTCGCTGACCGCCAAGAATCTTGTTGTTGTGCGCCCGCAAGTCAATGCGGCTAAGTTACTTGACCACGTTGGGGTACGGGAGTAAGGTCTGCCTCCATGGAGGCGACGATGCGTCAATTTGCGAAATACGTACTGGGAATCGCGTTCGTCATGGTCGCTCCAGCTGCGGCGTATGCACAAGGCTCGATTGTGGGCTCGGTGAAGGATGTGTCAGGGGCCGTCCTCCCCGGCGTCACCGTTGAAGCTGCCAGCCCTGCCCTGATTGAGAAAGTGCGGTCGGTCGTCACCGACGGCACCGGGCAATACCGCATCGAGACGCTGCGGCCAGGCACGTACGCCGTGACATTCACGCTGCCCGGCTTCTCGACCGTCAAGCGCGAAGGCATCGAGCTCACCGGAAGTTTCGTCGCGACGGTCAATGCCGACTTGCGGGTCGGATCGATCGCAGAGACGATCACCGTCAGCGGAGAGACCCCGGTGGTCGACGTGCAGAGCACGACGCGACAGCGCGTCATGGATCGCGAAATCCTCGATCAGATTCCATCAGGCCGCACCCAATACAACCTGGGCGTCCTCGTCCCTGGCGTCGTGCTGACTGGCGGGCAGGACGTCGGCGGGTCCGGCGGTCAGACGGCGTTTCCCGCTCTTGAGATCCACGGCAGCAAGGCGTCGGATTCGGTGGAGACGATGGGAGGCATGTCGATCTCGGTGCTGAACACCGGCTCGCATCAGCCGGTGCGACTGAATCCGGCAGCGACCCAGGAGGTCGTGCTCGACACCGCGTCGGGCGACGCCGAGTACGCCGTTGGCGGCGTCCGCATCAATCGTATTCCGCGCGAAGGCAGCAATACGTTCAACGGCACCTTCTTCGGTGCCTTTGCCAACGGCGGTATGCAGGGCAGCAACGTCACACAGCAGCTGCGCGACCGCGGAGTACAGACTCCCGACTCGGTCAACACGAACTGGGAAGCCAATGTCGGCTTCGGCGGTCCGATCAAGCGCGACAAGATCTGGTTCTATTTCGCCGCGCGAGAAGTACGGTCGTCTATGTATGCGGCGGGGCTGTATGTCAACAAGAACGTCAACAACCCCAACGCCTGGACGTACGAACCCGACTTGAGCCGACGCGCGACGAACGAGCGCAGGCAGAAGGACGGCCAGATTCGTCTCAGCTGGCAGGCGTCGCCGCGAAACAAGATCGGCGCGACGTGGCAGGAGGCGGTCCTGTGCTGGTGTCCGCAGGCCGCGCGCCTCACATCCGCGCTCGAAGCCGAATCCCAGCGCGAGTAC
>DASTZI010000145.1:0-6981 GCA_035764385.1 Vicinamibacterales bacterium
ACGGTGTCGTCGATCCGCACATCAACTCGCCCCGTGCGCAGTCGTGGAATGCGACCGTCGAGAAGCAGTTGGGAGCGATCTGGGGCGTTTCGGCGAGCTATCTTGGCAGCCACACCGATCGCATCTGGGGCCAGGTGGCGCTCAACCCGGGCGAGTTCCTCGGCAACGGCCCATGCACGTTGAACGGCGTGTCATATCCGAACTGCACTGTGCCCGCGAACCTCGATCAGCGGCGCATCCTGCACGATCCGTTGATCGGTGTGCTCGATCTCCACACAGACGTCGGCGTGCAGAGTTATCGCGGCATGAAGCTGTCGATCCGGCGGCGCGAGGCGAATGGCCTCAGCATGAACGCGAACTACACGCTCTCGCGTTGCGTGGGCAATACGGCGACCGGCACGTTCCCGCAGCTGAGCACCGGCTACACGAAGCCGAATGACCCCTCATTCGACTACGGTCACTGCTCCCAGGATCGGACGCATATTGGCGTCATCACCGTCGGATACGTGACGCCGCAGTTCGCCGGCCGTGCGGCACGAATCATCGCGTCCGGCTGGCGGCTGTCAGGCATCTTCAGCGGCGCCTCGGGCGCGTGGCTGCTCATCACCACCGGCCAGGACAACTCCGGAAACGGACTCAATAACCAGCGTCCGAACAGGATTTCGAATGATGTCTACGGAGCAAAGACAGTCCAGGCGTATTTGAACAGGGCGGCGTTTGCGCAGCCGGCGCCTGGCACGTTCGGCGACTTGCCGATCTATGACATCAAGGGACCGCCACGCTGGACCGTCGACATGGCGCTGTCCAGGAATATCCATCTCACCCAGGTCCAGAACCTCGAACTTCGACTCGAGGCGTTCAACCTGCTGAACCACGTCAACCTGGGCAATCCGAATTTGAATCTGAACCTCGCAAACTTCGGCCGGATCACGGCGCTTCAGACGGGAGCAACGCCGCGCATTCTGCAGTTCGGGTTGAAGTACGGCTTCTGACGCGTCTTGCGCTTGCCGGGTCTATGGAACGACAATGTGCCGCCCGCTTCATTACGGCGACTATCCGGAGGTATCGGAATGAGAACGAAATTCGCCATCTTCGTCGCACTCTTCAGCCTGGTCGGCGCAGGCGGCGCCTACGCCCACCACTCGTTCAGCACCGAGTACGACGGGACGAAGACGTTCGAGATCAAGGGAACCGTCTCCAAGGTCGAGTGGACCAATCCGCACGCCCGGTTTTACGTCGACGCCAACGAAAACGGGAAAGTCGTGACGTGGAACATGGAGCTGGCGAGCCCGAGCGCGCTGGCACGCAACGGCTGGACGAGCCGGACGCTCAAAGTGGGCGACGAGGTGACGGTGAAAGGCTACGCTGCGAAAGTGGCGCAGTACCGCGGAGATGCGCGTTCCGTCACGACCGCTGACGGCCGATCGCTCTTTGGCGGCGCGTCTGACGACGGCCGGCCGGAAAATCCGCAGCAGTAAGGCTCTGGAGGTCATCGTGCGACTGTTTGATAAATCCCAAATCCCAAATCCCAAGCTCCAAATCCCAACGTTGGGATTTGGAATCTGCGTGTTGGGTTTTGGGATTTGGGTTTTGGGAATTGGGATTTTCGTTCAGGCGCAAGAGCAGCGGGGCCAGTTAGGGACCGTTGGTGCACTTGGTCAGGAAGTGAAGCGGCCGCCAGTGCGCACCGAGGCGGCGCCGCGGCTGCCGGACGGCACGGTCAGCTTCGACGGGGTCTGGGTTGGCGGCGGGCCCGTGAACGACATCGCGCAGGGGCTGCCGAAGGGTGAGAAGCTGCCGCTGCTCCCGCCTGCGGTGAAGTTGATGGAATACCGCGCGCAGCACGAGACCGACGACCCGCATCTCTGGTGCATGCCGATGGGTGTGCCGCGGTCGACGCCGTATCCGTTCAAGTTCGTGCAGGACATGACGGGCAGCAGCACGTCACCGCACCTCTACATCATTCACGAAGGGAACATCCACTCGTACCGGCAGATCTTCATGGATGGCAGGAAGCACCCGGCGGAGCTCGATCCGACCTGGTTCGGCCATTCGATTGGTCACTGGGAAGGGAAGGACACGCTCGTCATCGACACGGTCGGGTTCAACGACAAGTTCTGGTTCGACCGCAAAGGGACGCCGCACAGCGAGAAGCTGCACACGACCGAGCGCTGGACACGGCCGAACATGGGAACGCTCGTGAACACCGTGACGATCGAAGATCCGATGTATTACTCGAAGCCGTTCACCGTGACGTTCAACGCGCGGCTGCAAGCGCCTGGCGACGAGTTGATGGAATACATCTGCCAGGAGAACAACCAATACGGGCAGGCGGGCGGCCACGACAATCCGTTTGGCAAGTAGCAAAGCTCGGCAGGCAGCGAACAGGAGGGCGTAATGCGACGACTGCTCTTCGGCGTCACTGTGATTGCGATGACCCTGTCGCTTTGCGTGTTTGCGCAGGAAGGCCGCGGCCGCAATCCGCTCGGAGCGGTCGGCGCCCTCGGCGGCGGCGGCGGGAGGCGGGCACCCGACCGCAGTAAAGAGCCGACTCCGCGACTGCCTGACGGGACCATCAGCCTGAACGGATTGTGGGTTGGCGGCGGGCCGGTTGAAGACATCTCCGTCGGCCTGCCCAAAGGTGAGAAGCTCCCGCTGCTGCCAGCAGCCGTGAAGCTGATGGAATATCGCGCGCAGCATGAGAGCGACGATCCGCATCTCTGGTGCATGCCGATGGGTGTTCCGCGCTCCACACCGTATCCGTTCAAGTTCGTGCAGGACATGACAGGGAGCAGTACCTCTGCGCATCTGTACATCCTGCATGAGGGGAACATCCACTCGTATCGACAGGTTTTCATGGACGGCCGCAAGCATCCGGCGGAACTCGATCCGACCTGGTTCGGACACTCCATCGGCCGCTGGGAGAACAAGGACACGCTGGTGATCGACACGGTCGGGTTCAACGACAAGTTTTGGTTCGATCGAAAGGGCACGCCCCACAGCGAGCAGCTCCACATCATCGAGCGATGGACGCGTCCGAACATGGGGACGCTCGCCAACGCGGTGACGATCGAAGATCCGATGTATTACTCGAAGCCGTTCACGGTGACCTTCACGTCACGACTGCAGGGTCCCAACGACGAAATCCTGGAAAACATCTGCCAGGAAAACAACCAGTACGGGCCGGCCGGCGGTCACGACAATCCTTTCTTCGGGAAATGACGCGCCTATTCGCTGGGGCGGCGGCCGCCGCCGTAACGTGCCTCGTTACCGTCTCCGCGCTGAGTGCTCAGGCACCGGGCGCGGCGGGCGATCGTCGAATCGTGACGCAGGACGTGTTCAAGAGCGTGACGGTCCTTCGCGATATTCCCGTGGATACGTTCTTCGACGCGATGGGGATGTTCGCCAACGCGATGGGCAACGACTGCACGTTCTGCCACGTGCCGCAGGCGGCGCTCGACCGCGCGAAGTTCGCCGAGGTGACGCCGCGCATGCAGCGGGCGCGGCAGATGATCGCCATGATGCAGACGATCAACAAGAACTTCTTCGGCGGCGCGCCGCGCGTCACCTGTTTCACCTGCCATCACGGCAACCAGAGTCCGCGCAGCGATCCGAACATCGCGCTGCAGTACAGCACGCCCGAGGAGGATCCGAACGCCCGCGATTTCACGACCGACACGACGCTGTCGGTCGACAGGATCTTCGAGAAGTACCTGCAGGCGGTCGGTGGGAGCGGCAACCTCGCGAAGCTCACGAGTTTTGCGGCCAAAGGGACCTACGAGGGCTTCGACACGCTGTTCGAGAAGGTGCCGGTCGACATCTTCGCAAAGGCGCCGAATCAGTACGCGACGATCGTCCACATGAAGGCGGGCAACAGCATCCGCGCGTTCAACGGTGCGAACGGGTGGATGGCCGGGCCGGACACAGCAATCCCGCTCGTCACACTCAGCGAGGGCAACCTGGATCGCGCCCGCCTCGAGGCCCTCGTCGCGTTTCCCGTCGGTATCCCGAAGGCGTATCCGCACTGGCGCATCGGGCGGGCGGTGCTCAACGACGAGGAAGTCACGGTCGTGCAGGGGATCGACGACGACCGGCAGCCGATCGCCAATCTGTACTTCGCGCCGTCGGGACTGCTGGTCCGGGTGGTGAGGTGGACACTGACGCCGGTCGGATTTGTGCCGACGCAGATTGACTACTCGAATTTCCGCGACGTGGCGGGCGTGAAGGTGCCGTTCAAGCGGGTGGTCAGCCAGACGTTCATGCAGATGACGGTGGAGCTGACCGACGTGCAGCCCAATGCTGCGATTGACGCGGCCAGATTCGCGCGCCCCGCACCAGCGCCGCGTCCGGTTGCTTGAGCATTGCGCCATTGAATTGAGCATTTCTAACCGTAAAAGGCAGGAACAGATGAAGAGACTATTGCTCGCACTCCTGGTGATCCCCGCGTTTGCGGCCGTGGCCTCGGCCCAGTCCGCTCCCGGCGACCCCGTGGCCGGTAAGGCGCTTTGGGACGGCAACACCACGTCCTGCAAGAACTGCCATGGCGCCAAGGGCGAAGGCGGGTATGGTCCCGATCTCGCTGGACGCAAGATCACGTTCGCGCAGTTCAACCACGCGGTGATGAAGCCGTGGGGCGTCATGCCCTCGTTCCCGCAGTTCAACCAGAAGCAGCTGTCGGACCTGTATGCGTATGTGAACGGTCTTCCCACCGTGCCGGAGCCTGCGGCGTGGCGCTTCCCACAGCCCGAGAATTCCCCGAAGGGGCAGGTGGTGGCGCTGTCGACGATCGGCTGCGCCCAGTGTCACACCCCGATTCTCGATACGCCGCGCCGCGGCATCGCCGAGGCGAATGGCGACTTCGAATGGTTCAAGCACATGGTGTACGACCACACGAAGGCGATGCCGGAGCACTGCGAAGCGGTTGGTCCTGGAAATCCGTACTGCCGCGCGGTCCGCATGGGCGATTACTCGCGCACGCGGCTGCAGGAAGATCAGCTGAAGCAAATCTACGATTGGGCCGTCAGCCTCGGGCTGGAGATTCCGGTTACGACGAACATCAGCGCGGCCGAGCAGGCACCCAACGGCTTCACGTACAAGATCGACGTGTCCAATAAGGGTGTCCAGGCCGACAACGCAACCATTCAGATCGAGGTGCCGGCGGGGACGAAGGTCGTGACCGCGACCGGCACGGGCTACAAGGGCGTACACGCCGATCGGAAGACGAAGGGCAACGTCGCCGAGTGGCAGGTCGCGAAGCTCATGCCGAACGACAAGCAGTCGTACTCGATCACGCTGTCGAAGGCGGTCGCCGAGCACGACCATCTCAAGGGATCGATTCACTGGGTGACGCGGGGCGGCCGTCCCGCCGGGCCGAAGGACTTCGTCGAGATCGGCGAGGAGAAGAAGGAAGAGGGCGGACGCGGCGCCGCACCGACGCCCCCGACGCAGTAGCGCGGATCTGACAAGGTCCGCGCCGCAGTTCAACAGTAATGCGAGCGGGCAGTGCGCTGCCCGCTCACCCTTGACGTTACTCGCGCGCTGGGCTACCTTTCGCGCGGCTTCAAACCGGAAAGCGAAGGGTATCTATGCTGAGTGCGCTTGATCAGAGCGCGTTTTCGACGTGGCTTCTCAGTTCTAATTCGATCTGGGCCTACCCAACGGTCCTCACGCTCCATACCTTTGGCATGATGGTGCTTGTGGGCTCGGCGCTCATGATTGATCTGCGTCTACTTGGCTTCGGGCGCGGCATTCCGCTGTCGTCGCTGGAGCGGCTGTTTGGCGTGATGTGGGGCGCGTTCTGGCTCAATCTCGTCACCGGAACGATGCTGTTCATCGCCGATGCGACCAAGCGCGGCACGCAGCCGCTGTTTCTCATCAAGCTGCTATTGGTCGCTTCGGGGATTGCGACAATCGTGTTGCTCCGGCGCCGGGTCTTCGACGGAACGAACGAGCCACTGGTTATCAGCGGCGCGGCTAAGCGCCTTGCAGTTACTTCTCTCCTGGTCTGGAGCGCGGCGGTTACGGCGGGCCGGCTCCTCGCCTATGTAGGTTGATATGCCGGAAATTGCCAACCTCGCTGACCTCGCGCACGTCCACCTGCTGCTGAACCATTTCCCGACGATCGCGACGGTGGTCGCTCTCGGGATGTTGCTGCTGTCCTTCGCCCGGAAGAACGATCACATCAAGAAGGTGGCCCTCGAGGTGCTCTTCCTGATCGCGCTGGCGACCATGCCGGTGTACGTCACCGGGCAGGCGGCCGCCGAAGCGCTCAAGGGGCAGGCGGATGTCTCGGCCGAAGCGATCGTGATTCACAACGACGCGGCGCTCGGCTCCTTCATCATGATGGAGATCACCGGATTTCTGGCTTGGCTGACGCTGTGGCGCATGCGGCGAATCGGACGGCCGACCACAGGCCTCACCTACACCGTGTTCACGATGACAGTGCTGACGGTGGCGGCCGTCACGCGGGCAGCCAATCTCGGCGGCGACATCCACCATCCGGAAATCAAAGGCGGCCAGTACGCGGGCCTCTTTGGCGGCACGCCCGGCGCGGCGACGCTCCAGGCCGCGGGGATCAAGGACTTCGTGCTGCAGCACCCGTTTGTGTGGCCGACCTGCGAGACGCTGCACTTTCTCGGCATGTCGCTGATGTTCGGCGTGCTGATGATCGTGAACCTCCGCCTCGTCGGCTGGCTCCGCGGGATGTCGTTTGCCTCCGTCCACCGGCTGCTGCCGTTCGGGCTCATGGGCTTCGGGATCAACTTCATCACCGGCATGTTCTTCTTCATCGCCGCGTCGGAGCAGTACACGCAGAACGTGGCGTTTCACTACAAGGTCATTCTGCTGATGCTCGCGGGCGTGAACTATCTGGTGCTCACGGTCTACGACGAGGCGTGGGCGCTGCCGGCGTCGGCGGAGGCGCCGCTGTCGGGCAAGATTCTTGGGGCGTCGGCGCTGGTTCTGTCCATCGGCGTCATGTAT
>DASTZI010000146.1:0-19202 GCA_035764385.1 Vicinamibacterales bacterium
GCCCCGCGGAGAAGGCTGTCAAGCTGCGGTCCCGCGAAGCCGAGGTGACGATCGCCGAAGCGATTGCGCACCCATGTCTGATCGTGTTCTCGAAGGTCGAGGATCAGCACCCGGCCACCTGGCCGCAAGACGCGGGTTGCCTCAGAGAGAGCATCCGCCGGGTCAGCCGCATGGTGCAGCGACTGTGAGAGCAGCGCGACATCGACCGATTCGTCCTTGAGCGGGAGCTTTCTGATGTCCCCCTTCTTCCACGTCACGTTCGTGACCCGCCGGCGACGGGCCAGTGCGGTGGCGCGCTCGAGCACTTCGGCCGAGCGGTCGATGCCGATGACGCTCCGCGCCCAGCGCGCCGCTTCGAGCGTCAAATAACCCTCGCCGCACCCGATGTCGACGACGTCGAGCGGCGGAAGCAGATGACCGAGCGCTCGCGCCCAGGCGGCCCAGCTTCGCCCCGGAACGAGCTGCCGCGGATCGCCATGCGTGTCGAAGTTTTCCTTGCGCAGCCGCAGCACCTCCTGCGCCCGTGCATCGTCTGCGCGGACGGCACGATCGGCGGCCGCCGATTCGAAGTGTGTATCGAGCAACGCCCACAGAGGACCGTGGCCATTCGACCGCGCGTCTTCGGCGACGCGGTAATACACGTAGCCGGCTTCGCGCTCCTCGGTGACCAGATGGGCGTCCTTCAGCAGTCCAAGGTGTCTGGAGACGTTGGACTGCGCAACGCCCAGGATGCCCGTCAGCTCGGTCACGTTGAAGCGGTCCCTCGTGACAATGCGGAGGAGCCGCAGACGCGTCGAGTCGGACAGAAGACGGAACAGCGCTGACGCCTGTTGCACATCTATAAATCTACATATATCGATACGGTTGGTCAATGGGCCGGCTAAAGCCGGCCCCCACGTACGAGGGCCGGCTAGAGCCGGCCCCTCCGTACGGGGCGAGTATGATTTGGCGCGTTGGCGGGGTCTGACCCCACACAGCCACGTGGAGATGACATGAGCCTCAAAGGTCTGTTCGTGACGGTCGGTGGGTGCGTCGTCGCGTTGCTCGCGACATCAACCGCCTCGGCGCAAGTGCCTCCCGATATCGCGGAGGGCCTCAAGAAAATCGGTCAGGTCGTGGACCCGGCTTGCACGGCGAGGTTGTATCGCCCTCTGATGCCGAAGAACGACTACAACACGTACTGGCCCGCGAATGCTGCAGGGCCGACCTTGAAAGGGCAGTTGTATTCGGGGATCACCGTCACACGCGATCAATCCTTCGGACCGCATCCAAAGGACCTGCTCGACATCTTCGTGGCCGATGGAGGTGGCGGGAATCGTCCGGTCCTCATCTTCGTGCCCGGCGGCGGCGGCAACAAGATCGAGCAGCAGGTCCGTGAAAGCAACGCGTTCTACGACAACATCGGGCGCTGGGCCACCAAGAACGGCATGGTCGCCGCGGTGATGCAGCGGCATGCGGGTCCCAATTGGGATGACGGTGGCCGCGACGTCTCGATGGCGGTCGACTGGTTGAAGGAGAACGTCACGAAGTTCAAAGGCGATCCGAACCGCATGATGATCTGGTCGCATTCCGCCGGCAACGGACCGCTGGGGGTCTATATCGGTCATCCGGACCGGTGGAAGAACGGTGTGCAGGTGAAGGGCGCGATCTTCATGTCCGGCAATCCCGTGCCGGGCATCGTTCCGGCACAAGGCGGGGGTGCTGCGCCCGGTGCACCAGGAAGCCGCTCCGGCATTGCCTGCGGTTTACAGGAAGGTCAAGCCGCAGGTCCCGCGGCCACCGGCGGCGCGATCACTGGCCCAAGCAGCGTGCTCGCGGCGGCTCCCGCGGCCGCTGCGGCGCCGGCTGGAGGCCGCGGCGGTCAGCCGCCCACGGCGGAGCAGCAGGCCGAACGCGAAAACCTGCCCGGCTTCAAGAAGACGCCTGTGAAAGTCATGCTCGCGCGCGCGGAGCTCGATCCGGGTGTTGCCGGCGAGATGTTGCCCGCGGACAAGGCGCTGCACGACGCGATGTGCGCGGTCGATGGTCCGAACGCGAAGGACGGCGCGGGTCACTGTCCGTCGATGCTGTTCCTGAAAGGCGAGAGCCACATGTCGGAGGTGTTCTCATTCGACACCGCCGACAAGATCGTCTCCGGTCCGATTCTCGCCTGGATCAAGCGGGTCAAATAGAAAGGGCCGGCTAAAGCCGGCCCCTACATACCCTGAATCGTGGGGGCCGGCTTTAGCCGGCCCACCGATCTAATTGTCGTAATACAGATAGAACTCGTACGGATGCGGCCGCAGCCGAATCGGATCCAGCTCCTTCGATCGCTTGTAATCGACCCACGTGCTAATCAAGTCGTCGGTGAAGACGTCGCCCTTGGTCAGGAATGCGTGGTCCGCTTCGAGCGCATCAATGGCTTCCGGTAGTGAGCCCGGCGTCGTCCGAATCCCTTCGTGCTTCATCTCCTCGCGCGTCATCTCGTAGATGTCGCGATCGAGCGGCTTGCCTGGATCGATTTTGTTCTGGATTCCATCGAGCATCGCCATCAGCATCGCCGACCACGCGAGATAGCCGTTGGCGCTCGGATCCGGGCAGCGGAACTCGAGCCGTTTCGCCTTCGGGCTCTTCGAATACATCGGGATACGAATCGAGGCGGAGCGGTTGCGCGCGGAAATCGCGAGGTTCACCGGCGCTTCGAAGCCAGGGACGAGACGGCGGTACGAGTTCGTCGTCGGCGCCGCGAACGCGAGGATGGCCGGCGCATGTTTCAGCAACCCGCCGGCGGCCCACAGGCCCAGTTGGCTGAGGCCCGCGTAGCCGTCGCCGGCGAAGAGCGGCTTGCCACCCTTCCACAACGATGTGTGGCTGTGCATGCCGCTGCCGTTGTCCTCGAAGATCGGCTTGGGCATGAAGGTCACCGTCTTGCCGTGACGCTTCGCGACGTTCTTGCAGATGTACTTGTACCACATGAACTGATCGGCCATCGTCAGCAGTGGCTGGAACTTCATGTCGATCTCGCTCTGTCCGGCCGTTGCGACCTCGTGATGGTGCGCCTCGACGAATATGCCGATCTTGCGCATCTCGTAGACCATCTCGCCGCGCAAATCGTGATACGTGTCGGTGGGACTCACGGGGAAGTAGCCGCCCTTGAAGCTTGGCTTGTAGCCAAGATTCGGTTCTTCGATGCGCGCGGTGTTCCAGGCGCCTTCGACCGAATCGATCTGGTAGTAGCCGCGGTGCTGGTTCTGCTCGAAGCGCACTTCGTCGAAGATGAAGAACTCGGGCTCTGGTCCGATGTAGCACGTATCGGCGACGCCGGTCTCTTTCAGATACGCTTCGGCCTTGCGCGCCACGTGCCGCGGATCACGGCTGAAGTCCTTCCGCGTGATTGGGTCCACGACATTCGCGATGAGGCTCAACGTCGGTCTGGCATAAAAGGGATCGAGTCGCGTCGTGGACACATCGGGCACCGCCATCATGTCGGATTCGTGGATGCCCATCCAGCCGCGGATCGATGAGCCGTCGAACCCGAGCCCCTCTTCAAACGTACCGTCATCCAAGTGCTCGATGGGAAACGAGCAGTGCTGCCACGAGCCCAACATGTCGACGAACTTCACGTCGACCATCTCCGCCTGATTCTTCTTGGCGTAATCAAAGAAGTCCTTCGGGGTCTTGGGAAAGTCGTCCGACGCCATCGAAACACCTCTCTTCCGAAAAAAATGGGAGCGATGGGCGGGAAGGATAGCGCGGCGACGCGCGTTCGCGCGAGTGCGACGATCACGTAGGAGTTTTTGAAGCGTCAGACATATTTGTCATGCTCGAGGCATTGCGCATGCGTTCTTGCGTCATGCATAATTCGCGAGTCGATCGAACTGGAGTTCCCGCCCGAAGCCGCCTGCATCGGTCGTCTCCACATACCTGCTGAACACCGACGAAAGGATTCG
This sequence comes from Vicinamibacterales bacterium, assembly GCA_035764385.1. Classification (GTDB taxonomy): domain Bacteria; phylum Acidobacteriota; class Vicinamibacteria; order Vicinamibacterales; family UBA2999; genus Gp6-AA40. The sequence continues at coordinate 3,930 of DASTZI010000146.1, forward strand.
CACTGATATGGGATCTGCAGCGCTAGCCGAAGCCGCCAGGAGCATTCGCGACTGGTCGATGGCCAACCGTACTGCCTCAATCACTCCGTCGAAAACCGCCGAACAGTTCGGCAGTCTCGTCTTCAACGACAAGGAACAGAAGGCGCGGTTGCCGAAGTCGGCGTACACGGCGCTGCGCGCCACGATCACGCGTGGCCAGCCGCTCGACGTCTCGACGGCCGACGCGATCGCGTCCGCATTGAAAGACTGGGCGGTCGAACACGGCGCCACGCATTACACGCACTGGTTCCAGCCGCTGACGGGCATCACTGCGGAAAAACACGACTCGTTTCTGTCGCCCACGACCGAGGGGACCGCGATCACGGAATTTCGCGGCAAGGAATTGATCAAGGGTGAGCCGGACGCGTCGAGTTTCCCATCAGGCGGTATGCGCTCCACCTTCGAGGCGCGCGGCTACACGGCGTGGGATCCGACGAGTCCGCCGTGGCTGCACGTGAACGGCAACAGCGTGACGCTGGTGATTCCGACCGCGTTTGTGAGCTGGACGGGCGAGGCGCTCGACAAAAAGACGCCGCTGCTTCGCTCGATGGAAGCGGTCTCGAAGCAGGCGGTGCGGGTGCTCAAGCTGTTCGGATCGTCCGCGGAGCGGGTGTTCGCGACCTGCGGGCCCGAGCAGGAATATTTCCTGATCGATCGCAACTTCTACTTCGCGCGTCCGGACTTGATCAATGCCGGGCGCACGCTGTTTGGCGCGACGCCGCCGAAGGGACAGGAACTCGAGGATCAGTACTTCGGCTCCATTCCGGAACGTGTGCTCGCCTGCATGGCGGAGGTGGAACTCGAGCTCTATAAGACGGGCGTGCCGGTCAAGACACGGCACAACGAGGTCGCGCCAAGCCAGTACGAAATCGCGCCGGTCTTCGAGAACGCCAACGTCGCGGCCGACCATCAGATGATGACGATGGAGATGTTGAAGAAGATCGCGCCGAAGTACGGCCTCGCAGCGCTGCTGCACGAGAAGCCGTTTGCGGGCGTGAACGGATCCGGCAAGCACAACAATTGGTCGCTCTCGGACGAGTTCGGCAACAACCTTCTGAGCCCGGGAGACACGCCGCACGACAACATGCAGTTCCTCGTGTTCTGCGCGGCGGTCCTGCGCGCCGTCGATCGGTGGCAGGGCTTGCTTCGCGCGTCGATTGCCAGCGCCGGCAACGATCATCGTCTTGGGGCGAACGAAGCGCCGCCCGCGATTTTGTCCATCTTCCTTGGCGACATGCTCACCGACATCTTCGGGCAGATCGAAAACGGAGGCGCCAAGTCGACGAAGCAGGGCGGCACGCTCGATGTCGGGGTCATCACGCTGCCGAAGCTGCCGCGTGACGCGGGGGATCGCAACCGCACCAGTCCGTTTGCGTTCACTGGCAATAAGTTCGAATTCCGCGCCGTCTCATCCGGTCAGAACATCGCCCTGCCGAATACGATGCTCAATGCCGCGATGGCCGACGCGCTCGACGGCATCGCGACGGAGCTCGAAAACGCGACGAAGAAGGGCGAGGACCTGAACAAGGCCGTCGCGAAGCTCCTGACCAAGGTGATCAAGGAGCACAAGCGCATCATCTTCAACGGCAACAACTACGCGCCTGAATGGGAAAAAGAAGCGGGAAAGAGGAAGCTCCTCAATCTGAAGAATACGGTCGACGCGCTGCCACAGCTGGTGACCAAGGAATCGGTGGCGCTGCTCGAAAAATACAAGATCCTCAATGGCCGGGAGGTTCACGCCCGCTATGAGGTGTTTCTCGAGAACTACAACAAGACCATCAACGTCGAAGGGCAGTTGATGGTGCTGATGGCGAACCGGTACATCATACCGGCGGCGCTCGAGTACCAGAAGCAGATCGGCCAGAGCGTCACGGCCGTCAAACAAGCGGGCGGTTCGACGCCCCAGGGGAAGAAGCTGCTCTCGAAATACACGAAGCTGGTCGATCAGTTCAAGGTGCAGGCCGACGCGCTGGCGGCCGCCCTCGATCACAAGAGCAATGGCTCCGCCGAAAAGCACGCGAAGTACATGCGGGACAAGATCGTGCCCACGATGGCGAAGCTGCGGACAGTTGGCGACGACATCGAAGTGCTCACGCCGCACGAGATCTGGCCGCTGCCGACGTATCGCGAAATGCTATTCGTCAAGTAGTTTGCGATCACGGGCCGCAGAGACTCAGAGACACAGAGAATCGATATTTCTCTGAGTCTCTGGGTCTCTGCGGCTAGATATTGACGTCGCGACCTACCCCTGGTTCCGTCCTTTTCGCGAACTGCCCTAATCGTTTCAACGCGTCGAGTTTGTCCGATCGGTCCACCTTCGCGTGCGCCATCGCGCGATGCAGCATGTCGATCGTCCGGTCGTAGGTCGCGCGGTCGACCGGGAAGGGCGTTCCATCCTTTCCGCCATGGGCGAAGGCGAACCGCGCGGGGTCGCGCGTGCTCGCCGACGTGCCGTAGATGACTTCCGACACGAGCGCCAGCGCCCGCAGCGTTCGCGCGCCACCACCTACCATCCCGAGCAGTGTCTCGAAATCCTGTGGCGCGCGCTCATATGTCGTCAGCAGAATCGACTCGAGGCGATGCGGATCGACGTCCCGCAATTCGAGCGCGTGCCGGCTCGGCATATCGAGCGTCGGAAGATCCGTAGGGCGAAGGTCACTGCGCGAAGACGGCTCCTCGAATGGCAACTCCGCGATGGAGGGACGGGTCTTCCGACGTGCCGTCTCGAGGCCCGCGCTCTTGAAACCGGTCCCCGCACGGCGAACCAGGCCGATCACGCGTTCCGGCGAACCGGAGGCGAGTTCCACCGATGCCGAACGCAGTGGCTCATGTTCTGCAGCGACCAGGTTCAGCGTCGGTGCGGTCAGGTCGGAGCAAATCGCTTCATGGGGTTCGTTGACGAAGCTCGTCACCGATTCCGACAGCCAGTGATACCGGCGCGCGGTGCGCGTGTGATCGCTCATTCCTTGCTGGATGACGCACCAGTGACCCGTCCTCGAAAAAAAGAAGGCATGGTGGTAAAGCTGGTACCCATCCTGCACAGCAGCGCTGTCGACTTTGGCGGCCAAGCGGCTCGCATACACAAGCGGGCTGGAATCGATGGCCAGCTGGTCGCACCGCTCACGAATTTCGAGAGGAGTCTTACGGGACGTAACACCCTTACCCCCCTGGGAGTAAATGCCAAGTTCGTGTTCGATGCCGCGGAGCCCCTCTTTCAGCGCGCCGGTCACCGTGGTGGTGACCCCGCTGGAATGCCAATCGAAACCGAGTACACAGCCGAGGGCCTGGAACCAGAACGGATCGGACAAGCGACGAAGCAACTCCTCGGGACCGCGATCGACGACGATATGTGTGGCAATTTCGCGCGCGAGCCGCGTCATCCGCGCGAAGAGCCACGCAGGGGCTCGGCCGGGATGTAACGGAAGGTTGGCGTAGCCGGTGCGACGGGCCATGTAAACAGTTACGGGTTTCTGCGGCGGCGGTTGTAACGACGGTCCGGGCTTCTGGATCCAATCCAAAGTTCCGGATGAAATTGAGTGTAAACCAAGCGTCACGAGTCGAACTGCACGGCTGTGACTCGCGTTCGCGATCAGCAATCTGAGTTGGGTTCAACACCCGACTTCGACGTGTAAAGCGCATGGGCATTCTTGAAAAGCTTCGTCCCACCCCTCGCTGGAAGCACACGGATCCTTCCGTTCGTGCTGCGGCGGTCTACGACATCGGCCCTGAGGAAGGGGACGCATTGCGCGCGCTTGCGCGGGAGGACGCCGACGCCCGCGTCCGACGGGCAGCGGTGACGCGCCTCGACGACGCCGCGGTGTTGTCGGAGATCGCGCGAACCGATCCCGATGAGGACGTGCGAACGGAAGCGATCCGCGGTCTCGCGGGTCTGGCTGCCGAAGCGGACGATCCCTCGGCTGGCGCCGATGCCGTTCGTCAGCTGCTGTCGCTTGGCCGCACGAAGGAAGTGCTCGTGGTAGCGCGAGCCAGCACGAGCCCCGCGGTGCGCGAAGCGATCGCGGATCTGCTGGACGATCAGAAGGCGCTTGGTTCATTGAGCCGGCATGCCCCCGATGCCTCCACACGTCTGCGGGCGCTCGCTCGGGTCACAGACAAGGAGGAGCTGTTGAAGGTCGCGCTGAAATCAGAGCATACCGATGCCGCGGTGGCGGCGCTCGAACGGATCGACGCGGCCGACGCGCTCACGGGGATTTCGCAGCGTGCCCGCAACAAGGTGGCGGCCAGGCGCGCGCGCACGAAGCTGCGCGATCGTGAGGAGCCGCAGCTGCCGCCAGCCGAATCGCCGTCGATGAGCGGAGCCGACAGGCAGCGCGCGGTGGAATTGGTGCAGCGCGCGGAGGCCCTGGTCGCAATGGCCGATCCCGACGAGGCGACTGCAAAGCTGGCGGACGTCCGCCTCGCCTGGGCCGAGTTTCAAGCCGACGTCGTCGCGGACCCGGCGCTCGAGCAGCAGTTCGAGTCGGCGTCCGACGCGGTCCGCGAGGCGATCGCGGAACGACAGCAGGAGCGTGTTGCGGAGCAGCAGCGTGCCGAAGCGCTGGCGCGCGAACAGGCCGACCGCATCGCCATCTGCAACGAGATTGAGAACCTGTCGGGCGATACGGCGATGGATCGGATCGCGGAGTTGAAAGTGCAGTGGGATGGGCTCCCGCCGATGCCGTCGGAATTTGCGGCGTCGTTGACGCGGCGCTTCCAGGACGCGTGTCGTGCGTTCGAGGATCGCGAGCGGCGACGGATGCTGGCGCAGGCGGCCGCCGGACGTCTCGAAACGCTCGCCACCGAGCTCGAACAGCTGCTGGCCTCGGCGCAGCCGCTCGAGGAGATTGTGGCGCGGTGGCGCGGGCTGCGCCGCGATGCCGACGTGCTCCGCGAGCACGTCGCCGCCAATCCGGAAGCCGGCGCTCGGCTGGAACAGGCGATTGCGGCGCTCGAGCAGAAGGAGCACGACCACCAGCAGCACCGCCAGAAACTCGAACAAGACAACCTCAAGCGGCTGCAGCAGGTTGCACGGCAAGTCGAAACGCTCGCCGCCGCGGAACAGATCTCCTTGAAGGCCGGCGACCGGGCGCTGCGTGACATCCGGGCGGCCATCGACGATCGCGCACCGCTGCCATCAAAGAAGGACCGTCAGGAGCTCCAGGGCCGACTCGAGGCCGCACGCGCGACGCTCGCCCCGCGCGTGCAGGAGCTCCGCGACGCCGACGAATGGCAGCGGTGGGCGAACCTCCAGGTACAGGAAGAGTTGTGCAAGGAGATGGAGGCGCTCAAGACCGAGGAGAACCTTGACACCGCGAGCCGCCGCATGCGCGAGCTGCAGGGACGGTGGAAGCAGGTGGCGCTCGCGCCTCGCGCGCAGGGCGAGGCGATGTGGCGAAGGTTCAAGTCCGCGCAGGACGAGGTCTTCGCGCGCACCTCCGCCCATCTGGCCGTCCAGAACGAAGAGCGCGCCAGAAACCTCACCGCGAAGATTGCGCTCTGCGAGCGCGCCGAGGCCCTGGCCGATTCCACCGACTGGGTGAAGACCGCCGCGGAAATCCAGGGACTCCAGGCTGACTGGAAGACGATTGGCCCCGTCAGCCGTGGCCACGAAAAGGCCGTCTGGGAGCGATTCCGCGCGGCGTGCGACAAGTTCTTCACGCGCAGGCAGGAAGACCTCAAGCACCGCAAGGAGGAATGGTCGGCCAACCTGGCGAAGAAGGAAGCGCTGTGCGCGCAGGCCGAAGCGCTGGCCGACTCAACGGATTGGGAGAACGCCGCCGCGCAACTCAAGCGGCTCCAGGCCGAGTGGAAGACGGTCGGACCCGTGCGGAAGTCGAAATCCGAAGCGGTCTGGCAGCGCTTCCGCGGTGCCTGCGATCGTTTCTTCGATCGCTACAAGCATCGGGATCAGCTTGCGCTGCAGGAGAAGGCGGCCGCGCGCGACACGATCATCCGCGACCTCGAGGGTCTGCTGCCGCACAACGGTCAACCCGTGGGTGATGCGCCGGAGGGGCTCTACACGACCGTGCAGCAGGCGCGCGTCAAGTGGCAGCAGGCGCCGGAGCTGCCGCGTCAGGTGCAGCAGGATCTCGCGGCCCGTTATTACCAGGCGATCGGACAGTTGGTCGGAACGTGGCCGGGTGCGTTTGCGGGAACCGATTTGGACCCTGAGGTCGCTCGAAAGCGGATGGAGAAGCTGCTCTCCAAAGTGGAAGACCTCCTGCCGGCCGCGCAGCAGCGCGCACAGACGCGCCAGCTCTCGCCAACGGAACTGCTCGCGGAGAAATGGCGCGAGCGTCTGGCGGCGAACACGATTGCCGGCAGCCGCGCGGCTGAAGAGAACGAGGAAATCCGCTGGCGCAACGCTGAGCAGGAGGTCCGCAGCGCGCAGGCGCAGTGGTCGCGCCTCGGACCGGTACCGGCGGAGATCGCGGGTCCGCTCAACGAGCGGTTCCAAAGAGCCGTCCGACGCTTTTACGACTCCCGGCGGAAGGCGTCTTAGCACAATCGTTCGGGTCGTCGGATCGTTCATCGTGCGAACGTTCCGAACGGCCCGAACGATCAATTCGGTTAAAATCCGCCCACTCACAACGGAATGCCGCTGGGTCCCGGCGCTCGCCTCGGGCCGTATGAAGTCGTGTCCGCCATCGGCGCGGGCGGAATGGGCGAGGTCTATCGCGCGCGCGATACGCGGCTGGGTCGCGAAGTCGCGATCAAAGTTCTGCCAGACTCCTTCGCTGACGATCCCGATCGGCTCGCGCGCTTCGAGCGCGAGGCGCAGCTCCTTGCGTCGCTGAATCATCCAAACATCGCGACCATCCACGGGCTGGAAGAAGGATCCGCACAAGCGCCTACCGCATATCGACATTGCACGCATCGAGTTCGACGAGCCTTCTGGACCCGCCGCGCAAGTGCCCATTGCAGCATTGCCGACCCCAGCCGTCTTGCGCGAAAAGCGACGTTTTTCCTGGCCGCTCGCGGTCGTCATCATCGTCGCGATGATGATCGTCTACTCCGCGCTGCCGTGGTTGCAGGATGACGCCACCGACCAATCCGATGGGAAAAGCACGGCCGGTTCGCCGATGCTACGTACCTCGATCGTGCTGCCTTCGGATGCCCCGCTCGCGCTGGCATCTGAGATTCCGGGACTGGGCTACAACAGTCCCGCGATCGCAATCTCTCCCGATAGCACATCACTCGCCTACGTGGGGCGGTCCGCTTCCGCGCGCGTTCTCTACGTCAGAGACATGTCCACAGGCGAGGTTCGGTTGCTCCCCGGAACCGAGGACGCCATTCGGCCTTTCTTCTCGCCGGATGGGCAGTGGATAGGGTTTCTCACGACCGATCACGTCAAGAAAGTGCCCCGTCGAGGCGGCACGGTCATCGTGCTGTGCGAAGCGGACACTCCAGTGCATGCGTGGTGGCGGCAGCAGCCAGACGGGGACTGCTGAACTCTTCCTTCGGTCGTACCCTGAAGGCAGAAACGCCGGGCAGGTCTCGATCGGCGGCGCCACTGAACCGCGCTGGAAACCCGACGGAACGCTCTATTACCGCAACGGACGTCAGTGGTTTGCGACGCGCATGTCTGCGAACCCGGCGGAACCCCGATGGGACCGGCCACAGCGTATTCGACACCGATTTCATCGACACGCCGGGTATGTCATGGGATGTCTCGCCTGATGGCCGACGACTCCTCGTGGTGAGGCGAACGAGATCGATTGCATCGACAACGATCAACCTCATCGTCAACTGGTCCGGCGCATTCACGGCGGCCAATAAAAGTTAGAGAAGCCGGGAGAAAGCATGAGCCGAGGAGGGTGCCGATAGACAACCACGGTTTCAGAAACTCGCGAACGAGTACAGCTCGACTTCGACCTACGGTGATTGGAGACGCGCTGGGTCGATACATGTCGCTGGTATTGATGTTGCCGACTTTGAGCGATGGACATGGAACGCGTCCCTGCTCAAATCAGGTTCGCACTTGCAGCGGTTGTGCTCTCGCTGCTGATGGGAGGATGCGGCCTCATCAGCCATCATCCCCCTGTCGCGGAAACGCCCGACGACGTCGAGACGCAGCAACGTGCGCAGCCGCCCCCGTCAGCAGCGACGGCGTCCGAACCTGAATCGGCGACGGCACGAGGCAAACCACCAGCGCCGCCCACATCAGAACCTGCAGCGGCACCGACGCCAGGTGCGCCAGTCGCGGCTCCGGGGACGGGCGTCGAACCAGCACCGCCACAGCCTGCGCCGGTAGTACCTGAACCGCAGGGAACGCCCGCGCCGCCACGCCCGGCGACGAAACTGCCCGCGGCGCCGCCGCGCACTGCGGCACCGGCAACGCGACCAACGCCAGCAGAAGCCCCACCCAAGAGTGCCGCGCCCGCGACGAAGATACCCGTCACCGCCGCGCCTCTCGACGTGAGCGGTCTCAAGCAGGAGCTCAAAGACACGAAGGCCATTGGCGTGTTCAGCAAGCTCACGCTCAAGAACCAGATGGACGATCTGCTGTCTGCACTTCGCAAATTTCACCAGGGTAAGGGCAAAGACACGTTGGCCGACCTACGCCGGTCGTACGAGCTACTGGTGATGAAGGTGCTATCGCTGGTTCAAAACGACGACAAGAAGCTCGCGTCGGACATCGTGTCCTCTCGCGAGGCGATCTGGGGCATTCTTGCGGATCCGAAAAAGTTTGCAGCGCTCCAACTGTGAAAGCGAGAGAACCATGAAACGAGTCATCGTGTCATTCGTCGGATCGCTGGTGGCCGCGACGTTTTTTGCGGTTGCGTCGCCTGCACAGGACGATGAGGCGCTCAAGAAGGACTTGACGGCGGTGATCGCACTTCACGGATTACCGTGCGGTGAAGTGGTCGCCGTTCAGGTGCTGGGCAAGGATGACTACGCGGCCTCGTGCAAGGACGGCAACAACTATCACGTTTACCTGAACGCGGAAGGTCGGGTGATGGTCGAGCCGCGCAAGTAAAAGGGCCGGCTGACGCCGGCCCCTACGAACCACCAACCACTGACCACTAACCTTCCAAATACGTATACCCATGCAGCCCGTCTTCGTAGAACCGCAGTAGCCGCCCGGCGCCCTCATAGTCCATCCGCCCGGCGCGAACCGCGGTCTCGACGTCGGTCCTCAGCTTTGACAGCAGCGTTTCAGCATCGAACTCCACGTAATCGAGCACTTCACGGACGGTGTCGCCCTTGATGAGTGCATCGAGACGGGCGTTGCCATGCTCGTCCATGGAGACGTGGACGGCGTGCGTATCGCCGAACAGGTTGTGCAAGTCGCCGAGGATCTCCTGGTAGGCGCCGACCAGAAACACCCCGAGGTAGTAGTCGTCGTTGTTCAGCGTGTGGAGCGGCAGTGTCTTCTTGACGTCGCGCCGATCGACAAAGCGATCGACCTTGCCGTCGGAATCACACGTGATGTCCCCAAGCACCGCGTGGTTCTGCGGCTTCTCGTTGAGCCGGTGGATCGGCATTACGGGGAACAACTGCTTGATTGCCCAGCTGTCGGGAATCGACTGAAACAGCGAGAAGTTACAGAAGTACGTGTCCGAGAGCTGCTCGTCGAGATTCTGCAGATCCTCCGGCACCTCCGCCATCGTCTGGACGATCTTCTGCAGCTTCGTGCAGATCGCCCAGAACAGGTTCTCCGCCATGCTGCGCTGGTCAAGCGGGAGATAGCCGCCGTTGAACAGGCTGAGCCCCATGTCCAGCGACTGCTGCGCATCGTGAAAGGCCTCGAGCGCGTTTCGGGCGTTGACGTTGTTATAGGTGTCGATCAGGTCGGCGATCGGCTGCTCCCAATCGGGATTGGCGACCGTCGGAACCTTCTCGTCGCCAAAGCCGGATACTCCCAGCACGTTGAAGACGAGCACGCTGTGGTAAGCGACGACGGCGCGGCCGCTTTCCGAGACGATGGTCGGATGCGGAACACCTGCTTCGTCACACACGGTCTGGATGTGGTAGACGACGTCGTTGGCGTACTCCTGGAGCGTATAGTTCATGCTCGACTCGAAGTTCGTCTGCGAACCGTCGTAGTCGACGCCAAGCCCACCGCCGACATCAATGTATTGGAGACCCGCGCCAAGCTTCGCCAGTTCGGTGTAGCAGCGAGCCGCCTCGTTCAACGCACCCTTCACGATGCGGATGTTCGTGATCTGACTGCCAAGATGGAAGTGGAGCAGCTTCAGGCAGTCCTGCATCCCGTGCGCCTTCAGCTCCTCGAGGCCCCGGATGATTTCGCTGACGGTCAGGCCGAATTTCGATCGGAACCCGCCAGACGACTGCCACCGGCCGCTGCCGCGGGCTGCCAGCTTCACCCGCATCCCAATTTGAGGACGAACCCCGACTTTCTCCGCGTACTCGAGAATCAGGCCCAATTCCGTGTATTTCTCGACGACGGGAATGATGTTGCGCCCGATTTTGAGGGCCAGCATTGCCGTTTCAATGAATTCCGCGTCCTTGAAGCCATTACAGATGATGGGCGTGTCGTTGTCCGCGACGGCGACCACCGCCAGCAGCTCCGGCTTGGAGCCCGCTTCAAGACCGAATTTGTACGCGCGGCCGAAGTCGAGGACCTCCTCGACGACCTGGCGCTGCTGATTCACCTTGATCGGATAAACGCAACTGTAACCGCCCTGATACTGGTGCTGGGCGATGGCGCCCTGAAACGCCGTGTGAATGTCCGCGAGGCGATGTTTGAGGATGTCGGTGAACCGGACGAGGACGGGAAGACTGATCCCGCGCATCTGCAGACGATCGACGAGCTCCTTGAGGTCGATGGCGCGCGCCTGGTCCTTCGTCGGATGGACCTGAACGTGCCCTTGAGCGTTGACTGAGAAGTAGCCATTGCTCCACCGCGGCACTTCGTAAAGCTCGCTGGCATCGTGGACGGTCCATGCGGTGGTCGACGAGGTGCTCGCCGGCAGCGGCGGCGCGGCCGGGCGGCCGTTCGTCATCGTGCTCATCTAGTGGGATGTCCTTCCGACATCAGTTGATGTGAACCATCAGAGGTTGATGATAAACGCTTTTCGTTCAATCCGATCGTGCTTATCGGCACCGCCGCAAATTTCTTGGAGGGCGGCAGCGTCCACATTTATGCTGACGGGATGAGCGACCGCATGCCGGCGATCAAAGTCGTCATGATGCCGAAGGACACCAACGCGCACGGGACAATCTTCGGCGGCGTCATCCTCTCGCACATCGACCTGGCATCGGGCGTCGAGGCGTTCAAGGTGGCGCCGCATCTCTACGTCACCAAGGCGATGCGCGAAGTCGAGTTCCACGAGCCGGTCTATACCGGCGATCTCGTGAGCTTCTTTCCTTCAGTCGTGCAGGTAGGACGGACCTCGGTGACGATCCGCGTCGAAGTCGAGGCCGAGCGGTGGGGCTGGGATGCCGCCAAACGTGGAATCGAGCGTGGCGAGAAGGTCAAAGTGACTGAGGCGGAGGTCGTGCTCGTCGCCGTCGACAACGAGGGGCGTCCCGTGCCGATTCGTCCTGAATCGGTGAAGGTATGAGATGGATTAGCAGCCGCGGGGCGTCACCTGCGGTGCCGTTCATCGACGCATTGTTTGCCGGGACGGCGCCCGACGGCGGGCTGTACATGCCCGAGCGCCTCGATCCGCTGTCGATGGATCAGCTCGCGGCCATTCGCGCCGCTGCCGGCGACATCGTCGAGATCGGCACGATCGTCGGCTCGCATCTGCTTCGCGACGAGATCTCCGCGGCGGACATGCGGGCGCTCGTCCGCGATGCGCTCGATTTCCCGATTCCGCTGGTGCCCGTCACCGACAACGTCTGGTCGCTCGAACTGTTTCACGGCCCGACGATGGCCTTCAAGGATGTCGGTGCAAGGACGCAGGCACGTCTGCTTCATCACTTCACCGATGGCACCCCACTGACGATCCTGGTGGCCACCTCCGGCGATACTGGCAGCGCGGTCGCGCAGGCGTTCCACGGCGTGCCGGACACGCGCGTGGTCGTCCTGTATCCGGAAGGGAAGGTCACCGACGTTCAGGAAGCCCAGATGGCGTCGCTCGGCGACAACATCTTTGCTGTGGCCGTTCATGGGACGTTTGACGACTGCCAGCGGCTGGTGAAACAGGCGTTCGCAGACGACGATCTGCGTTCACACGTCTGGCTGACGCCGGCCAATTCGATCAACCTCGGCCGGCTGCTCCCACAGGTGTTTTATTACTTCGTGCTTGCCGGTCTCGGGCCGGCTAACGCCGGCCCCTACAAGGCTCCTGTCGTGTCTGTCCCCAGCGGCAACTTCGGAAACCTCACGGCCGGCCTCATCGCAAAGCGGATCGGCCTCCCGATCGAGCGGTTCGTTGCTGCGACCAACGTCAACGACGTCGTGCCCGAATACCTGCGGACCGGCGAATACAAGCCGCGAGCGTCGGTGAAGACGGTTGCCAACGCGATGGACGTCGGGGCGCCCAGCAACTTCGAGCGGATGCGTGCGATGTATGGCGAGAGCTTCGACGCGCTCCGCTGCGATATCGCAGGCGCGGCGTTCGACGACGAGACGGTCGTCGCGGAAATCCGGGCCGTATGGGGTCAGCATCGATACCTGCTGGATCCCCACGGGGCGATCGCGTGGCTCGGCTTGCGCCAGGCGCTGGCCATCGAGCCCGGAGACAGGCCCGGCGTGTTCCTCGCGACCGCGCATCCGGCGAAATTCCGTGAAGTGGTTGAGCCGGCCATTGGCCAGGCGATTCCGCTGCCGCCGGCGTTGGCCGACGCGATCAAGCGCCCGCGCCACAGCGAGCGGCTCCCGGTCGACTATCCGGTGTTGAAAAAGCTGCTGCTTGCACAATCGAGATAACCCAGACGCACTTTGGTGCCTGACGCGACCTATTACGTAAAGACTTACTTTTCCACTTCTCTACTTTTCCACTTTTCCACTTACCATCGTCGGATGCCCCCGCTAGACACCTTCCGCCCTGAGCCCGGTAATCTTCCGACCCGCGACGCGATTCCGCCGCGATACAAGTGGGACCTCACGTCGATTTGTCAGAGCTGGGACGAGTGGCATGCGGCGTACACGAAGCTCGACGAGGCGATTGCGGCCTTTCCGGGATTTCAGGGAACGCTGGCTCAAGGGCCTGAGCGGCTGGTCGGCGCCTTCAAGGCGATGGACGCGATGGGCGCGCTCAGCTACCGTGTGTGGTACTTCGCGGCGCTGCACTACGACGAGGACCAGCGCAACAACGAAATCAACGCGCGACGCCAGCAGGTGCAGATCTTGTTTGCCCGGCAGCAGCAGGCAAGCTCCTGGTTCAATCCCGAACTGCTCGCGATCCCCATCGAGACTGTCCGCGCCTGGCTCGATACGAACCACGAACTCGCCGTCTATCGCTTCGCCATCGAGAGTTTGTTTCATGAGCAGGAACATGTGCTCGACGAACCGGGCGAGCGGTTGATGTCCTATGCCGGGCGGTTCAACAGCGTTCCCCACGACAGCTATGCGGCACTGACCACGGCCGACGTGAAGTTTCCGTCGATTGTGCTGTCGGACGGCAGCAAGGTCACGCTCACCTACGGACAGTACCGCGCCCTGCTCGAGACAAACCGGAACCAGGACGATCGAGCCAACGCCTACCGGACGTTTCACCAGGCGTTTGCCGACAACCAGAACACATTCGCCGCGCTGTACAACGGCGTGCTGCAGCGCGACTGGTTTCACGCCCGCGCCCGCGACTACAAGACCACGCTCGACGCCGCCCTCCACGGCAACAACATTCCGACCTCGGTCGTCGAAAATCTGATCGCCGTCACCAAGCAGGGCGTCGAGCCGCTGCGCCGATATCACCGCCTGCGGCGGCGCATGCTCGGTGTCTCGACGTATCGGCTCTATGACGTCTTCATTCCTCTCGTGGAACACCCGGCACGGTATGCCTACGACGAGGTCGGCGCGTGGATTGTGGACTCGGTGGCGCCGCTCGGCGGCGACTATCAGCGGAACGTCCGCAGCGCGTTCGACGGGCGATGGATCGATGTCTTTGAAAACAGCGGCAAGCGCAGTGGTGCGTATTCAGCGCCCGTGTACGGCGCGCATCCGTACATGCTGCTCAACTACAACGAGACGCTCGACGCCGTCTTCACGCTCGCTCACGAGATGGGGCACTCGATGCATACGCTGCTGTCGCATCAGACGCAGCCGTTCGTCTATGCGGGTTACACGATTTTCGTGGCAGAAGTCCCCTCGACGCTGAACGAGGCGCTGTTCCTCGACCTGATGCTCGAGCGCGCCCGCAGCCGCGAGGAGCGGATTGTGCTCCTGCAGCACGCCATCGACAGCATCGCGAGCACGTTCTACACGCAGGTGATGTTTGCGGACTATGAACTGCAGGCGCACCGCCTCGTCGAGCAGGACCAGCCGGTCACCGCCGACGTGCTCAACACGATTTACGCGTCGCTCCTCGACGCCTACTATGGCGACGTCATCGACAAGGAAGAGATTTCCAAGGTGACGTGGGCTCGCATTCCGCACTTCTTCAGCACGCCGTATTACGTCTATCAATACGCGACGTGCTTTGCGTCGACCGCCCGCCTGATGCAGGCCATTCGTTCGAATAATCCGGGCGAACGGGACGATGCGGTGAACCGGTATCTGAATCTGCTGCGAGCGGGCGGCAACGATTACCCGATGAATCTGCTTGCGCGCGCCGGTGTCGATCTCAGTCAGCCCGATACCGTTCGCGCGGTCTCGACCGAGCTCGATGCGCTGGTAGCGCGGCTCGAGCAGGAACTCGAAGCTGGAGTGGCGGGCACGGCTCCTCGATCCCACTGACGATTCCGCCGACCGCCGTCACTCGCGCGCCTGCGAAGCGCGAATACGAAGAGGCATCAGCACGTCTTGCCAAGGTGGCGCGCCCCCGCCACTCGACGCATCTTCCTTTGTATGAGGCCGCCTCGGCATCCGTCGCGCGCCGTATTCGTCACCCGGACAGACTGTAGCGCGACCTTCAGGGTCGGCGCCTACGTTGGCCCTAAGCCGGCCCGTTTCCCGTTCCGGCCTGCGCGCGTTCGTTCAGCAGTTCGGCCACACATTCGACGATCGCCTCGCTCCACCCAAGCCGGCCGGGTTGTTGCGAGACGTGCGCTGTCGGGAGCTTGGACAACATGCGCGGATCCACCCCGGCATGACCGTCTTGGACGATGACCGCCACATCCGCATAACGCAGCCAGTTGACGTCGTCTTCGCTGTTGCCG